>JBHEPB010000044.1:0-2964 GCA_046260515.1 Binatia bacterium
CGGTCAGGTGCCGAGCCAGCAGATGGATCGCAGCGAGATGCAACTCGCCGCGGGCGACCATCTCGAGAACAACAGGAAAGCGGCGCGCCGTGCGCGCAGCCCAGAGTCGCTTGGCGGTCACCTGCTCCGACATGTGAAAGCCTTCCATGCAGAAGATGAACATGGAGGAGCAGGCATGCCGGGCCCAGAGCTTGCGCTCGTCGATCTCGGCGATCGCGACGAGCAGTTCGCTTGTCGTATGCCGGTCGCGAACGACGAGGCCCGTGAAGTGATCGAGCAGCTCCTGTTCGGAGAGCTTTGCAACGGAGTCGAAGAGTGTCGTCATGAAGACGCTTGTACCATGGGTTTTTTCTGCGTCGTTCGCGGCGAGGTCCGCGCCGTCGCAGGACATCGCCCTTGAAAGCCGCGCGCAGGATCTGACGAGCGCTGCGCGCGAATTGGGCGAGAAAAGGGTCGGAGGTATTCCGGCTCGCTACGGGCGAGCGGAGGAGGCGAGAAATCGCGTCAACAGAAATCGACCTCGCGACGACGATTCCATCACACCAATGTCATAGCGGCCGCTGTCCGCGACCGGGCCCCGCCCGACATTCCCCGGGGAATGTTCGTGCAGCAGTCGCCTGGGTGCTGGAGCCGAGGCCGCCACTCTTTCCTGGGGCGATGCTGCGGCCAGCCTGACCGCCGGAGAATCCTCGAAAAGCCCGGGGTGGCTACCAATACGAATCCGCGAAGACCCCCTTTTCAGGCGGACGGCGGAAACAGGCGCCGCGACAGCGCGCTTTCGATTCTACCGTCGGGATCCAGGCGCTTTCGCACTTCGAGGAAAGCCGGCAACCGAGGCTCCATCGCGGCGAACTGCTCTGCCGTGGTGAAGGCGTCCTTGGCCAGGTAGATGCGACCGCCTGCGGCAGCGACGAAGTCGTTGAGGCGCGCGACCAGTTCCGGCGTTCCGTCGTGGACGGGAAAGTCGAGGGCGAAGGAAACCCCCGGCATCGGAAAGGACAACAGGCCCTCGCCTTCGGCGCCGCAGTCCTTGATCACGGTGAGGAAGGGACCGGGGCCGCCGCTGCGCGCGATCCCGGCGAGGCGGCGGTAGCTGCGCATCGTCGCGTCCGGCGGCAGCACGCACTGGTACTGCGTGAACCCGCGGCGTCCGTACAGGAGGTTCCAGTTGCCGAGGGCGTCCAGCGGATAGAAGAAGGACTCCGCCGAGCGAACCTTCGTGATCGGTCCGGAAGCGGAGCGCCGCGCTGCTTCGTAGCGCAGCGCATTGAAGGCGCCGATCGTCCTGTTGCCGAGCAGGCGCACCGGCATCTCGAAGGGCACGGGCACCCGCGGCGCTTCGAAGGACGACGCCCGGCAGGCCTCGTCGGCGTCGGCCCAGCGCCCGCAAGCGAGGATGCCGCGACCGAAGCTGCCGCGATCCGCGAGCAGGTCGGACCAGGCTACGGTCATCGGCCAGCAGCGGCCCGCTTCGAGAAGGCCGTCCACGAGGGACTCAAGGTCGGGAAAGGTCGTGGTCTCCTCGACGATGTGCCGCGACGGCACGCTCTCGAGGGCCAGCGTGACGTCGAGGATGTGGCCAGTGAGGCCCATGCCTCCGAGTGTGGCGCGGAAGAGTTCCTCGTTGCTGCTGCGCGTGACTTCCTCGAGACGGCCGTCGGGAAGGCGCATCGTCAGTGCCCGCACGTGGGCGCCGATGGTGCCGGCCACGTGGTGGTTCTTGCCGTGCACGTCGGCGGCCACCATGCCGCCGAGGGTCACGTCGCGGGTGCCGGGCGTCACCGGCACGAAGAAGGCGCGGGGAAGAAAGAGTTGGGCCAGGGCGCCGAGCGAGAGCCCGGCTTCCGCCTGCAGTAGTCCCGCGCCCTCGTCGAAGGAAAGCACGCGGTCGGCCTGGAGGCTGCTGGCCACTGGGCCGCGTCCGGCCGGCGGAAGCGACGCGTCGCCGTAGGAGCGGCCGAGGCCGCGCGTCAGCACGGCGTCGCGCGTGATCGCGGCAAGGTCGCGGCCTTCGATTTCGCTGGCGGGAACGGCAGGGTAGCGACCCCAGCCGCGCAGGACTCTGGCGACCTGCTTCAGGCGGCGGCCCCGGAAGCCGACTTCGACGCGGCCAGGGCCAACACGCTGGCGTAGCCCTGCATCACGTTGGCGCCGTCGAGCAGGCCGCGCTCGCGCAGCATGCGGTGGAAGACCGGCAGCTTGTAGTGGGGCACGGTCATCAGCAGGTGGTGCTCGAGATGGTAGTTCACGTAGTTGGGCGCCAGGAAGAGGCGCTCCCACCAGCTGGCCAGCGTGGTGCGCGAGTTGCGCAAGGGATCGGCGGGGTTGCCGGGCATGGCGTGCTCGGCGATGGCGCGAATGCGGAGCACCACGCTGTAGGTCGTCATCCAGGCGCCGATCCACAGCAGGTAGAGCTCGGGGTGGCCGCTGGCCGCCAGGAGGCCGAGAAGTGCGAGGTTGCTCAGCACCACGCCGCGCAGGGCCGAAAACGCGCTCTGGTCCTGGCGCGCGGTCTTTCCCTTGCTGTGGCCGGCGCTCATGCCGAGGTCGCGCCTCAGCGTCGCGCGCAGGCGTTTGTAGCCGGTCTGGCCGGAGAGGTCGCGCCAGATCTTGCGGCGAAGGCTTTCCCTGGTGATGGGGAAGGGCGTCGCCAGGTCGAGGTCGGGGTCGTCCTTGGTCCAGTTCTTGGCGTGGTGCTTCAGGTGGTAGGGGCGGTAGGGAACGGTATCGGCCCACACGGGATAGGCGGCCAGCCAGTTGCCGACGAAGTCGTTGACGGCGCGGTTGCGGAAGAGGGTGCGGTGCGCGGCCTCGTGCATGAGGATGGACATGCCGAGCTGGCGTCCACCGATGACGAAGAGGGCCGCGACGATGGTGAGAGGATTCGGCCAGCGCGCTACCACGGCCATCGACGCGAAGACCAGGCCCCAGTTGACCAGCAGCGACATCCACGAGCGGCGGTCG
>JBHEPB010000054.1:0-9169 GCA_046260515.1 Binatia bacterium
CCGACACGACGACCGTAGGTGGCGTAGCGGCTGCGCTCGACGCCGCCGCCGGCCTCGTCGGAGATCAGTTTCACTGAAGCCTGGTGGTCGCGGTGAAGAAAGCGCAGGCCGTCGCGGCCGTCGGTGGCGACGACGCGCCCGGCGAAGGCCACGCTTCGCTCGATGGCGCCGCCGCGTACGACGACGCCGTCTCCCAGGTCGAACTCCGTCTCGCCACCCACGAGGTCCTGGCGGTAGAACCTCTCCCCGGAGTCCGTGTACCCGTTTCTGGACACGGGCTGCTCGCCCACGGCCACGGAGACGAGGCGATCCCATCCATCGTAGTCGTACACGACCTCACCGTCGCTCCGGCGACGGCCGTTGTCGTCCCATTCCACGCCGCGGGACTCCGCCGTTGGTCCTTGCACTGCGGTGAGGCGGGCGGGGTGAGCCGGGTCGTTGTAGTGGAGCTTGGTGTTCCCGTTGCGGAGCAGGTTGCCGACGGGGTCGAAGGCGAAGGTTTCCGCCGCCTGGGCGCCGCCGTAGGCCGAGACGAGACGACCGAGGGCGTCGTACTCGTAGTTTCGTGAGCCGTCGAGCCGGGCGTCCCCCGGTCGCAGGGCATCAGTTACGGCGAGCAGGTTGCCGCGACGATCCCATCGGTCGTAGTGGAACCCCTCGAGGTCACCCACCGCGCTTGCGCAGGCGCCGCTCGCGGCCAGTCCGGTCGCGGTGGTGCGCAGGCAGCGAAGGCGCCCCGTCGCGGCCAGGGCATTGCTGCGGTCTTCGTAGTCCACGAGATCGGAGAGGCCGTTGCCGTAGTCGATGCGGCGCAGGCGTCCTGAGGAGTCGTAGCGGGCGTCCAGTACGTAGGCCCGCGCGTCGGTCCACACGGCCACTTCGCGACCGTAGGCGTCGTAGCGGGTGTTCACGACACCCTCGCCGGGGAACTCCCATCCGACGTACTCGGTGGCCACTCGGCGATCGAGGTCGTCGTAGCGGTAAGCCATCGCGAACTCGAGCTTGGGGTGGGACCGGAGCGCGATGCGGCGTTTCCGCGTAACGACCCGGCCGCGAGCGTCGTAGCCGAAGTCGTCGGCGACCTTGCTCCCGCGCGCGCGGGTCGTCACGCGCCGGACCTTTCCCACTCCGCCGCCGTTCCCGTGGTACGCGTAACTCGCGCTTCCGCCGGGGCCACGACGACGCCGGACGCGGCCGGCTGCATCGTAGCTGGTCGCCAGGCGCGCACCGTCGGGCTTGAGCACCTCGACCAGCCGGCCGCTGTCGTCGTAGCGGTAGCGCCAAGCGCCGGTATCGCTGTGCACCACCGAGGAACGGTTTCCGAGTCCATCCCGTTCGACCCGAAGCACCGAATCGCCCGCGGCGACACCGAGCCCGTGGACACGGGACTCTGTGGCCCGGCCAAGCCCATCCCATCGCCAGCTCTCCCGGCGGACCAGGCTTCCCGGTGGGCAGTCGAAGGGCGCGGCCGCGGCGGGCGGCGAGGAACAGGAATCGCGCTGGAGGCGGTGACCGAGTCCGTCGAAGAACTCGAGGACGGTGCTGCCGGGATACTCGCCCGACGTCCTGTTGGCGTCGTGGGTTTGCAGGATGCCTGGGACGGACCTGTCCACCCGGACGACGGAGCCGTCCGGCGCCGTGGTCTCCACGAGGCGGCCCGCGGCGTCGTAGCCGAACCGCATCCAGGCCGGCGCGTCGTCGAAGGTCTCCGTCAGAACGTCGATGTCGAGGTCGGCGCTGTCGAAGGGAAGGGCCTCGAAGTCGACGAGGCCGCGCGTGTCGTAACGCTTCAGTCCGGAGACCACCGCGACATCGATGTCTCCGTTGCTGGCCGCAGCCTTCGATCCGACGCCGCGACCCAAACCGTCGAAGAAAGTCGCCGACTGCCCTCTCTCGGCGTCCGTTACGAGGACGCGGGGCGGCGATTGGCCGAGGCCGCCGGGCGCGTACTCGACCCGGCGGCGTGGGGATTGGCGGGTGGTCCCCGGACCCCAGGTGCGCAGCAGGCGACCGAGGCCGTCGTAGCGGGACCGCAGCACGCTGCCCCCCGGCGCGATGGTTTCGGTGACCTGCCCGGTGCGTGGATCCGTGGTGGACCTGGTCACGAGGCCGACCGGATCGACCCCGCGCTCTGCGAACAAGGCGTTGGCGTCGTGGTAGGTGCGCGAGGCGGCTCCGTCCGGCCCACGGGCCAGGGTCACGTTGCCGTAGGCGTCGTACTCGAAGGTTCGCCGCGACCAACGCGAGCAGGCCGTGCCGGTCCAGGAAACGCAGGTGGAGGCCGCGACCAGCGAGGCGGGAGCCGGACTCTTCCACTCATACTCGAAGCGGCTTTCGAGAAGGGGGGCCGCACGGCCATCCTCTTGCGTGAGGACGCGGGTGGGCTTGGCCACCAGGTAGTTCCCGGGCATTCCGCCCGGTCCATCGCTGACACGGTGGTGGTATTCGGTGGTGGTCGTCGTGGCGGAGGCCATCGCCGTGTCGGTCCTGCGCCGAATCACGTTCCCGTAGGCATCGTAGGAGTACCCGGTGCTGCGTCTCAGGTTCTCGACCGACGTCCCGTCCTGGTAGGGGACATCGCTCTCCCGGGCGAGAAGCACGGGTCCGGTCGCGGGCCACTCGTACTCCGAGATGCCGAGGGGACGGCGCCACGGGCTGCAGGGATCGGCCGGGTCCTCGGCGTTCGCTGCCACGCAGGGAGCCGGGGGGAGATTCGTGACGCGACGAAGCCGGCCGGCCCGCCGCCGGTCCTGGTGGTATTCGCGCACCCGGATCGTGCCCACCGGGTCCACTTCCTGCACCGTGGCGAAACCTCGCAACTCGCGGTCCACGGGATCGAAGTACCCTCCACGATACGCGAAGGACGTCAGCAGCGGCGCCTGGTCGAACACGGAATCGCGAAGCTCGCGCTCGGTGACGATCCAGTGGGGGAAGGGTAGGCGTGTGTCCGGAGTGGTCGCGGCGGAATCGTAGCGCAGCATGGTCTCGCCGCCGACACCGTTGCGCATGGCGACCAGCAGGTTCGGCCGCGCGCCCCCACCGCCCGGCGAGGCAGGATGGGGATGGACGAGCCAGGAGTTCGGCTTGCCCGCGGCGGTGTAGCGCTCGATGAAGTCCACCAGGCCGTCGCCGTCGAAATCGAAGAAGTCGAAGTCGTATACGAGGCCCGAACAGGGGATCCCTCCGGAGTAGGGGCAGGCATCGAACTCGGCGCGAAGTCCGTGCACCGGCGAGGACCAGCCCACCGGCTGGGAGAAGGACGACCCTGTGTTGACGAACACGGCAAGGTCGAAACAACAGAAGCCGGCCGAGACCGCGGAATCGTTTTCGTCCGGGGTGGCGCATCTCGAGCTCCGCTTGCAGAGACTCGATCCGTCGTCCGACCCGGGGACATAGCCTCGATTTCGTCTCACGAGGTCGGGGCGTCCGTCCCCGGTGATGTCGAAGAGGTCGGCGATGGTCGAGCCGTCCGTCGCCCTCAGGTTGAGGAAGTTGGGCAGCCCGGGGCCGTCGCCGAAGCCGCCGTCGATGGGCCACACGGTCGGCGTCGGGGACAGGCCGTTCCCGTCGTGGAGATGGACCTCCCAGGCTGTGTACCCGAACCAGTACACGCTGTCGTCGACGTTGCCGGCATCGGCGATCACCATGTCGGGCAACGAGTCCGCATTGATGTCGAAGAGCCCGACGATGACCCGCCCGCCGGAGCTGCGGGAGAGATAGGGAAGCGGGGCCGCGAAAGGCCTGGGCGGTGACTCGAAGCCGGCTCCGGTATTTCGATAGACGAACCAGTTGCGCACCCCGGTGGACTCGTTGTGCTGGGTGGCGTCCACAAGGTCGAGGCGACCATCGCTGTCCACGTCGATCAGATCGACGACGACCCTGGAGCCGCCGTGCGTGGTTTCGCGCAGGTAGGAGAAGAGCGAGCGCCAGGCGATGGCCTCGCTGGCGAATCCATTCGCACTCCCCTTCCACATGCACCAGTGCCCCAATGGCCCCGCGCAGGCCGCGGGGTCGCCGTCCACCAGGTCCGCGAAGCCGTCGCCGTCGAGGTCGAACACGTTGCTCAACAGATTGCCGTTGCCGTCGTTGCTGCGTATCTCGCGCGGCGCCTGGGACGAGGCGGGCCAGTTCCAGGTTCGAACCGCTCCGAACCCACGTCCGTGCCCCAGCGAGACCTGCGGCGGGTTGGTGGTCGTGGCGACGCGATCGATGATGCCGTCGCCGTTGAGATCGACGTTGTCGATGGTGGTCGAGCGGCTTCCCAGGCGAAGGTGGCCGGAGGAGGGCACTTCGAAGGGCGCCTCCCCGGAAAGCGGGGTTCCAAGGGCGGGCCAGCCTTCGTGCAGGGCCGGGGCGTAAACGAAGACGGTGCTCGGAAGCCGGACGTCATCGGCCGGCGTTTCGGCGAAAGCCGTCAACGTGACGCCGACCAGGCGAAGGTCGGCGGTGACGGCATCCTCTTCGTGGCTGAACACGTAGCTTCGCGCGGCCAAGCCGTGGGTGCGTGTGTCGATGGTCGCCAGGCGTACGTCGAGTCCCTGCGCGTAACCGTCCCGTGAGGACACACGCGGAGGGGCAGGGTGCTGGAGCGGGACCCAGCGAAACTCGACTTCGGCGAAGTGGGCAGCGCCGGTTCTCGCGTTGGCGCCGTAGCGGATCCATGCCGGCAGCCCGGTGGACGTGCCTTCCGCGCCGCCTGCGGCCCATTCGTACTCGATGCGGTTGCCCGCCGGATCCTCGATGCTCTCGAGCAGCCAGGAGAAGGTCTGGTTCCTCGATGCTCCGCGGCCGGTACGAGCCTGGGCCCGGCTCCCGAAGCGGAAGGTGACGCCGAGTTTGTCGATCACCGTCCACGAGTTGCCGCCTTGGTCGAAGCCGACGCGCAGGAAGGCCGATTCGATCTCCGCACGAAAGCCGTGGGTCGAACCCGGGACGGGCTCCAGCTCGACCATGGCGCCCGGCATCTCGAGCACGAAGCGGTCGCTGTCGTCGTAGCGCGGCACACCCTCGCGCGTGGAGCGATGAATTCGCGGCAGAGGCAGGTTCCATCCGTTACCGTAGGCGCCGGCGCCGCCGCTGCTCGAGTAAGTAAGTGCCAGGGTCGGCGCCAACCCGAGACGTCCCGGCGGAACCTCGATGGGAATCGTCGTCTGCGCCACGCCGGTGAACAGGTTGGCCTCCGGCGCCGAGGCAAGGCCGGTAAAGGCCCCTCCGCTATCGCCGGTCTGGGAGCCCGGTGCGTTGCCGGGCACCGCCTGGCCCATGCTGTGCGGCGCGAAGAACGCTTGCATTGCGAGCAAGAGAGCGAGCAGGACCGACCGCGCCGCCTTCATCGCCGCTCTCCGGCGCCCGGCCTTGCCGCCACCGCCCGCCACCACTGGCCGTCGTTCTTCCGCGTCGTCCGGCGCGACTTCGCTTCTGCCGCCGCCTCGTTCGCCCTCGCTTTCAGATCCGCGATACGCGGTCCCACATCGGGCATCCACGCTTCGCGTCCGATCGAAGCGCTGCCGCCGGCAACGTCGAAGCCGCCTTCACTCCCCAGCGCGGCCGCCAGCGCCAGCGCCGGCAACCAGCGACCTCTCCAGCTTCCTCGATGCTCCTTCATGACCACCCTCCGCGCGGCGCAACCGGCGTCGCATGCGAAGGGGAGGCTGGAGCGGAAGCAGTTGCGCTCTCAATCGCGCAAATGTGATTGACCGGGCCGTCAGGCGGACCCAATACCTCCATGTCATCGCCGGGTCGGGACCCATCTTCCTGCCGCCCCACCCCCGTGCTAAACCCGAACGTCCATGCCCCCGAAGCGTAACCGCGCCGGACGCGTCCTCCTTCGCGTCCTGGTCCTGCTGCAGGTGGTCCTGCTGCTCGACGTAGCGGCCACCCTCTATTCCTTCTTCGACAACATGGGCGGCACCCGGCCCGGCGCCATGATGGTGCTGGCCACCCTGCTGGCCTGCTCGGCCGTGGCCCTGCGTGCAACCTTTGTTGGAAACGGCTCCACCCACGGCCACCGCGTGGTCTTCATGGGGGCCCAGGGGCTGGCTGCCGTTACGCCCACGCTGGCCCGCGGCATCGTGCTGGACTTCGTGGCGCCGGGCGGGCCCATGCAGCCCGACGGCACCATGGGGCCTCATCCGGTGCTCGGGGTTCTTGGAATCGAGATGCTGGTGGCGGCCGGCCTGGCCGGCCTGGCGGTAATGCTGGCCTACCGCGCGCTGCCGGCCAGCGGGCGACCGGGTTCGACCTTCGCAAGACCGCTGCTGGTGTGGATGGGAGCCGCTGCCGTGGCGGCCGTGGTGCTGGTGGGCGCCTACTCGTTGCAGTTTGAGAGAGTGGTGGCCGAGTACGCCGACGCCGAGCCTGTCCTCATCGCGCCCAAGTAACTCCGCTTAGTCCCTCTGCTGGCGCCGCCACCTTTCCACGGTGGCCTCCACGAATCCCTGCGGCGTCGTCTCCGCCCTCCAGGCCGCGGCGAACTTGGCCGAGCCGCTTCGGGGCCGGAACTCCTCGGGCAGGTCGTCCATCGTAAGGCGCACGGGCACGTTCACGCCTTCGCCCACCACGATGGCCTCCTGGGTGCGAAGCGCGGGCAGGCTGTTGATGAGGCCCCCTGCGCTGTCGGGCAGGGTCTTGGCCACGAACTCCTGGTCGGGAAAGTTGCTCATGCGCAGCGCGAACAGCGTGTTGCACTGGGACAGCACCACCGGGTCGATCTCCGACGGCCTCTGCGTAATGAGGCACAGCGCCACGCCGTACTTTCGGCCTTCCTTGGCGATGCGGGCCAGCGCCTGGCGGGCCGAGGAAAAGGCCGACTCGGTCTTGGGCACGTAGCGGTGGGCTTCCTCGCACACCAGCAGCACCGGCACGGCCTTGCTGCGCTCGGACCACAGCGCAAAGTCGAAGATCATGCGGCTCACCATCGACACCAGCACTTCGACGATCTCCGAGGGCACGCCCGACAGATCCACGATGGTGATGGGTTTGCCGGCCACCGGGATGCGCAGGATGCGGCTCAGGATCTTCGACATGTTGTCGGCGATGAACATGCCCGAGAACATGAAGCCGTAGCGTGAGTCGGCCGTCAGCGTCTCGATGCGGTCCTTGATGCGCATGTAGGGCGCAGCGGTGTCGGGCTTGTCCAGGCGCCCCATCTGCTTGTCCAGGTACTGCAGCAGGGTCGCCATGCGGTAGGGCACCGGCGTGTCGACGGTGATGTAGCTGGTGTCGCGGCCCTCGCCAAAGTAGCGGCGCTTGGCGTCCAGGATGCCGCCCTTCAGGATGCCCACCTCGGTCTCTTCGCTCATGCCGCCGCGGCCGATCAGCAGTTCCACCGTCTCCTCGAAGTTGAGGAGCCAGTAGGGCATTTCCATGTTCTGGGGCGAGACGATCTCGGCGCGGGTGTCGAAGGCCTGGCTGTATTCGTTGTGGGGATCGAGCAGCACGATGTGGCCGCTGGTGTTCTGGTCGAGGATGGCGCGCAGCAGCAGGGCCACCGTGCAGCTCTTGCCGGCGCCCGAAGTGCCGAGCACCGCGAAGTGCTTGCCCACCAGGTGGTCGGTGGTGACGAAGGCGGGCAGGGTCTTGTCCTGGTGGATGGCACCCAGGCGCACGTTGGAGGCGGCCGGGCGAGCGTACACCCTTTCCAGGTCGTCGCGCGTGGCCGTGAAGATCTCGGCGCCGAGGCCCGGGTACACCGAGACGCCGCGCTGGAAGGTGCCCTCGGCCCCGCTGCTCACGTCCATCATGGCTTCGCCCAGCAGGTCCATCTCGAAGAAGTTCTTTTCGTCGGCCCCGGGCGGAAAGGAGGGGTTCTCGGTGCGCAGGCTCGAGATCATTCCGAAGACCGTGGAGTGGCCGGTGTGGATGCGGGCGATGGCGCCCACCTGCACGGCCGAGCGGGTGGTGCCGCTGCCGTCGCCGCCGAGCATGCTGGACGTCGAGCGCTCGTCGGGAGCGCCGGCATCGGCGTACACGAGCAGGGCCGACACCCGCGAGCCCGCCACGGAAACCACGTGACCGATCTTGGTCGACCTTTCGTTCACCTAGGATCTCTCCCTTTCGTCGCTGGTCCCGGTTCCGGCCTTGTCAGAGGTCAGCCCCCGCGTCCCGCGAGGCCGGAGGTGCATCAGAATGCCGGTGCGACAGTGCTCTGTTTAGCCCAGATCGCCTTGGCCTGCATCTCCATTCGGCCCGAGGCGTCGAGTTCGTCGCGCAGCAGGTAGGCGTACGAAATGGTGCGCAGGGCCCAGGCGTAGTCGGCCGAGGTGTCGCCGCGAGCGGCGACGATGGCGTCCAGGTAGCGGGCGGCGGCCGACTCGGCGCGGCCGGCCTCGCGCATCTCGCGGAAGGTTTTGGCCAGCGAGAGCAGCGTGTCCAGGCGCACGGAGTCGTACTGGTGGACGGTGGCTGCCGCGAGCTGCTCGGCGCGCTGGCCGAGTTCCACGGCCTCGGGGAAGCGGCGGGTGGAGCGCAGGATCTCGATGAGGCTTTCGTGGGCCCTCAGGTAGTCCTCGGCGCGGTAGCGGCGCTCGGAAAGGGGCAGGGCGGGCCACTCGGCGGCGTAGGCGGCCAGTACCGCGCGCGTCTCCCGTTCGGCCCTGTCCATGTCGCCCTTCCTCTTGGCAACAAAGGCCACGGCGTGGCGGGCCGCGGCGATGTCCAGGGGGTCGGCGCCGCGCGAAACCATGGCGTTCAGCTGGTCCACCGCCGCGGGGCCGGCGTCGGTGTCGGCGGCCCACAGGGCTTCTTCGTAGCGGATGGCGTCGTTGGCGACGCCGGCCTTGCCGATCTTGTAGAGCAGCAGCGGCTGGTCCTCGAGGCCGCAGGGTGCGGCAAACGGCGCGTGCCCGGCGCGGGGGCGCAGGAACTCTGCGCCGAAGGGGCTCGGCTGGCCGGCGGCCACGGCGCGCTTGTGCTCGGCCTGGGCGTCTTCGCGCACCGTCTTCCACAGGTCGAAGCTGCGGGCGAAGAGCGGCCCGGAAAGCGCGTACTGGCCCTGGCGGGCGTAAAAGCGCGCCACGTTGCACAGCGCCACCGACAGCCGGATGTCGGTGGCGCCGTAGCGCGACTGCACATCGGAGATTTCCGCGAGCACCACCGGCTCGGCTTCGGCGTAGCGGCCGCGGGCCAGGCGCACGCGCACCAGGCTCTGGCGCTCGCGCTCGCAGGCGTC
>JBHEPB010000060.1:0-18735 GCA_046260515.1 Binatia bacterium
CATTCCGGCAGCCGTGCGGCGCGAGGTCTGGCAACGCGATTGCGGGCGCTGCTGCTACGTGGATGCGCGCGGACGTCGCTGCGGCGCGACGAGCAACGTCGAGTTCCACCACTGGGCCCCTTTTGCCCTGGGCGGGCGACACTCGCCGGAAAACATCGAGCTGCGCTGCGCGGCACACAACCAGTACCAGGCTGACTTGGACTTCGGCCGCTCTTTCATGGACGCCAAGCGCGGCAACGTCGCTGCTTCAGGTACATTCCCCGGGGAATGCCGGGAGACGGAGGCGGCTCGGTGAGGCGTCTTCGAGCCGCGCCGGGTTTCCGCCTCCCGCAACGGCCGCCCGGGGGGCCTGCCGGCAAGCGGTTCCCGATCGATTCCCTCGGTCAAGTCACCCACACCAACCCGCGAGGAGCCCTTTAGAAATTGGGCGGGAGCGCGGCGGCCCGGCCACGCTCCCGCCTTGCGTGAGTCGCTTAGTGGCCGACGGTCCCGAGGGCCTTCGCGGCGTCGCTGGCCGCCTTGGCGGAGTCGGCGGCCTGCTTGGCCTCGGCGGCTTTCGCGGCCGCCGGAGCGACGGCGCCTGCGGCAGCGCCCGTAGCAGCGTTGGTGGCCGCGCCCTGCGCGCCCGCGGCAGCAGCAGCGGCCGCAGCGCCAGGCGCCGCCGCAGCGGCGGCCGGAGCAGCAGCGGCAGCGGCGGCAGCAGGAGCCGCTTCGGCGGCAGCAGCAGGAGCGGCACCGGGAGCAGCGGCGGCAGCGGCAGCAGGCGCGGCAGCAGCAGCGGCAGCCGGAGCGGCGGCGGCGGCAGCAGCAGGAGCCGCGGCCGCGGCGGCCGCGGGAGCAGCCGCTTTGGCGGCTTCCTCGGCGGCTTTCTGGGTAGCTGCGTCCTTGGCGCCCTGGGCAGCGCTGTCGGCGACGGACTTGGGAGACGGCACGACGGCCGGAATCTGGGCGAGTGCGATGGAGCTCGAAGCGAGGACGAAAGCAGCGGCTGCCAGGGTAGTACGTTTCATGTTGGTCTCCTGTGTCTGTACGTCAGTGGTCATTCCGAAGTGCAGCGGACCCTTCCTCCCTGCTCCCGTCGGCCGGGCAATACAACCACAGCAATCCGATCAGCAGCGGGATCCAGAAGTACGTGAACTCGGGACGACGCACTCCCACCACGGGCGTTGCATAGTCGGCCGCCAGTCTCAGGATGTGAAGGGAAGGCAGCAGCAGGAGTGTGCCCGCCAGCATGGCCCGCGGCAGTCCCGCCAGTCGTGAGCCCATCAGGGTGAGGGCGGGAACCAGCAGCACCGGGTAGTCGTAGGGTCGCGCGTAGGGGACGACGAAGAACGGCGCGATGAGCGCCAGGCCGATGATGTCCTCGAGACAGCGCTGCTCGCGCGCGACGGCCCTCACGAGGGCGACGATCAGCGGCACGGCCACCGACATGTACGCGACGATGAGCAATGGCCCTGAGAGGCCCAGCGCGCCGAGCGTGACGTACCAGGTGGTGCCGAGGCCCGGGTAGTAAGCCGTCGGCATCGGCGTGACGCGCGTGGCCTCCAGCATCGACGGCAGCCAGCCGGGGAAGGCCGCCGTGCTCGCGACGACGAGCAGCACGGTCGCGGCGGCCGCGCCCCGCCACACGCCCCAGCGCCGCTGGCGCGCCATCCATCCGAGTATCGCCAGGATGAGCAGCAGCGTCAGCTGGGGCTTGATGGTGAGAAGCGCCAGCACGCAGCCGGCGGCGAAGTCGCGGCGCTTCTCGAGAAGCCACCACGCCGACGCGATCAGCAACAGCACCAGCGGCGCCACCTGGCCCATGGCCACCGAGCGGATCGAGAATCCGAACAGCGCGACGACCGTGAGAGCCAGGGGCCCCGGAATGCCGCGCACCGTATCCTTGAGCAGCCAGCCCGCCGCGAGGAGCATCTCGGCGCCGAGCACCAGCCACGCGAACTTGGCAAGACAATAGCCCAGAGGGAGCAGGGGGACGACGGCGAGGGCGAGCCAGGGCGGATAGTAGTAGGGAAGGAACTCGTAGATCCCGAAGCCGTCGCGGGCCTTGTCCCAGCCGAGGCCCTGCTGGACGAGGGCCTGGAGGGCCGGGTCGTAGGGATCGCGTCCTTCGGCGAGCAAGGAAGCCGCCGTCCAGAACTGGATGAAGTCCGGACACACCCTTTCCGGGGCGATGCCGCGCGAGGCGAGCGCGACGAGCAGGACCGTGACAGCCGCGAAGGCGGCCAGGCGCGCAAGAAGTCGGGGCAGCGAAGTGGCAGGAGACGGGAGCATCGGGGTAGCGGCCGCTCGGACAGCGTCGAACGGGCTTCCAGCCTACGGTCCCGCCGCCGGCTTGGCCACCAGCGGCCGCTGTGGTAACGCCAAGGCGTGTTCCTGCATCGACGACGGCGGACGACCCGGCGCCTCGTGGCCTTCCTGGCTGCGATGGTCGTGCAGGTGTGGACGCTGGCCCCGGTGTCGGCCTCCGTCATCTACTGCATCGGCGAAGACGGGCATTCCGGATTCGAGGTGGTGAAGGCGGGAGCGCGCGGCTGCGCGGCCTGCTGCCACGACTCCGGCCCGGAGGCGGATCGCCACGGCGAGGCCCTCCACGAGCCCGTGTCCGAATGCACCGACATCACCCTGTCGCCGGCCAGCGGAGTCCTCGGCAAGGGGAAGGTCGCGGCGGACGCGGATCTCCTGCCGCTTTCGACCCTCGTTGCCGTCGCCGGAGTCGAGCGTCTGCGTCCAGTTCACGGCCGTGCCGGGATCGAGCCTCCACGCGGATCCCCCCAGCGCCTGCGTCGCCACACCGTCCTGCTGATCTGAGTTCTCCTGCCACCCGAATCTGACCGGATCCGTTCGCGAGACTTCGCGGGCGGGTTTTCGTCCGTCCTCGAACCCGCCGGGAACCGGCGCCGCGCTTGCGGCGCGCCGGCCGGCGGCTGCAGGAGTTCGTCATGCTATCCATCGTTCCTTTCCTCGTCGCCGTCGGCCTCGCCGTCGTCGCCGGCCCCGGCGTTGCCCACAGCGCCTCGCCGCCGCCCTGCGCTTCCGCAGCGGGGCTTCGCTCGTTTGCCGACGTGCTCGCACGCCTGGAGGGTTCTTCGCGCTCCGAAGCCCTCGGGCGCGACCTCGCCGCCGTCCGCGCCCTCGAAGCCCAGGCCGCCGCCCGTCCCAATCCGGAACTGGTCGTCGACCTCCAGGACTTCACCGGCAGCGACGAGTACGCGGCCTTCGGGCAGAGCCAGAACACGCTGTCCTTGTCCCAGCGCCTGGAAGTGGGCGGCCGCCGCGCCGCCAGGGTGGAAGCGGCCGAGCGCGAGAGCAGCGTCGAGCAGGCGCGGACCGGCCGCGAAACTGTTCGCCTGGCCGTCGCGGCCAAGCAGGGCTTCGTGGAAGTTCTGGTGGCTCGCGCCCGCGTGGCGGTGCGCAGGGACGGCGAAGCGCTGGCCCGTCGCGTTCTCGCCGACGCTGGGCGCCGTGAAGCCGGCGGCGCCGCCTCCTCCGTGGATGTGGAGAGGGCGAACATCGCGGTGACGACCGCGGCTCTCGAAGTGTCCGCCGCCGAACGCGAAGCCGCCGCGGCCGCCCAGCGGCTCTCCCAGCTGTGGGGCGGCAGCGCGGACGAACTCGACTGCCTGGACGGCCGGCTGCCGCCGCCCGCACGTCTCCACGCATCCGAAAGCACGTCGCAGGGGCGCAGCCCCGGCGTCGCGCTTGCCGAAGCCGAGGTGGAAGCGAGGCGGGCCGACGTGACGAAGGCTCGCGCCGAGGCCCTGCCCGACGTCGAGATCGGCGCCGGCCTGCGTCACCTGGCGGGGCCCGACGAAGTCTCGGTGGTGGCGGGCCTCAGCGTCGAGGTCCCGATCTTCGACCGCGGTGCGGGCACGATCGCCTCTGCCGAGCACAAGCTGTTTGCCGCCCAGGCCCGCGCGCGCGTCGCCGAAGAGGAAGCCGCCGGCCGCGCTGCCCGCCTGCGCCAGACCCGCGACGGCGCCGCCGAGAGAGCTTCGGTGCTGGCTTCGCAGGCCGTTCCGTCCGCCGAGCGGGCCTACGCCGCCCTTTCCCGCGCCTGGCGAGAAGGCGCCGCCTCTTCGCTCGAGGTGCTCGAGGCCCGCCGCACCCTGGTCAGCCTGCGCCTCGAGCAACTCGACGCCACCGCCGAGTACCACCGCAGCCTGGTTGCCCTCGAGGGCAACCTCGGCGCCGTTTCCGCCGCGCTCGATGCGCCGCCGGCCCCGCCGCGAGCCCCTTCCGCCCGCGAGGAGGATTGAGCCATGCCTTTGCACTTCCTTGCCGCCCTCTTCCTGTCTTTCGCCGTCGCCGCGCCGGCCGCGGCGTCGGGAGACCACGACGATCACGGCCATGACCAGCACGAAGAGAGTCAGGCGGCCACCGGCCCCCACGGCGGTCGCCTCCTCTCGAAGGATGGCTTCGCCGTGGAAGTCACCATCTTCGAGACCGGCGTCGAGCCCCAGATTCGCGCCTACGCCTACGAGGACGACGAGGCTCTCGATCCGGCCGGTGTGAAGCTGAAGGTGACGCTGCACCGCCTTGCCCGCGAGCCCGAGGTGCTCGCCTTCGAGAAGCGCGGCGACTTCCTTCTGGGCGACCGCACGGTCTCCGAGCCGCATTCCTTCGGGGTGGAAGTCGAAGCGTCGGCCGGGCGCCATTCCCTTCGCGAGCGCTACGAAACCGTCGAGGCCCGGGTGACCCTCGCTCCCGAGGTGGCCGCTGCCGGCGGGATCACCGGCGCCGTCGCCGGTCCTCGCGACCTGGAGCGCTTGCGGCGCCTGACCGGTCGCGTCGGCATCGCATCCGACCGCCTCGTCCAACTGAAGCCGCGCTTTGCCGGCGTGGTGCGCGAGGCCGGCGGCCGCATCGGGGACCGCGTCGCCGCCGGCGCCGCCCTCGCCGTGGTGGAAAGCAGCGCCACGCTGTCACGCTTCCGCATCGACGCGCCCCTGGACGGCGTCCTCCTTGACCGGCGCGCGGCAGTCGGTAGCTCGGTGGCCACCGACGACGTGCTCTTCGTCGTCGCCGACCTCACCGAGGTCTGGGCCGACTTCGACGTGTACGGAGCCGACACCGCGGTGGTCAAGGCCGGCGAGAGCGTGGTGATCCGCGACGACAGCGGCGCGCCTCCCGTTGCAGCCCGGATCTCCTACGTCTCGCCGCTTCGCGACGTGCACACCCAGACCATGCTTGCGCGCGCCGTGCTTCCCAACGCCGACGGGCGCTGGGCCCCCGGCGCCTTCCTTACCGGCACCATCGACCTCGACGAAGAACCGGCCGCCGTAGCCGTGCCTCTTTCCGCCCTGCAGGCCTGGCGGGGACGCGACGCCGTCTTCATCCATGCCGAAGGCGTATGGGAAGCGCGGCCCGTCGTCGTCGGCCGCCGCGGCGAGGAGTGGCTGGAGATCCTCGAAGGCCTGGAGGCCGGCACGGCGGTAGCCACCGGCAACACGTTCCTGCTGAGGGCCGAAGTCGAGAAGGCCGGAGCTTCGCATGACCACTGAACGGCGCTCGCTGCTCGAACGCCTGCTTGCGATGTCGGTGAGGCGCCGCTGGTACGTCGTGGCCGGATGCCTCGCCGTCGCGCTGCTGGCGGGAAGCCGCCTCGAGCGGCTTCCGATCGACGCCATCCCCGATCTCACCAACGTGCAGGTGCAGGTCAATACGGAGGCGCCCGGCTACTCGCCCGGCGAGGTCGAGCAGCAGCTCACGGTGCCGGTGGAGAACGTGCTCGCCGGTCTTCCGCGCCTCGAAGCCACGCGCTCGCTTTCGCGCTACGGGCTCTCGCAGGTGACGGTGATCTTCGAGGATGGCACCGACATCTACTTCGCCCGCCAGCTGGTGGGCCAGCGCCTGGCGGAAGTGGCCTCGGAACTGCCCGCGGGCATCGAGGCCGTGATGGGCCCCATTGCCACCGGCCTCGGCGAGATCTCCCAGTTCCTCGTCGAGGCCGATCCCGCCGCGCGCAAGGACGACGGCAGCCCGTACACGCTCACCGACCTGCGCACCATCCTCGACTGGCAGATCAAGCCGCGCCTTCGCCGCGTTCCCGGCGTTACCGAGGTGAACGCGATCGGAGGCCACGTGCGCCAGGTCCACGTGCGGCCGGATCCCGAGCGCCTGCTCGCCCGCGGCCTCACCCTCCACGACGTGGTGACCGCCCTGGAAGACGCCAACTCGACGCGCGGCGCCGGCTACCTGGAAAGGCGAGGCGAACAGCTGGTGGTGCGCGCTCCCGGGCGACTGGCCGGCATCGACGACATCGAGGCCGTGGTGGTGAGCACCGACGGCGGCGCCGCCGTGCGCGTGCGCGACGTGGCCGAAGTGGTGATCGGCGGCGAACTGCGCACGGGCGCCGCCACCGCCGGCGGCGAGGAAGCCGTCTTCGGCACTGCCGTGATGCTGATCGGCGCCAACAGCCGCGACGTGGCCCGGCGCGTGGCCGACGCCCTGGAGGAGATCGACGCCTCGCTGCCCAGGGGAGTGTCCACGCGCCTCGTCTACGACCGCACCAACCTGGTGGACCGCACCATCGCCACCATGCGCACCAACCTCGTCGAGGGTGCCCTGCTGGTGATCGCCGTGCTCTTCCTCACCCTCGGCGAATGGAAGGCCGCCCTGGTGCCGGCGGCCGTGATCCCGCTGTCGATGGTCGTGGCCGGCACCGCCATGCTCCAGGCCGGCATCAGCGGCAGCCTGATGAGCCTCGGGGCCATCGACTTCGGCCTCATCGTGGACGGCGCGGTGATCATCGTGGAGAACTGCGTGAGGCGCCTCGGCGCCGAGCAGGCCCGCCTCGGTCGCGTCCTCAGCCTGCACGAGCGCCTCGGCATCGTCGGCTCCGCTTCCGCCGAGGTCCGGCGCGCGACCATGTTCGGCGAACTCATCATCATGATCGTCTACCTGCCGGTGCTCACGCTCGGGGGCCTCGAGGGCAAGATGTTCTTTCCCATGGCCTTCACCGTGCTGTGCGCCCTGGCCGGCGCCATGCTGCTGTCGGTGACGTTCGTGCCGGCTGCTACCGCGCTGCTGCTGCGCGGCCGCATCGCCGAGCGGGAGGGCGTGCTGGTCAGCGGCGCCCTGCGCCTCTATGCGCCGACGCTGCGCTGGTGCCTGCGCCGCCGCGTCGTCGTCGTCCTGGCCGCCGCGGCCTCGGTGGCAGCAGCCCTGGCGCTGGCCACCCAGCTCGGGCGCGAGTTCGCGCCGCGCCTGGACGAGGGCGATATCCTGATGCACGCCATTCGCCCGACCAGCACGTCGCTCAGCCAGGCCATCACGATGCAGAAGAGTCTCGAGCGCCGCGTGGCGACGGTGCCCGAGGTGGCCGAGGTCTTCGCCAGGATCGGCACCGGCGACATTGCCACCGACCCCATGCCGCCCAACATCGCCGACGTCTTCGTCATCCTGAAGCCCCGCGACCAGTGGGCGGATCCGCGCAAGTCGCGCGACCGACTCGTCGAGGAGATGGAAGCCGTCGTCGCCCTCGAGCCCGGCCAGAACTACGAGTTCACCCAGCCCATCGAGATGCGCTTCAACGAACTGATCGCCGGCGTGCGCACCGACCTTGCCGTGAAGGTTTTCGGCGAGGAGATGGAAAGCCTGCGGGAGACCGCCGAGACCATCGCGGCTGTGATCGAGAGCGTGCCCGGCGCCGCCGACGTGCGCGTCGAGGCCGTGAGCGGCCTGCCCACCCTCAGCGTGGTTCCCGACCGCGAGGCCCTCGCACGTTACGGCGTGCCGCTGGCCGACCTCCAGGAAACCGTCGAGATCGCAGTGGGCGGCCGCAAGGCCGGGCAGATCGTGGACGGTGACCGGCGTTTCGACATCGTAGTGCGCACTCCCGACGACGTGCGCGGGAGCGAAGACCGGATCTCGCGCCTCCCGGTACCGGTGGCGCGCGTGGAGAGCGACGCGCCGACCGGGCATTTCGACGAAGCGCGCGCCTCGCGCACCGGGGCTCGCGACTTCGTTCCCCTGGCCAGCGTGGCCCGGTTGGAGATCGGCGAGGGGCCCAACCAGATCACGCGCGAGAACGGCAAGCGCCGCGTGGTGGTGACCGCCAACGTGCGCGGCCGCGACCTCGGCTCCTTCGTGGACGAGGCCCGGCGCCGCGTGGAAGCCGCCGTGGTGGTGCCGCCCGGGGCATGGGTGACCTGGGGCGGCGACTTCGAGCAGTTAATGGAAGCCGCCGCGCGCCTGCGCCTGGTGGTGCCCCTGGCCCTGGCCCTCATCCTGCTTTTGCTGGTGGCCAGCTTCGGCAACGTGACCGACGCCCTGCTGGTGTTCTCCGGTGTGCCTCTCGCCCTCGGCGGCGGCGTGCTGGCCCTGTGGGTGCGCGACCTGCCCCTGTCCATTCCCGCCGCCGTCGGCTTCATCGCGTTGTCGGGGCTGGCCGTCCTCAACGGACTGGTGATGGTCTCGCGCATCGTCGCGCTGCGCCGCGAGGGGCGGGCTCTCGAGGACGCCGCCGAGCAGGGCGCCATCGGCCGCCTGCGTCCGGTGATGATGACGGCGCTGGTGGCGGCCCTCGGCTTCGTGCCCATGGCCCTGGCCACGGGGGCCGGCGCCGAGGTGCAAAGGCCGCTGGCCACCGTGGTCATCGGCGGCATCGTCAGCGCCACGCTGCTGACCCTCGTCGTCCTGCCCGGCCTCTACGTGCTCGTGCACCGGCGCCTCGACGGCCGGTCTTGAGGTGCGCAGCGCGCTTTCCCCCGGATCCTTCACCGCCCGGGCGCCGCGAGAAACCTGTACCTGTCCCGGGTTTTTAGCAGGGGGGGCAGGTTAGGGACTGGGGGAGGGCGACGGCGTGACGCAGGACGCGCAGGGCGTCGGTGGTGGCCACCTTGCCGTCGTCGTTGACGTCGCAGATGCAGAGTTGGCACGACACCAGCGACACCGCGGCTCGCAGCACGCCAAGCGCGTCGGAGACGCCGATCTTGTCGTAGGGCTCCATGCTGTCGCCGCAGGTGAGCGGCGCCAGCGTGGTGGCCGGCATGCCCTCGATCCATTGTTCCAGAACCGATGCGAAGTCTTCGTCGGTCACGCTGCGGGCCAGGGGCGGCATGCGCAGCTCGCGCACCGACGTGGTGACGCGATCGAAGAGCACCGACGTCGCCGTGTCGCCGGGCGTCACTACGTGATTGCCGTCGCCGCCGTAGTCGCCGAGCAGGGCGCCGAGAACGATGCCCTGGCGGTTGAGCGGCGTCGTCAGGCGCGCGTCCCACTGCGAGCGGTCGATCTGCTGGCCGCCGTGACAGTGGGAACAGTTCACGTCGAGGTAGGAACGCGAGCGCAGTTCGAGCGAAGCCGCCTCGTTGGCGAGCGGGGCGAAGGCGGGAATGTCGCCGGGCTCCAGGCCTTCGGTGCCCACGTCGAGGAAGCCCGCTTCGGCCAGCCACGCGAGCTGGTCGTCCACGTTGGGTCCGGCGACGCCGTGGAATTGACGGGCGCGAGGTCCGAGCACCAGGCCCGCGCCCGGGTCGTGGCAAGCGAGGCAATCGACGGGACCGGGGTACTGGTAGCGCAGCAGGCGCTCCTCGCCGGCCTCGTCCTCGACGTTGAGATCCTCAAACTCGGTGGTCGTCAGCAGGTCGGCATCGCTGCCGTCCTCGCGCCATTTGTAGGTGACGCCGTAGACGCTGCCGTCCTCCTGCACGACGAGGACTCGGGTCTCGAGCCTCCGCAGCGAGCCGGGATCGTCGGCCTGCATGCGGATCTCGAAGTGCTTCACGAACACCGAGCCCGCGGGGAAGGTCCAGGCTCTGGTGGGCGAGTAGCCGATCACGTCCGGCGTCGGGATCGACATCCAGCGGCGCTTGGCCGCGCCGTCCGACCAGAGCGGCACGAGCACGTCGTAGGGAACCAGCGATTCGACCGCGGTGAGTGAAGCCAGGTCCTGGAAGAGACCGGTTGCCGACAACGTGAGCGGCA
This sequence comes from Binatia bacterium, assembly GCA_046260515.1. GTDB lineage: Bacteria > Desulfobacterota > Binatia > UBA1149 > CAITLU01 > DATNBU01. Next base: position 9,931 of record JBHEPB010000060.1, read on the forward strand.
TGTTGCCGGGATCCTTGTCCGCGGGAACCAGCTTGTGGATGCGGGCTTCGTTGCCGAGCATCAGCACGTGGATCTCGCCGTCGCGGTCGAGTCCGAACGACGTGATGCCGCTGGTGCGCCCGCGAAAATCCGAGCGCATCAGTTCGTCGTTGCCGAGGAAGTGGACCTGGTCGCCGTCCTTCTCGTAGCGCAGCGCCCAGAGGCGGCCGGAAAGGAAATCGCCGTAAATGTAGCGCCCTTTCAGCTGGGGCAGGGCCGATCCGCGGTAGACGTAGCCGCCGATGACGGTGCCGCCGCTGGTGCGCCCGTAGTCGAGCAGGGGCGGCGTCCACACGCCGACGACGGGATCGGGGACCTCGCTCTCCTCGTCGAAGGGAATGCTGCCTTCCATCACGTTCCACTGGAAGTTGGCGCCGGCGGCCAGCACGTCGATTTCCTCGCGCTGGCTCTGGCCCACGTCGCCGATCCAGATGAGGTCGTCCACCGGGTCGTGGGTCATGCGGTGGGGACTGCGAAGGCCGATCGCGTAGAACTCCTCCAGCGCGTCGGCGTCTCCCACGAAGGGATTGTCCGACGGGACGAAGTAATTGGCCGTCGTGCCGGTCTGGGGCTGGCGGGGAGGCGCATGGCTGGTGTCGCCGCCGATGCTGTCCACGTCGATGCGCAGCACACCGGCGAAGAGGTCGCGGTCGATACGCTGGCAGTTGCCGTACTGGCAGCGGCCGCCGCCTTCGTCGCCCAACGTGATGTAGAGGAAGCCGTCGCCGGGATGGAAGAGGATGGCCCCTCCCTGGTGCCAGACGTGCTGGTCGAGCTGGTCGATGAGGATGAGTTCGCTTTCGGGGTCGGCCACGCCCGTGTCGCGATCGACTTCGAAGCGCGAGACGCGAAAGTGCAGGGCCGCGTCCTCTTCCGGCGGGAAATGGGCGTAGGCGACGAAGATGAGCCCAGCCGAAGGGGAGTCGTCGTCGGCGTAGGCCGGATGAAAGGCCATCGACAGCAGGCCAGAGTCGCCGCTGCCGAGGTTCACGTCGCTCAGGTCGAGGACGACGCGGACCTCGTCGGTGTCCGGGGCGTCGTCGAAGGAAAGGAGGCGCCCGGCCTGCTCGGCGATCCAGATGCGGTCGGCGCCGGGCTCCGGGGTCATGAAGACGGGGTTGCGGAACGTCAGGTTCGGAAAGGATTCGACCAGTTTCCACTCGCCGTTCGTGGCGAGGTTCGAGGTCGCCGGCATGCCGAGGAAAGCGGTGGCCGGGGGCCTCTGGGGCGGCGCCGCGGCCGCAACGGCGGCGAAGGAGAGGGCGGCGGCGACCAGTGCTGCGAGGCGGAAGGAACGACCCGGGAATTTCACGCGCGCACGATGCCCAGACCGGAGCAGGGAAGCAACGAACAAACGGGCCGAGACGCGGGCCGCGGCTGGCGCAGTCCGCGTGGAGAACGCCGTGCGCGTCAGCCCGTCCCGCCGGGTTCCGTCGCCCGCGCGCCTGTGCCCTCCGCCTCTGCCCGCTTCCACAGGGCAGGGAAGGCGTAGCCCAGCCCCAGCAGCACCGCGCCGAAGGCGAGGAAGGTGACGATGCGCCAGCCGGCGTCCACCGTGGCCATGTCGAAGGCGAAGAGCTTGCCCATCGTCAGCGCCATCACCGCGGCGCCGGCGCTGCGCAGCGGCGCACTGTCGAGGCGCAACCCCGCCACCACCAGCACCACCGCGTTGGTGAACCACGATGCCGTCACCAGCGCGGCGCCTCCCGTCATGGGACCGAGTACGTTCAGCAGCCAGACGAGCAGGCCGACCTGGGCCGCCACCAGGTAGGCGCTGCGTAGCGTGGACGCCTGCGACCTGCCGATGGACGTTTGCGTCCTTCCGATGGACGCTTGCGTCCTTCCGAGGGACGCCGGCGCCCCTCCCGACGACGACCACGTCCAGCCCGCAGCCCCAAGCAGGGCGACTACCGCAAGATCCGCCGCCTCGGCAAGATGAAAGCCGCCGCGACCGTCATCGACCGCGTCGAGCATGCGCCCGAGGGTAAGAAACGCCACGAGCGCGAACAGCAGGTGGCCGAGGGTGGCCGCCGCCGCGCTTCCGGAGTGCCGCGCGAGAACGAGAAGCGCGAGTGCTTCAGCCGCGAAGCCGATGCGGCGGACGTCGTCGCCGAGCAGGAAGGACATCGCGAAGGCCACCATCACCGCAGCGGCCACGAAGTGCGTGGTCGCCAGGCGCCGTGCCGAGTTCGCCTCGAGGCGGCCGAGGTGCAGGCCCGCCATGCTCCAGCCCGCTGCCAGCGTGATTGCGGCCCAGCCGGCCGGAACCTCCTCCAGCTTCCAGGCGGCCGAAGACACGAGCAGCACCAGCACGGGCGTGGCCACGGTGAGCTGGTGGGGCTGCATCACCCAGTCGCCGGCCTGGCTGGGCAGTGGAGGCTCGAAACCGAAGGTGAGGCCTGGCGTCGTCGGTCTCCACGTTGCCGGATCCTCTTCGCTGAAGGTCTCCCGCACGACCGACAGCCACCAGGTGGCCAGAGCGACAAAGAGGATGCCTCCCTGCAGCACGCCGCCGTCGCCGCTGGCCTGTCCGCTCTGCTCGGCCGCGCCCGCCAGGATCACCCAGCCGCCGATGGCCGCTACCCACAGCAGCGACCGCCATCCGCTCGCGGCGAAGACCGCAGCGGCGCCGGTGACGACGAGGCAGGTGTAACCGACCAGTCCCGCGACGTTGCCGCCGGAAGTGTGGAGAAGGAAGGGAGTGGCCAGCCCGCCGACGGCGCCGATGGTGGCCGTCACGGCGTCGTCGCCGCGCATGCCGACCACGAAGGCGATGGCGGTTACCACCGACATCGCGGCGAAGGCGGCGCCCTGCGGGATCAGGAAGTAGAGCTGGAACGCTGCGTAGACCGACAGGTAGCCGCAGGCGATGCCGCCGCCGGCCAGCACCCGGGAGAGCGCCCGCCGCGACGGGCCGAGCCACGCCGACAGCGCCAGCAGCGCGACGCCGAGACCGATGCCGAAGCCCACGCGCACCGCGGGCCCGATCCAGCCGCGGTCGATCGAGTACTTGAAGCCGAAGGCCGCGCCGAGGAGCAGAAGCGCGATGCCGAGGTAGTTGACCCATTGGCCGGGCTCGGCGGGCAGCAATCCGAGGGTGGGGCGGCGTGGCGGCAAGGCCTCGCGAGGCGCCTGCGGAGATGCGAGAGCAGAAGGCGGCGGGATCACGGGGGCGGGCCGCGGCGCGAGCCGTTCGGAACGGGCATCGATGGCGGCCAGGCGGCTCTCGAGAGCCTCGACGCTGCGTTCGAGGGCGACAACCCTCGCGGCGAGATCGGTCTGTTCCTCCGGACTCGTGGTCACGCGGCTTTCCTTTTCTCGTGGCGCCTCATCGCGCCTCAGCGCCGGGGCGATCGTACGGGTGTCCGGCCTGGAGCACGACGCCTCCCGTGCGGCGTTCTGTGTCTACTCGATTACTTAGGACTCGAAAAGCGTGCTGCGGGCGTGGACGACCGGAATCGTAGCGAAGGGCCATTCGATGCTCCCGCCGTCGATAATGCTTGCTAGGACTCCGGCGCTGACCCATAAACACGATACTTCGCGCCCACTTGGAGGGCGCTTGACGGTGCCGCGCGTCCTCCAGGCGGGCGCGGAAGGCGCGGGTGGGTCGTCTCTTAGATTTTAGCGATCCGGAACCTTCACAGGACGGGAGGGCGTACTCACCCCGCCGCCGATCGCCGGCGGGGGCGCCGACCACGACATGCCAGAAAAAAAGATCGACAAATACGACCTTCTCGAAGTCCTCGGCAGCGGCAGCATGGGCACGGTCTACAAGGGCCGCGACCCTCGCCTGAACCGCTTCGTCGCCATCAAGGTGATCTCGCCGGACGGCAAGGTCACCGACGAGCTCCGTTCCCGCTTCTTCACGGAAGCCCAGGCTTCGGCCGGCCTCAGCCACCCGAACATCGTCACCATCTACGACATCGGCGAGGAGAACGATCTTCTCTTCACGGTGATGGAACTGCTCGAGGGCCAGGACCTGCGCAAACGCCTGGCCGACAAGATCGACACGCCGGTGGAAGAGCAGGTGGGCGCATTGGCCCAGCTCTGCGGCGCTCTCCAGCACGCCCACGGCAAGAACCTCGTCCACGGCAACCTGAAGCCCGGCAAGATCCTCCTGCTGGGCGACGGCACCGCCAAGCTCATCGACTTCGGCAGCGCCAAGGCGGTGATGTCGGCGGTGGCCACGCGCAAGGGCCTCGTGGCGGGAACGGTGCGCTACCTGGCGCCCGAGTGCCTCGCCGGCAACTCCGACGCGCGCTCGGACCAGTACTCGCTGGCCGCGGTGTTCTACGAAGTGCTCAGCGGCAAGGCGCCCTACGAAGGCGACGATGCCGGCAAGATCCTCGACGCTCTCAAGGCGGGCGGCCCCAAGGGCCTGCTCGAAGTGAACGCCGATCTCCCGGCTGACCTGGTGAAGGTCCTCGCCAAGGCGATGAGCCGGAATCCCGGCGACCGCTACGCCGATCTCGGCGCCATGCGCGCCGAGCTCGAGGCCGTACAGAAGCGCCTCGTCGAGGAAGCCGCCAAGCTCGGCGAGAGCCTCGACGGCCTCGTGCGCGAGGCGCGCCAACTCGAGGAGGGCAACGCGAAGAAGTCCGGCGCCACGCTGGAAAAGGCCGCCGCTGCCGACCTGCCCAAGCACCTGCTGGCGATGAAGAAGCTCGCCAAGGAGACCAGCGCGCGCATCGCGGAGCTCAAGGAAAAGTCGGCGAAACTGGACAAGGCCGATCCTGCCTTCCAGTCCGGCAAGAAGCTGCTGGAAGCCGGCAAGTTCGCCGAAGCCCGCAAGGAACTCGAGGGCGTCGTTGCCCAGTTGCCCGACCACGCGGCCGCCAAGGAGGCGCTGGAGAAGGCCAAGCGCGCCGAAGAACTCGAGCAGCACCGCCAGCGCCTGCGCAAGCTTCTCGACGACGCGAAACTCCTGTTCGAGAAGAAGGAGCCCGATCGTTGCCTCGCCCTCCTCGACAAAGCCGGTGAGATTCCCGGCTCGGCCCAGTTCGAGGACGAGATCGTCAAGCTGCGCAGCGATGCGAAGGCGCTCGCCGAGAAGATGGAGGTTATCCGTCTCGCTCGACAGCTCGCCGAGCGTGCGCGCGCCCAGGTGGTGGACGCGAAGGTGCCGGCCAGCACCCAGGGCGCGGCGAAGTACGCCACCAAGACCTGGGAAACGGCCGAGGCCCAGGTGGCCGCGGCCAACAAGCTCTTCACCGAGGAGAAGTACCAGGAGGCCCAGACGGCTTTCGAAGCCGTGACCAAGGTTTACCAGAAGGCCGCCGAGGAGGCGCGGGCCGCCCAGGAGAAGGAGAGACGCGCCGCCGAGGAAGCCGAGAACCAGCGTCGCCAGAAGGAGACCACCGAGCTGATCGGGCAGGCCCGAGCCGCCCTGGCCGAGCGCGACTTCGCGCGCAGCAACGACATATTGAAGAAAGCCGACGGCGTTCCGCCGCCCGATGCGCTCAAGGGCGACATCAAGACGCTCCGGGAATCGGTCGCCGCTGCGCAGCAGACCGAACTGAAGGCGAAGAAGCCCGCCCAGACTGCGCGCATGCTCATGACCGAGACGCGCGCGACGGCCGTGGCCGAGGGCGCCGAGGGCCGTAAGACCAAAGCCTGGACCGAGGCCGAGTCGAAGGCCGCCGAGGGCAACGCCGCCTTTGGTCGCGACCTCTTCACCGACGCCCAGGCCCGTTTCGAGGCGGCCACGGTCTCCTACCAGGGCGCCCTCGAGGACGCGCGCGCCGCCAAGCAGAAGGAACAGGAGGCGGCCGACGCCGAGCAGAAGAAGAAGGCGGCTGAGGGTCGTCGCCAGCTCGCGGTCAAGTTCGTGGCCGAGGCCCAGGAGGCCTTCGGGCGCGGCGACCACGCCCTCTGCCTCGAAGTTCTGGAGGCTGCCGCGCGCGTGGCTGCCCAGGCCGAGTCGAAGAAGGAGATCGACGAGATCGCCGCGCTCCGCGCCAAGGTAGAGGCTGCTGCCAAGGAGAAGGAGAGCGCCGAAGCCGCCAAGGTGGCCGGCAACCGCGATCGCGTCGCGGCCGGGAAGGGCCGCGAGCAGGTGATCGAGGCCGTACGCTCGCTGCACGGCCAGGGCGCGACCGAGGCCCCGTCCAAGCTCTGGGACGAGATGGAAGCCAAGATCACCGTGGCCCACGCCGCGTTCGGACGCAGCGACTTCGCCGCGGCGACCGTGGCCTACGAGGCCGCTCTCCAGCTTTGCACGCGCATCGGGGACGAAGTGCGCGCGGCGCAGAAGGCCAAAGGCGCGGCTCCTGCCGCGGCTGCCGGAGCCGCTGTCGGAGCCGCTGTCGGAGCCGCTGCGGCCAAGGGCGCGCCGGCTGCCGCAGCGCCGCCCCAGGGCGGAGCGCAGCAGGCCGCGAACAAGGGAGCGGCGCCCGCGGCCTCCGGAGCAGCGCCCGCCAAAGCTGCCGTACCGGCCCAGGGCGGCGCACCGGCCCAAGGTTCCGCTGCGCCGGCCTCGTCGGCGGCGACACCCGCCAAGGGAGCAGCGCCCGCGCAGGGCGCCGCCCCTGCCGCGCAGGCTGCCGCGGGCGCGGCGGCGACCGCCGCGCCGGCGGCCTCCGGCAAGGCCGACGACAAAGCGGCGGCCGCGAAGGCCGCCGTCGAGTCGCCGCGCGTTTATCTCCCCGGCAACGACAAGCCGAAGAGCGGCGGCAAGCCGATGGAGGAGCTCGAAGGACGCAGCTTCTCGCCGATGATGATCCTCGGCGTCGTCGTCGCGGCCTGCCTGCTCGCGTTCTTCTTCGTGCAGGCCGAGTACAGCATGGTGGACGAGCCGGCCACCTCCGCGCCGGCTCCCGCGACGGGAGCCGCCACCGAGGGTGCCGGCGACGCCTCTGCCGAAGCCGCCGCCGCGCAGGCCAAACTCGACTCCCAGGCCAAGATGGCGGCCGACATGAAGGCTGCGACCGAGGCCAAGACCGCTGCCGACGCCAAGGCGAACGGCGAGGCCGCCGCGCTGGCCGAATCGAAGGCCGCCACCGAACGCGCTGCCGCCGAGGAGAAGGCCGCGGCGCTGGCCAAGGTGGCCGAGGCAGAGAAAGCCGCCGCCGAGGCGAAGGCTGCCGCAGAGGCCAAGGCTGCGGCCGAAGCCAAGGCCGCCGCCGAAGCCAAGGCCGCCGCCGAAGCCAAGGCCGCCGCTGAAGCGAAGTCTGCCGCCGATGCCAAGACGGCCGCCGACGCCAAGGCTGCTGCCGAGGGTAAGCCGGCTTTCGTCCAGGCCTACGCTTCGGTGTTCAACGAGCCCACCGACGGCGCCCGCCGCGGCGGTGCGTGGGGCGCCTGCTGGCGCCCCGACCTCGACGCCGCGCGCGCCTGCGCCCGTGCCAGCTGTGAGAAGTCGCGAAGCTCGGCCCAGCCCTGCAGCGAGAGCGCGTCCACCCAGCCCGGCGGCCACTGCGCCGTCGCCAGCGCGGCGGGCTTCGGCGTGTCGTGGGGAGCCTGCGCAGGGAGCAAGGCGGAAGCCGAGTCGGCCGCCCTCGGTGGGTGCCGCCGCCAGGCCGACAGCCGCTACCGCGGCCAGAACCCGGTCTGCAAGATCGCCTGGTCGACGACGCCGAACTAGCCTGCGGGCTCGGTCCTTGGAGCCTCGGGCCGTGCCGCATACTGTCTTCCCATGACCGAAGCAGCGGCAAGCGCCCCGCGATCTGCATGGCGCGAGAAGCTGCGCGTCGTGATCTTCGAGGCCGACACAGCGGCGGGCAAGGCCTTCGACGTGGGCCTGCTGGTCGCCATCGTGGTGAGCGTGGCGTCGGTGATGCTGGAGAGCGTGGCGGCGATCCGGGCTTCCTGGGGCTTCGCGCTCGACGCCGTCGAGTGGATCCTCACCATCCTGTTCACGGTCGAGTACCTGCTGCGCCTCGCGGTGGTGCCACGGCCTCTCGCCTACGCCCGCAGCTTCTTCGGCGTCATCGACCTGCTGGCCGTCCTGCCCACCTACGCGAGCCTGCTGGTGCCGGGCGCCGAGTCGCTCGTCGTCATCCGTGCACTGCGGCTGCTGAGGATCTTCCGCGTTTTCAAGCTGGGCCGCTTCATCGGCGAGATGGCCATCCTCACGTCGGCCTTGGCCAAGAGCCGCCACAAGGTCTCGGTGTTCCTCGGCACCGTGGTCATCCTCATGACCATCCTCGGCACGGTGATGTACCTGATCGAAGGCGAGGAACACGGCTTCACGAGCATTCCCGTGTCGATCTACTGGGCCATCGTCACCATGACGACCGTGGGCTACGGGGACGTCGTTCCCCAAACCGTCGCCGGCAAGATGCTCGCCTCGCTGGCGATGATCCTCGGCTACAGCATCCTGGCGGTCCCGACGGGCATCGTGACGGCGGAGATCGTGGAAGCGGCCAAGGGCTCCAGGGAGCGGCCCACGACGCGCACATGCCCGGCCTGCCTGAGCGAAGGACACTCCTCCAGCGCACGTTTCTGCCTGGATTGCGGTGCGGCGTTGCCTCGATATGGGGCGGCGGCGGAACCGAGCCCGAACCGGTCCCCGCCGTCGTGAAGGAGACCGCTCCTTGCCCCTACGGTCTCGGCCCGGTCCTCTGAAGGCCGGCCAGCTGGGCGAAATCGCCGTCGGCGGTCTCGAGGCCGGCTCCGTGTCGGGCGGCGCAGGCGGCGATCAGGAGGTCGCTGGCGGGGACCGTCACTCCGGCAGCGCGTGCCCGGCGCGCGAGGTCGCAGGCCGCCTGCCACACCTCGGTGTCGATGGGGAGTTCGGGAAGCACGCGCTCGAGGTCGCGAAGAACC
>JBHEPB010000076.1:0-4445 GCA_046260515.1 Binatia bacterium
CTGCCGAAGAGGACGAAGACGACGGCCGCCGCCGACGGATTGCCTGGCACGCCGAGCACAGGCAGGTCGCCCGCGTCCGCGAACATCGTCGGCTTGCCCGGCGCGATCGCGATGCCGTGGAAATGCACCTCGGCTCCGGGCACGCGAAGGATGGACGACAGCACCAGGTCTTTGTTGCCCTTGGAGCTTCCGCCCGACAGCAGCAGCACGTCGCACTCGGCGCGCGCGCGCCGGAAGAGCTCGTCGAGGTCTTCCTCTCGGTCGCGCACGACGCCGTAGTCCACCACCCGGGCGCCGAGGGCGCGGGCCATGTTGCCCAGCAGGTACTGGTTGACGTTGCGCACTTTGCCCGGCGGCAGCTCGTCTTCGGGCTCGACGATCTCGTCGCCGGTAGCCGCCACGCCCACGCGCGGGATGCGGTGCACGAGCACTTCGGCGCGGCCGACGCCGGTGACTGCGCCAACGTCGCTGCCGCGCAGGCGGTGTCCGGCTTCCAGCACGGTCGCGCCGGCCCGCAGGTCCTCGGCGATGGCGATGGTATTCTGGCTGGGAACCACCGCGCGCCTCACCAGCACGCTGGCGCCGGATTCTTCGGTGTTCTCCACGATCACCACGGCGTCGGCCCCCGGCGGCATCATGGCGCCGGTGGAAACCCGGATCGCCTCGCCGGCGGCCAGTTCCTCGTGGGCAGCTTCGCCCATCGCGACCTCGCCGGCCAGGCGCAAGGACACCGAGGATTCCTCGCCGGCGGAGAAGGTGTCGCGGGCGCGCACGGCGAAGCCGTCCATGTTCGAGCGGAAGAAGTGGGGGACGTCCTCGCGGGCCGTGACGTCCTCGGCCAGCACGCGGCCGAGGGCCTCGCGGGTGCCGACTGTCTCGGCGCCGAGGGCGACGGTTCGGGCGGCCAGTTCGGCCAGGGCCTCCTCGGTGGTCTTCAGGCTGAGGAAGGGCTTCAAGCGAGTCTCCGGTGGGCGAGGCTCGGGAGTTCGCGGCGCACGCGCTCGAGCACGGAGGCGTCGAAGGGTGCCGACACGATGGCGTCCTCGTCGTCGGGGCCGCGCGCCAGCACTTCACCCCAGGGATCCACCAGCAGGGAGTTCCCGAAATCGTGGAAGCCGGCCGCGCCGGCCCCGTACTGGTTAGGCGCCAGGAAGAAGCACTGGTTCTCGATGGCCCGCGCCCGGACGAGGGTGTCCCAGTGAGCCTGGCCCGTCGGTCGCGTGAATGCGGAGGGCATCACAACCACCTCGGCGCCGGCGTCGGCCAGGCGGCGAAAGAGTTCGGGGAAGCGCAGGTCGTAGCAGACCGCCAGGGCGATGCGGCCGATCGCCGTCGGCACGCAGGCCACTTCGTCGCCCGGGGCCCTCAGGTCGGATTCCCGGATGGTCACCCGCCCGGGCAGATCCACGTCGAAGAGGTGGATCTTGCGATAGAGCGCCAACAGGCCCCCGTCCGGGCCGAACAGGGTGGCGGTGTTGAAGGGCAGGCCGGCCCCTTCGTCCGGGCCGCGGCTCTCGAGGATGGACCCGGCCACCAGGTGAATGCCGAGGCGCCTGGCCAGGGCGGCCATGGCATCGGTGGTCGGCCCGGGGATCGGTTCGGCCTCGAAACGTTCCCGGTCGTGGGGCCCTCTCCACGCGAAAACTTCAGGCAGGGCAACGAGTTGCGCCCCTGCCGCGGCGGCCTCCCCGATCCGGGCCGAGGCCTGGGCGAGGTTGGCTCCCTTGTCGGGACCCGACTTCATCTGCACGGCGGCGGCGGTAAAGGTGAGCATGGCGGCGGCGGCGGACGCTATGCGCCGCGGCGAGGGTGGTCAATCCGGCGGCGGAGGCGGATCCCCGGTTCCATCTGTCCCCCGCCTGGGCCAGAAGTGTGAAGGTGCCCACCGTTTTTGTCACGGTGCGGCAAGTTGCGGGCGGTCCCTCTCTTTGATACCGCAACGAGTCATTCGAGGAGATCCATCATGGGGACGGAAAGGATCATCAAGCGCTACACCAACCGGAAGCTCTACGACACCGACCAGTCGCGCTACGTGACGCTGGACGACATCGCCAAGCTGATCCGGGACAATCAGGAAGTCCGTGTCATCGACAACGAGACCCAGGACGACCTGACGGCGGTCACCTTCGCCCAGATCATTCTCGAGGAAGAGAAGCGCAAGACGAACCTCGTCTCGGTGCCCTTCCTGCGCAAGCTCATCCATTCGGGCGAAGCCGCGGTCCAGGACTTCAGCGACTCGGCCAAGCGGGCCTTCGACCAGCTGGGCGACCTGACCGGTCGCGCCGGCGGTCGCGTTCGCGAAGTCGTGGAGGAGGGCGGCCGTGCCATCGACGACGCCCTCGACGAGAGCCGCGGCTTCCTCGACGACCTCCTGGCCCTGCCCCAGCGCCGCCTCGAGGCCCTGCAGGACGTGGCCCGCAAACAGGTGGACCGCATCCGTCAGTCGCCTTCCCTGCAGCGCGAGATCGAGAGGCTCGAGAAGAGCATTCACAGCATCGAGCAGATGCTGACCCGGCTGAGGGAGCACGAGGAGAGCGAAGCCGCCGCCGCCGACGAGGAACTGGCGGCCGAAGGCATCGTGATCAATCCCGAGGTCGAGGATTCCGAGGAGCCGCCTCGCGCCAGCGGCGGGCACTCCAGGGGCTAAGAAGCTCCCGTCGCCCTTGCCTCGCGGGCGTTAGGAACGAGGCTCGCTCGCTCCGGTATTGCGCTGCGGCGGCAGCGTCGGTAGAACCGTCCCACCGATGGCAAAGCGTTCACGCAAGGCGGCCCGCACCGTCGAGGAGCCGAGTCCCCTGCTGGAGCGCCTCAAGGAAATCGCGGCGGCCAGCGGCCTCGAGGTCCGCGAGGAGAGGCTCCTGAGGGAGGCCGGCTACTCGGTCAAAAGCGGCGTCTGCCGCGTCTCCGACCAGGAGGTCCTCCTCCTGGACCGCAACACCGCCAACGCCGACCGCATCGAGGCCATCTGCGGCGTCCTGTCCGGGCGCGACCTGGACAGCGTCTTCATCGAGCCCGAACTGAGGCGCGTGATCGGCGGACGGGCGCTGGCCTCCCAGGACGACGACGCACCGGCTGCCCCGGCCGTCTGAGGGGCCCCTTCCTTGGCCCCCGTCCACGAAAAGGCCGAGCGGTTCCGCGAGTTCATCCGCGACCACGGGCTCAAGTCCACGCGCCAGCGCGACGAGATCGCCAACTGGTTCTTCCACCACAAGGGTCACCTGTCGGCCGACCAGATCTACCGCGAAGTGAAGGAAGCCGTTCCCGGCATCGGTTTCTCCACGGTCTACCGGACCATGAAGCTGCTGGTGGAAGCGGGCCTCGTCTCCGAGCGCCACTTCGGCGACGGCGAGGCCCTCTACGAGAACGTGGCCGGCCACCACGACCACTGCATCTGCACCTCCTGCGGCCGTATCATCGAGTTCGAGGACGAAACGATCGAGGCCCTGCAGAAGGCGGTCGCCGAGAAGCAGGGCTTCCTGCTCACCAGCCACAAGATGGAGCTGTACGGGCTGTGTTCGGCTTGCCGCAAGAGCGGCTGAGCGGACGGCGGGCTGCCAGCTGTTCTTTCCAGCGAGGCTCCCCCTTCGCTCCTGGAGCGAATTCTCGCACTTCTCGTTCGGGTCGGATACGAAAACCCGGGACAGGTACAGGTTTTCAGGAAACCTGTACCTGTCCCGGGTTTCGAGAACTCATCTCGCTTTTCGCTTGATGGCGATCGCGCGAAGCTCTTTCGCCGTCAGCAGATCCTTTTCCCGGCCCAAGGCCTCTTTCGCCCGGATCAGGTCGTCCAGGGAGATCACGCGGTAGGTTCGCCCCTCCACCGCGACTTCCTCGGCGTTCTCCTTCACGACGCCGAAGTCGCCGACTCCGGTGATCGCGGAGAGGATGTCGATCACGCCCAGGTCCGTTTCCAGGTAGAGATTCTCCACTCCCAATCCGTCGGGCGGATGCTCGAGGAAGGACAGTCGCTGCGGCGTGAGTCTGTGTTTCGGGTTCAGGTTGGCCAAAGCCCTGCGGAGTCGGAGGATCGTCTCCGGCGCAAGGGTCGCACAGAGATCAAGGTCTCGCGTGAGAAAGGAAGAGCCATGCGTCAGCGCCGCATAGCCGCCGACGATCACGAACTCGATCCCGGCGTCACTCAGCCGTTCGAGGATCTGCCTGAAGTTCTGCATCGCGGGTCACCCACGCCGCTTTCAGCGTGAGGGCGAGTTCGAGAGCATCGTCATGCTGCCGCCAGCGCTGCGCGACGGACAGTGCGAGATTCGTATCGAGCAGGTCGAGGTCGATCCCGGCACTTCGGGCCTCGTCGAAAATCTGCTCTGCCGTACGCATGGCGCGATCATGCCTTGTTCGCATCTCGTTGGGCAAACCGGCGCAGGACGACCAGCGGCCGGCAGACCAAACGAGAGCGGGGCGGGGGAGCCTTTCGACTCCACCCGCCCCGC
>JBHEPB010000102.1:0-4190 GCA_046260515.1 Binatia bacterium
CCGACTTCTGCCCCACCGCCTGCACTTCCCACTCGTCCGGCGGTGTCAGCGGCAGCAGCCGGTTTCGCCCGTCCGGATCGCTCGCGCGATCCGGATGGGCGCTGCACCGATTGTCGCTACGGCGCCGTCGCTTTGAACCGCTCCGGCGAATTCTTGCTCGAACTCGAGAACTCGCTGCTCCAGCACCGCGCCGTTTCCGTATCGTGCAGCTGGATAGTGACCTTGCCGTCCTGCGCGAAATACTTCTCCGCGTTCGCCGGCGCCGCAAGCGGAACGCGGTATCCCTTGGCCGTCACGCTCACCGAGCTCTTGCCTGCCTCGCCGGTCTTGAGCTTGATGCCCGTGATGCCGTCCCAGAAACCGAGCGAATCCTTGAAACTGAAACCCTTCGGGTCAGCGGACTTCCAGACAGGCGTCGGATCCATCGCGAGCATGGTCGAGAGTCCGGGCACGCCGCCACTCTCGTCGTAGACGCAGATCGCAAAACCGGCCGTCGTCGTCGGGTCGCCGAGCGATGCTTGGTCGAGGGCACCGCCCTTCTTCAGCTTCCACTTGAGCTGGCTCTTGTAGCCACCGTCAGCGTCATGCTTGACCTGCAGCGATGCCGCGGCGCCCGTGTCGCATGTGTCGGCAGGAGCGAGGTCGTTGGAGCATCCCGTCAGTGAATCGCAGAAATCCTGCGTGCACAGATCGTAGTCGTCGCAGTTCGGTGGCGTTCCACTGATGCAGGAGCCACCTCCGTTGCAATGCTCGTCGCCGTTGCAGAGATCGGCGTCGGCACACGACGAACCGAACGCTCGCGGCGGGTTCCCGCAGGATCCGTTGCCGTCGCACTGGTCGAAGGTGCAGACGAGGCCGTCCGAGCAAGACGGCATCGACGTCCCGGCCGTGACGTTGTTCATGGAGCACGTCCCGGCACCGTCGCACGAGTCGGCTGCGCTGCAATCCGAGACAGCCGGGCTGCCGCAGGGAGTTCCCGATGCATACGCGGTGCAGTTGTTGCGGCAGCAGTCGGCGTCGTTCGCGTTTCCGTCGTCGCAGTCCTCCGCACCGCCAGGGCTTGCGTCCCCGCAGACGTTGCCAATCGTGAGGTTGTCGATCCAGATGTTCTCGACCTGGGTCATCGCCCCGCCGGTGAGTCCCACATGGATGCTGCGGATCAACTTGTCTGACGTGATGCCGAAGAACGAGCGGCCGTTGAGCGAGACTTCCTGCGTCGTCATGTCGCCGAACGTCACGAAGGCAATATCGTTCGTCGGAAGATACAAGTTGTCGAACCCCGCGCCGAAGACGCCGTTGCTTCCGCCTTGCGATGTGGCGGTGAACGTCAGTCGGAAAGACCCATTGCAGCCCGCGCAGTAGTATGGGTTGGTACTCGAGTTGATGATGAAGTTGAAGTTCGAGAATGCTGTAGCCGTGAAGATCGTTTCTCCGCGCACCGCACTCATGTGGCTGTCGGTGTGACGGTCGTAGTCGGCCTCGTCGTCGCTGTCGCCGTGTGCATAGCCCGGAGCCGAGAAGTCGTCGGTGTCCTGGGTCGTCAGCTGCGCAAGGAACGTGGCGCGGCTCGTGTAGACGGTGGTCGCCGCATGCGCCGGCCCGTCCGGCACCAGTGCCCACAGTAGCGAGACAGCCATCGCTACTGTGGCCAGGCGGAAATGGATCGAGAATGCAGACATGGGTGAAGACCCTCCTTGGGCATCGTCTGATGCGACGCGTGCCGGACCCTAGCCTCCGAAGGCGAGGGCTGGGAAGGGCTGCCGACTGATACGGAACGATATAGCCGGAAGCGGATGAAGCGTGTCACTTCAGCCGTGCAACGGTGGCAACGACTCACTGGACGCGAGCCCGTCCA
Source organism: Binatia bacterium (assembly GCA_046260515.1). Taxonomy (GTDB): domain Bacteria; phylum Desulfobacterota; class Binatia; order UBA1149; family CAITLU01; genus DATNBU01. The sequence continues at coordinate 1,856 of JBHEPB010000102.1, forward strand.
CGAGCATGCCGGCCTGGCTAGAGCGGTCGTCGAGTGACCTGAGTCACTAGAGCATGCCCTCAGGTCTCCCCTCTTTGAAAGCGAGCGGGGGATAAGGCGTTCAAGCGCGGTCCCCGATCCAGCATGCAACGTGCGATAAGTCCTTTCCCGTCAACTTGGCGTCCTCTGCCACGCCTGTCGCCGCCGCCATGAGGCTTCCTATCTCCCCTGCCCGGATCAATTCAAGGTTCGCGAAGGCTTTCCCCCGGCATTTCGCGTGACATCGGACACAGGTGTGCGCCGCGACGCAGACCCTGGTCGCTACGCCTGCTTCTGCCGGCCGGTGAGAAGGACGTTTCGAGCGGAACGCGGTCGCGCGCCCTCAGGCTGCCTCCGGCGACCGACCGGCCTGCGCGACAGACGCAAGCAGGGCAGAGGTCATGGCCGGGACCCGACCCGCGCCATCAACTTGCGGCGCTCCAGCACGAGGGCCGACGTGCGGTCGCGCCAGGGGCGGCGCAGCCGGTACAGGACGCGCCCGTCCGCCGTGCTCTCGAGCCTGGCGGTGGCAAGGGCCGGGCGGCCGGCATAGCGGCACAGCTTTTCCAGGCCGGTCCGGTCGGTCGCAGGAATGAAGACCCCGGCGTGCAGGCTGAGGCCGCCGAGAACGGCAGCAGCCGTCGGCGATTCCCTTTCCCCCGGCTCACCTCGCCGACGACGTAGGTTCCGTCCCAGCTTGGTGACGCGCCCGCCCGCAGCCTGGCCGGTCGCCGTCAGCCCCTGCACCGCGGCGGCGGCATGCCACGGGGCAATTCCTCGAGTGGACACTAAATCTGTCCACTGCTACAATCGCCCCATGAAACAAATGGGAGCAGCGCAGTTCAAGCAGCAATGCCTCGCCATCCTCGACCACCTCGGACAGGAGGGGCTGGTGATCACCAAGCACGGGCGCCCGGTGGCGAAGGTCATCCCGATCGGCGCCGACTCGGCGTCTCTCATTGGCAGCCTGAAGGGCAAGCTCGAGATCAAGGGGGATATTCTGTCGACCGGTGAGCGCTGGGATGCTCAATCTTGATACCCACATCCTGCTGCACGCACTCTCGGGCGGACTGACCCCCAAGGAGGCGAAGCTTCTCGGCGGCGACTCGTGGAGCATTTCGGCGATCGTGCTCTGGGAGATCAGCAAGCTCGCGGAACTTGGGCGCATCGAGGTTGATCTCGATGACGCAGATCTGACAAGGGCGCTTTCGCGAATCCACGTCTGGCCCATCACGCTCGAGCTTTGCCGCACACTGCGCACGCTCGACTTTCGTGGCGATCCCGCGGATCAGTTGATCGCGGCGACGAGCGTACTGCACCGCGTTTCGTTGCTGACGCGCGACAAAGTGATCCGCAAGTCCCGCGTGGTCCCGCTGGTGCGCTAAAGCCGCTCAAGAGGCACCCAGCAGCCGCCCGGCCACCCAGTAGGCTCCCATCCCGCACACCGCTGCCCTCAGGACATGCACCGGCCAGGCCTGCGAACGCAGCCTGCCGAGCACGAGCCAGGCCGGCAGCAGGAAGGCGAGCTGCCCCGCCTCGACGCCCAGGTTGAAGCCGAGGAGCACGGGCCACAGCGCCTCCGACGTTCTTGCGGTCTCGATCACCGCGGCGGCGAAGCCGAAGCCGTGCAGCAGGCCGAAGACTGCGGCCAGCACGAGCCCGGCCGCGGCGAAGCCGCGCGAGCCGGGCGCGCTTCGAAGCCGCAGGTGGGCGCCGCCTAGCAGGAAGAGTCCCGCCCAGATGGCGGCATCCTCCGGTCGCGTCCAGGCGGCCGCCGCCAGCAGCGCGGCGAGCGTGGCCGCCGCTGCGGCCGGCGGCCTGGCGGGGATCCCGACCACGAGCACGCTGGCCGCGATGGCGATCTCCACCGTGGCCGCCGGCGGCAGCACGCCGCCCACGGTGGCCAGCACCAGGGCCGTGCCGTGGCCGGCTGTGAACCCGGTCACGAGCGCGGCGAGCGATGCAACGCCGGGCGCCAGCAGCAGCAGGCCGACCAGGAAGGCCAGGTGGTCCCAGCCGGCTGCGATGTGGTGCAGGCCGTGCCCGAACTGCTCGGCAACGGCTTCGGCCGCTGTCGGCCGCGCACCGACCAGATCGACGCGCCCCGTGTCGCCGCCGCGCACGAGGTGCGTGGCGCCGTCGCGTCGCACCATGTGCAGGTGGCCCGGAAGCGTGGCCAGCCACGCGAGACGCGCGGAGCGCGGCGCCTGGCGGCAACGGAAGGTCCAGCGCCAGGCGGCCCAGCCGGGCTCGTCGGCAAGCAGGCCCGAAGGCTCGGCGTTGCAGGTGTCGCCGGCGTCGTCGTCAACAGCGGTGG
>JBHEPB010000116.1:0-2645 GCA_046260515.1 Binatia bacterium
AGCGCGTGAGCATGTTGACGCCGGCCTTCGACACACAGTAGGCCGACATCCAGCGGTGGGTGAGCACGGCCGCGATGGAGCTGATGTTGACGATGCTGCCGCCGCCGGAGGCCTTCATCGCCTTCGCCTCGGCGCGCAGGCAGCGCATCACGCCCGTCAGGTTGGTGTCCAGGGTCATGGCGAAGGCCTCGGTGGCCTGCCCGGTCACTGGACCCGCCATTCCCATGCCCGCCGAGTTGACGGCGAGATGGAGGGCGCCGAATCGCTCCACGGTGGCGGCCACGGCCGCGTCCACCGACGCGTCGCTCGTCACGTCGCACTCGACGAAGGCCGCCGCGGATCCGAACTCGCCGGCAGCCACCTCGAGGGCTTCGCGGCGGCGCGCCGCCGGCATCACCCGGCCACCGCCGTCCACGACGACACGCGCGCAGGCCAGCCCGATTCCCGTCGCTCCTCCGGTCACGAAGGCGACCTTGCCCTTGAAACCCGGCATTCCCCGTCTCAGGCCGCCGAAGCTTCCTGGGAAGCCTTCGAGTAGAACTGGGCGTACCAGCGGCGGTAGCGCACGTAGGGCCCGTCGTGCTCGGCAATCACCGGGATGGGCCGGTAGATCTTCGCGTTCCAGATCGGCACGTCGAGTTCGTAGTCGCGGATGTAGTTGGTGAAGAAGGCCTCGACCACGGCCGGATCCGTCTGGCGATGCCCGTAGTATCGGTGCTGGATGAGCAACTGCTCGGGAGCGACGGGCACCAGCACGTTGATGGCGATTCCCGTCATCGGGCCCCTCACCCTCGTGCAGGTAAACGAAGGTCCGGAGTTGAAGGAGTCCACGTCGGTGGCGTTCTGCGCGGTGGCGGACTGCTCTTCCGCGCCCGAGTCCACGTCGATGCGCAGCGTGTAGCGGTGCCCCTCCGGCTGCCAGTCGATCGACTTGGCTTTCCATCCGTGGAGCGTGAAGAAGTGCTGGATGTCTACCCCGTTCTCCATGATCTCCTGGGGATGCGAGGCGATGCGCCACTCCTTCTTTCCCCACAGGTAGTAGCCGGGGTCGGCAAGTTCTTCGACGACGTCGGGAGTCCAGTCAGCCGCCTTGCCCTCGGCGTGGTACCAGACGAAGACGAATCCATTGTTCTCCCAAACCGGCCAGGTCCCGATGGTCGCCTTGGCCGGCAGCTTGTCGGTGTAGGGAATCGAGGTGCAGCGGCCGCCCTCACCCTCGTAGCACCAGCCGTGGAAGGGGCAGCGGATGGTCTCGCCCTCCACCCTTCCGCCGACGCCGAGGTGGGCGCCGAGGTGAGCGCAGTAGGGATCGACGACAAAGGCCCGGCCGCTGGTGGCCCGGTACACGACCATCTCGCGGCCGAGGACCTGGACGGTCTTCACGTCCCCGATCTCGAGTTCGTCCGAATGGCTGACGGCGAACCAGCCGTTGGGGTACGGCGGAAGCGGGATTCGTTGCATCGGTTTCTCCACTGGTAGAACCTGTTCCAGTCGGGCCGATTATGGGCGCGCCCGGGCCGTGAGTCCACCCCCCGGGATCCGCTTTGCGGGCCGGGGGTTGCCTGCAGTCCGGTCTGCCCGTCCGGCTCCGTCAAGTCCGAATCCAGGGGCCCCCGCCCCTCCCTGGAGGCTGCAATTTGGCCACCGTCCACACCGTCCTCGGCCCTGTCGATGCCGCCGACCTCGGCGCCACGATGTCCCACGTCCACCTCACCCTCGACATCTCGTGCTGGTACATGCCGCCGCAGGACGCCGACGCGCGCCTCGAGTCCGAAGCCGCGTTCACGCTCGAACGCCTCGGCGAGATCCGCCGCAACGGCCTGGCGTGGAAGCAGAACCTCCACCAGGACGACGTGGACCTCACCATCCGCGAGGTGGCCGAGTTCAAGAGGTGCGGCGGCGGCGCCGTCATCGACATGGACCTCGAGGGCATCGGACGCAACGTGGACGCCATGGTCGCCATCTCGCAGGCCAGCGGCGTTCACGTGATCGCCTCGACCGGATGGTACATCCAGGGCGCGCATCCCTCCTTCGTCGCGGACAGGAGCGTCGAGGAACTTGCCGACATCATGACCCGCGAGATTCTCGAGGGCATCGGAACGAGCGGCGTGCGCGCCGGCAATATCGGCGAGATCGGGTTGTCCGGAATGCCCGACGTGCCCTTCCATCCGGAGGAAGAGAAAGTGCTGCGCGCCGCCGCGCGAGCCCAGAAAGCCACCGGCGCGTCGCTCACCATCCACCCGAACGCCCACCTGACGATCTACGGCGAGACCCCGGTGGACCACTTCCCCACCTACATCGACATCCTCGAGAAGGAAGGCGCCGACCTCGGCAAGGTCTACCCTTCCCACCTCGGCCTTTTTCCCGTCTCCACCGCCCGAAAGCTGCTCGAGCGCGGCGTGGGTTTCGTCTCCTACGACCACTTCGGCCACGAGGAGTTCTGCGAAGTGCTGGGCCCGGGACGCGGCTTCACGCCCGACCGCATGGAAGTGGAGATGGTGATGGAACTGCTGGCCGACGGCTACGCCGACCGCATCCTGCTCGGCGCCGAGGTGGGCTGGAAGACCTGCTACAAGGCCAACGGCGGCTGGGGCTACGCCCACGTCCTCGAGCACATCCTCCCCTGGCTGAAAGCCTGCGGCGCC
>JBHEPB010000133.1:0-18355 GCA_046260515.1 Binatia bacterium
CGTACATGGTGACGACGTCGGTTCTGTCTCCACGGATGCCGCGCGACCAGTACGTTTCGGGGATGTAGATCTCGTCGTGGGCGGGCGGGAACATCGGGTTGATGACGAAACCGCTTCCGGCCGCGCCCGAACTGATGGTGCCGAGGAGGCGACCGTCGGCTGCGTCGAAAAGGGCCGTCCGGTGCAGCAGGATGTCGCTGGCCCAGAACCAGTGGGGCCCCGGCTTGGCCGGAAGCTCGAAGACGTTGCCGACTTTCTCCGGGGCGAGATCGGCGGCTCTCGTCGTGGTCGCGGCGGCCAGCAGCACCGCCGCCGGCACCAGCGACGCGGCAAGCATCAACGGAGCACCCCAAAGGCCGGTGAACAGGCTTGCGGGCCGCCTCGTCCGGTTCGCGGGGGAAGCGTCCATCGGTTGCCCGGCCCCCGTGCCGGCGGGACGTGTGGAGAAGAAATTCTTGCTCATGGCTTCACGTCCAGTGGCCGCCTCGCCCGTTCCGGGCTCGAAGATCGGAGGCCGGCAGAGAATGGCGCGCTTATAACACGCCCTCGACCGGTGACGCGAGGCGGCCGTCGGGCCTCTTTGACTCTCCGCCACGCAGCAGGCTTGCTCGGACGTTATTTCACCGCCGGGACCGCCTTCTTCGCGACCATGCGCAGGGCGGACCGGCCTCCAGAGGTCCGAGTTGAGCACGACACAGGCAGCCGCCCAGACCGGGACGGGAGTGGCCGGCGCGGAAGTTCGCAGCCGCCGCACCTTCGCCATCATCGCCCACCCCGACGCCGGCAAGACCACGCTCACCGAGCACCTGCTGCTGATGGGCGGCGCCATCCGCTTGGCCGGCCAGGTGAAATCCCGCGGGGAGAACCGCCGCGCGCGCTCCGACTGGATGAAGATCGAGCAGGACCGCGGCATCTCGGTGTCTTCGGCCGTGATGACCTTCGAGTTCGAAGGCATCACCTGCAACCTGCTCGACACGCCCGGCCACGAGGATTTCAGCGAGGACACCTACCGCACGCTGACAGCCGCCGACAGCGCCATCATGGTGCTGGACGCCGCCAAAGGCATCGAGCCCCAGACCCTCAAGCTCTTCGAGGTCTGCCGGCTGCGCAACATCCCCATCATCACCTTCATCAACAAGATCGACCGCGAGGGGCTCTCGCCCTTCGAGTTGCTCGACCAGGTGGCTTCCCAGCTCGCCCTCGACGTGGCCCCCATGATGTGGCCGGCCGGCATGGGCGGCCTGCTGCGCGGTGTGCTCGACGCCGAGAAGGACTGCTTCCTGCCCTTTGACCGCGGCGGAGCCGTGCTCGACCCGGTGCCCCTGGCCGGCGAGGAGATCGCGCGCCACCTGGATCCGGAGGAACTGGCCGTGTTCCGCGACGAGATGGAACTGGCCCGCATCGGCTATCCCGAGTTCGATGTGCAGCAGTACCTCGAAGGCCACCTCACGCCCGTCTACTTCGGCAGCGCCCTGAAGGCCCTCGGCGTGCGCGAGCTCCTGGAGGCCGTGGTGCGCTACGCCCCGCCGCCGCGTCCTCAACGCACTGCCACGCGCGTCGTGGAGCCTTCCGAGTCCAAGGTGACCGGCTTCGTATTCAAGGTGCAGGCCAACATGGACGCCAACCACCGCGACCGTGTGTCTTTCATGCGCGTGTGCTCGGGGCGCTTCCAGCGCGGAATGCGGCTGCGCCTGTCCAGCAGCGGCAAGATGATCGGCGTCCACAATCCCATCCTGTTCTTCGCCCAGAACCGCGAGCTGGTGGACGAGGCCTGGCCCGGCGACATCCTCGGCATCCCCAACCACGGCACCATCCGCGTCGGCGACACGCTGACCGAAGGCGAGGACCTGCGCTTCACCGGCATCCCCAACTTCGCCCCGGAGATCCTCCAGCGCGTGCGCCTGGACGACCCGATGAAGTCGAAGCAGTTGCGGCGGGCCCTCGAAAGCTTCGCCGAGGAGGGCGTCACCCAGGTCTTCAAGCCCCGCCTCGGCGCCAACTGGATCGTCGGCGTCGTCGGCCGCCTCCAGCTCGAGGTGCTCGCCTCGCGCATCGCCACCGAGTACGGCATCAAGGTGGGCTTCGAGGCCGCGCCCTGGGAGACGGCGCGCTGGATCAGTGGGCCCGACGCGGCGGAAGTGCGACGCTTCGAGGAAGCCAATCACGCCGCCATGGCCGAGGACCGCGACGGCGCGCCCATCTTCCTGGCCCGCAACAGCTGGGAGCTGCGCTACGCGCAGAAGCAGTGGCCGAACATCGTGTTCGCGGCGACGAGGGAGCGGACTTCGATCGAGTCGGAAGGGGACTAGGCGGGGCGTTGCTCGGTTCGGGTAGGACCGCCTGTTCCTCGTCGCGAGCGATGGGCGTCGTGCCTAAGAGTCGCTCGAGAAGATTGGCGGCAAGCACCGTCCCGCAGCCACTGGCGCGGCGAATGCGCTCTCGAGTTCGTTTTTGCCGGGCGGAATCTTAACCGTGCTCGACGCGTGGTCGCGCGTGACGGACTCGGAACGGCACCTCGCGTGGCTGCTGACGCTTGTCTCGTGGTCGATTACCCGTCGTCCCGGATCCCCGTGGCACGACCCGTGTCATCGTCCCGGGAATGCCGGAAACGGCATAAAATAAGCCTTTCTGCCTCTTGCATCTGCGCCGATTTTCGTATTATATTCGCCCTATGGAAACGGCCGCCGCGACCGCCCGTGCGGGCCTATCGCACCCACGCTACCGCCTCGCGCTGGCGGGTACGCGCATCGCGGCGCAGCGGTGCGGCTGGCGGCCGAGCGCGGCGCCGCCACCTGTGGAGCGGACAGGTCACCCGAGCAGAAATCCGTCTCCACAGTCCGACGCGGAGGCTCTCGATCGCGAGGCCTGCCCGCTCGCGTCGCTCGAGGCGCAGTGCCGGCTGATTCAGGCGTGCGTCACGGCCGAACTCCTTCGACGGCAGCTGTGGCGACCCTTGGGCTTCACCCGTTTGGCGGACTATGCCGCCGAGCGCCTCGGCATCGGCGCCCGCACCCTGGAAGAGGATGCGCGAGTGGCCACGGCCCTCGAGGCGCTGCCGGCCATCCGGCAGGCCTTCGAGACTGGCGCGATCCGCTGGACCCATGCGCGGATGCTGACGGGTATCGCCACACCAGAAACCGAGGGAGGCTGGCTTCGGCTTGCGCTCACATCGACAACGCGCGGGCTTACGGAGTTGCTGAAAGGCGTGCGACCGGGGGACCCCGCGCCGGATGATGCTGCGGTGGGGAATCGTGCGACGGCGCCGCCGCCGCCGGGCCGTTCGGCGGCGGAGGGGGCGGGCGATGCGAGTCCAGATGCGTGCGCATCGCCGAGCACCTCTCGATCCGCGGGTGACGTCCATTCAGCGCGTGCTGCTGCGGATGCGCAAAATACCCAGGATACGGAGGATGCGCGGGGCGCGGAGGCTGCGCTGAATACGCAGGACCCGCCTGTTCGCTGGTCGATCGTCACCACGCGCGGTGGTCGAAAGCTGTGGCGCGCGGTAGGGGATCTGGCCTCCCGCATGAACGGGGCCGACGTTTCGGCCTCAAGAGTCGCCGAAGCCGTCGCTGCCGAAGCGCTGAGCTGGCCCCACTGTGATCCGCCCGGCCCGCCGCCGCCTCCGCACCGCCGTCCCTCAGGCGGCGGCGGCGAAGCGGCGGTGCGGGCCTTCGAGGCCGCCAACGGAACTTCCGAGGGCTTTCGCTGGGTGAAACCAGCGTCGCGTTCGCAAACATCCGGCTTGGATCATCTTCTGGTCGGTCTGACCGACGCAGATGCTCACGACATCGACAGCCGCCTGCGCGCGTTGCGAATGGCCATGCAGGGTCTCGATGCGAGGCTCGGCGCTGTCCTGCGTAGAATCGCTGACCTCAGGGCCCACCGTGCACTCGGTTTCGCCAACCTTCGTCTCTACGCCGAAGCGCGTCTCGGCATCTGCGGCAGCAAGGCGCTGGCGCTGGTAAGGCTCGAGCGGCAGTGCGAGCTCCGGTCGCCGCTGATCCGGAATGCCTACGGGGAGGGCCGGATCACTTGGCTCGCGGCAACCGCGCTGCTGGCGGTGGGCAGCCGGGAGTACGAAAGGGAGTGGGTCGAGCGAGCTGAGACGGTTACCCTGCGACGTCTCGCTGCAGACACGAGCTGGGCCCTGGATCGCGCCGACGACGAGGGCGGCGAGCCGTGCCATCCGCCGCCGCCGCTGGACCTGGATGTCACCGCCGATGCGCAGGCTCGTATCGATCCGGCCGACGTCCAGATGCGTGCGCACCCGCAGGCCGACGTCGGAAGTTTCAGCCGACGCGTCGGCGCGGCTATCCGCGCCACCATGCCGGCTAGCGTCGCGGCGCTGCTCGAAGAGGCCATCGAGGGCTGCCGCCGGGCCGTCGAGCCGCGCTGGCGCGGCTTCGAGCGCATCGTGGCGCACGCGTACCTCGCCTGGACCTCGCTGCCGCCGCACGAAAACCCCGTGTTCGCGCGCGACGCTTACCGCTGCCAGGTGCCGGCGTGCTCGCGCCGCTCGGTCCTGCACGCGCACCACGTCCGGTTCCGCTCCCACGGCGGCCCCGATGACGCCTGGAACCTGACGGCAGTCTGCGACGATCACCACCGCCATTTCATCCACTTCGGCCGTATCCACGTGAAGGGTCGTGCACCCGACGGCCTTGTCTGGGAACTCGGCTGTCGCCCGGGCAGGATGCCGCTCCTGCGGCTGCGCGGTGAGGTGTATCTCTACAAGGCCGGCGCAGCGGCTGCGTTCTGACGCGGTCGCCACGAGGCAGGGGAAGCCGGCGGCTTGTCCTGCCGTCGCGGCCGGTCTGCCGTGATCCGGCACGGCCGTCTCCTCGGAATCCGGCGGCTTTCAGCACACTCGCGTCATTGCCCCGGAGTCGCGCCCGGCGCAGGGTCGCCGACTTCAGCCGGGAGGATGCGGGTGCGAACCGAGGAAGAGCAGCTCATCGAGAAACTGCGCCGTATCGAGGCGCTGTTCGCGCGACCCGGGACCGACGGCGAACGCGTCGCCGCCGAAAGGGCGCGCGACCGCATCCTCGAACGGCTCCAGTCCACGGCAGGCACGAGGCCTCAGGCCGCGCCTCGCGAAACCCTCGTCGAGTTCCGTTTCTCGCTGGCCGATCCGTGGTCGCGCCGCCTCCTCGACGCGCTCCTCCAGCACCACGGGTTCCCTCCCTATCGCCGGCCGGGCCAGCGCCGCACGACGATCCGGGCGCGCGTTCCCCGCCGCTTCGTGGACGAAGTGCTGTGGCCCCAGTTCCGGGAGTTCGAACGCGAACTGCGCGACTACTTCGACCGCTGCACCGACCGCATCATTGAGCAGGCCCTGACGGCAGGAAAAACCAGCGCCAACTAGCCGCGGGACGAGGCCCGGGAGGGCTCACCCCGTCATGTTCACGAACGCCCTTAGCAACTCGTCGCGGCTCGCCGCCGGCAGCAGGTCGAGCATCGTGTTGAGGGCCGCCATCTTCTCGGGCACGTCCGTGCCGGTGATGCCGATCAGCGGCGCCACCGCCATCAGCACTTCCTCCAGCGGCTTGCCGGCCACGCCGTCCGCCACCTTCGCAAACGCCTCGCGGTCCACCGTCGGTCCGCGCCGTCGCAGATCCTCCACCACCTCACGAAGATCGTCGAGGAAGGTCTCCACATGCGGAACGTTGCCGTGACTCACGCTCACGTGGAGGTTGGCCGGCCCGCCGCCGCAGGCGAACTGGGGCAGCAGGCGCCAGCCCCGTTCGCGCATCGCGTCGTCTATCTCGAAGACCGAGACCTCCTCCGAAACGATGGTGTACATGCACATCTCGGGATCGCCGAGGACGTGGATGCCCGCAATCCCTGCGATGCCCTCCAGCATGCGGTCGGTAGCCTCCTGGGATTCGCGCACGATCCTCTGGAAGCCTTCCTCGCCGAGGAAGCGCAGCACCGCCCAGGCGGCGGCGATAGGGCCGCCGGTGCGGCTGCTCTGGACGGTGGGGTTGATCACCGCGTACTCGGTGGTGGACGAGCACACGAACCAGGCGTACTTGCGCAGGTCCCTGTTTTTGTAGAGCACCACCGAGGCGTTCTTGGGTGCGTAGCCGTACTTGTGCAGGTCGGCCGAGATGCTGGTGACGCCGGGCACCGAGAAGTCGAAGTCGCGCAGAGACTGGCCCATACGCCTCAGCACCGACAGGTAGATGCCGCCCACGCAGCCGTCCACGTGGAAGAGAACGCCCTTCTCCTTGGCCGCCGCGGCCATCTCCGCGATGGGATCGATGGTGCCGTGGGAAAAGTTGGGCGACGAGCCGACGCCGAGGATGGCGTTCGGCCCCAGCGCCGCGCGGAAGGCCGCCACGTCGGCGCGAAAGCCGGTCGTCTCCACGCCGGTCTGCACGGCGCCGATGCCGAGGTAGTGGGCAGCCTTCAGGAAGGCCGGATGCGCGGTCACCGGCAGAACGATCTCGGGCGCGGTGACTTCGGGCCGGTGCTCGCGGGCCCAGTCGCGGGCGGTCTTGACCGCCATGAGGATGCTCTCGGTGCCGCCGCTGGTGATGTTGCCGACCACGTCGCCGTCGCCGCGCAGAAGTTCGATGACGGAGGAGACCACCTCGCGCTCCAGACGCCCGAGGCTCGGGTACATGTTGATGTACAGGGCGTTCTGCGTGAGGAAGCCGGTGTAGGCCTCGACGGCCACGCCGTGCACGCCCTCGCCGGCGTCGAACAGGCCGGTAAGGATTTTTCCCGTGCGCCAGTCGGCGTCTTTCTCGGCGTGTCGGGAAAGCTCCGCGAGGATGTCCTCGCGGGGCTGTCCCTTGGGCATCAGCGCTCCCATCGGTTTCTTCCTCCGTGTGTCGCGGCCTTCAGCGCATCCTGCCGGTTCGCGGCATCATCCTCGGCGTGGGCGGCAGCGGCCCCAGGGATGCCTTCCGCGCAGGGCAGAGCAGCAGGTAAACCTCACCGGCCTCGTTCATGCCACCGGCCTGGAGGCCCGCCTCCTCGCCCGAACCCAGGAAGAGGTCGAGGCGCGCCTCTCCCTGGATGGCCGCACCGGCATCCTGGGCGTAGACGAAGCGCGTGAGCGGCCGCTTGCCCTGCATCCTGCCCTGCTCGTCCACGAGCGGCTGCGTGGTGCGCAGCCACAGCAGGCTTCCGCGTGGCAGGAATCCGTCGTCGGTGGCCACCGAGCGCCCGGCCACCAGCGTGGCGCCGAGGGCGCCGATGGGCCCCGCGCCGCCGGTGTCGCGAAAGAAAATGTAGCGGGGATTCTCGAAGAGCAGGCCGTCGCGGCGTTCCGGGTGTTCGGCCAGCCAGCGGCGCATGGCCGTGGCGCTGGCGTGACCGGGCTCAAGAAGGCCCTGGGCCAGCATCACCGAGCCGACGCTGCGGTAGGCCAGATCGTTGCTCGCCGCGTAGCCCACGCGGCTTTCGCTTCCGTCTTCGAAGCGCAGGCGTCCGGAGCCCTGCACGTGCAGGAAGAACCGCGCGACGGCATCGTCCACCCACGCGATCTCCAGGCCGAGCCCCGCCAGGGCGTCCCCGCCGTCGATGTCGGCGCGCGTCGGAACGCGCCCGAGCCTGTCGCGCACGCCGGAGAGCTGGGCCGGAGAGGGCTGGGCATAGATCGGGTAGCGAAAGCGCCGGTCGGGGCGCCGCCGCGCCTCCAGCAGGGGCTCATAGTAAGCGGTCACCTTGGCCCTGGCTCCGGCGGCGACGGCCCGGCACTCGGAGGCAAGGCGCCGCACAAGACCGGCGCCGTCCTTCTCACCGCGGGCGATGGCCACGACGCGCCTGGAACTGTCTGCCAGTTCCCCGGCCGTGAAGTTCCGGCCCGCAACGACGATCCTGCGCGCAACGTCGCCGCGCTCCAGGGCCACGGCGTTCCTCTCGGCGGCCAGGGCCAGCGAAGCAGGATCGAGGTCGTCCACGTCGGCGCCGACAACGTCCTCCAGCGGCAGAGAAGGAGGCCGCGACGCCGTGCAACCTGCCGCCATCCCCATGGCCAGCACCGCCGCGATCAGCGCGGCGCTGGTCGAAAGTCTCGCGGCGCGAGTAACGAGGCTCGCGGCGCGATCCACCGCCCTCAGCCCTTCTCGGCGTAGATGCGGTCGGCCGCGGCGATGGCCTCGCCGGCCGGAGGACAACGCCCTTCGCGGCGAAGCTCTGATTCCAGGGCCAGCAGCACCCGCCTCACGTTGGCCGGACGGCTCGACTCGCCCATCAGGCCGATGCGCCAGACCTTGCCCGCCATCGGCCCGAGCCCCGCGCCGATCTCGATGCCGTGGTCGAGAAGCAGGCGACGGCGCAGCGCCGCTTCGTCGATGCCATCGGGCACGGCCACGCTGTTCAGCATCCAGAGGCGATGCCCTTCCTGGGCGGCGCCCTGGAGCCCGAGGGCGCCGAGGCCCGCCATCAGGGCGTGGTGGTTGCGCTCGTGGCGGAGAAAGCGGTGCTCGAGACCCTCGTCGAGCACCAGCGTCAGCGCCTCGGCCAAAGCATAGATCATCGAGATGGGGGCCGTGTGGTGGTAGAGCCTCTGGCTGCCGAAATACGCGCCGATCAGGCCGAGGTCGAGGTACCAGCTTCGCGGCTTGGTCTTGCGCGCCTGAACGACGCTCATGGCGCGCTCGCTCATCGTCACCGGCGAGAGGCCGGGAGGGCAGCTCAGGCACTTCTGGGTTCCGCTGTAGGCGGCGTCGACGGCGTTGTCGTCGATGCCCACGGGGCAGCCGCCGAGCGAGGTCACGCAGTCAACGAGGAAGAGGGCGCCGGCATCGTGGGCGAGGCGGCTCAGTTCGCGCAGGGGCTGCCAGGCGCCGGTCGAAGTCTCGGCGTGCACGACGGCCACGATCTTCGGGCGGCTGCAGCGCGCGATGGCGGCCTCCACCTGCTCGGGCTCGACCACGCGACCCCAGGGCACTTCCACCTTCTCCACGCGGGCGCCGAGACGGGTGGCCACCTCGCACATGCGCGTGCCGAAGACGCCGGCCGCCACCACCACCACTTCGTCTCCGTCCTCGACGAGGTTGGCGAAGCAGGTTTCCATGCCCGCGGAACCGGTTCCCGAAATCGGAATCGTCACCGCGTTGGCGGTGCCGAACACCGTTCTCAGGTCCTTCTGCACCTGTTCGAGGAGTTCGAGGAAGTAGGGATCGAGATGGCCGACCAGGGGCCTGGCCATCGCGGCGTAGACGCGCGCGTGGACCATCGAAGGGCCGGGACCGAGAAGCAGGCGGGAAGGCGGCGACACGGTGCTCATGGCTGCCCGATAGCGCGGGCGCGGCGCACACGCGAGGCCGGGCAGGTTCCCTCCGCCGCCCGGCGAACGGTATAAGCGTGGGTCGGAGCGCCTTCCTGCATTGAACTCCACGCCAGCCACCCTCGATCCCCGCCTCGTCGCCTCCCTGCGCGACGTCGTCGGCCCGTCCGGCGTGGTGGAGGCCCGCGCTTCGCTCAAGGTCTACGAATGCGACGGCTACACGCTGGAGAAAGCCGCGCCCCGCCTCGTCCTGCTGCCGGAAACCACCGAGCAGGTGTCTCGCCTCGTCCGCCTGCTCGCCACCGCCGGAGTTGCCTTCGTGCCGCGCGGCGCCGGCACCGGCGTCTCCGGTGGCTGCCTGCCCGAGGATGCCGCGGTGATGATCGGCACCTCGCGCCTGAAGAAGATCCGCCGCGTCGACCGCGAGGCCTTCACCGCCGAAGTGGAAGCGGGCGTGGTCAACCTCGAAGTGACGCGCGCCGTCGAGGCCCACGGCCTCTACTACGCGCCGGATCCTTCCAGCCAGTCGGCCTGCACCATCGGCGGCAACGTGGCCGAGAACTCGGGCGGGCCCCACACGCTCAAGTACGGGGTCACCGTCAATCACGTGCTGGCCCTCGAAGTGGTGCTGCCCGACGGCGACGTGGTGTGGCTGGAGCGCGACAGCGGCGCCTCGGGCTACGACCTGGCCGGCCTGATGACCGGTTCGGAGGGAACCCTCGGCTTGGTCACCGCCGCGCGCGTGCGCCTTCTGCGCCGCCCAGAAGCCGTTGCCACCCTGCTCGCAACGTTCCCCGGCGTGGCCGAGGCCAGCCGTGCGGTCTCCGGCATCATTGCGGCCGGCATCATCCCGGCTGCCCTCGAGATGATGGACGCCCTCGTCATCGAGGCGGTCGAGGCCGCCTACCACTTCGGCTTCCCGGCGGGCGCGGGCGCCGTGCTGCTGATCGAACTCGACGGTCTCGCCGCCGGCCTTGAGGCGCTGGCCGGGCGCGTCGAAGAGTGCTGCAAGGCCGAGGGCGCCAGCGAGGTGAAGCGCGCTGCCACCGAGGCCGAGCGCGCCCTGCTGTGGAAATCGCGCAAGCGGGCCTTCGGCGCCATGGGGCGCCTGGCGCCCAACTACTGCACCCAGGACGGCGTGGTGCCGCGCAGTCGCCTTCCCGAGATCGTCGCCATCATCGCCGACGTGGCCCGGCGCCACCAGCTTCGCATCGCCAACCTGATGCACGCCGGCGACGGCAACATCCATCCGCTGGTGCTCTACGACGAGGACGTGCCCGGCGAAGTGGAGCGCGTGCTGCTGGCCGGCGAGGAGATCCTCGCGGCCTGCGTGGAACTCGGCGGGTCGATCACCGGCGAGCACGGCATCGGCGTCGAGAAGCTCGGCCTCATGGAACACGCCTTCACCGAGGACACGCTCGCGGCCATGGCCGACGTGCGCGACGCCTTCAATCCCCGCGGCCTCTGCAATCCCGGCAAGGTGCTGCCGTCGTCGCGTTCGTGCGTCGAGGTCACCAGGCCGCGGCCCCGGGGCGGCGGATGAGCAGCGCGGGAGCCAAGAGCAGCGCGGGAGCCAAGAGCGGCGCGGATGCCAAGCTCAACACGGACGCGAAGCCCGGCGCCGGCGCGCTTCGGCCCCGTCTCGACACGGCGGCTTTTCCTTCCCTCGGCCCCGGCCAGCTGCGGCCCGGGCGCGACGTGGACGCCATCGACGACGTGCTGCCCCAGGCCGTCATCACCGCCCGCGAGCCGGCCCACGTCCTCGACACTATCGAGGAAGCGCGGGGCAAGGGCCTCGGCGTCGTCACCAGCGGCGGCGGCACGCTGCTGCACATCGGCGCGCCGCCTCGCCACTACGACATCCGCCTTTCGATGACGGCCATCGGCAACATCCTGGAGCAGAACCCCGAGGACATGACGGTGACCTGTGAAGCGGGCGTGTCGCTGTCGCGCCTCCAGCGCAGCCTGGCCCGCGTGGGCCAGCGCCTGGCCATCGACGCGGCCAAGGAAGACCGCGCGTCCATGGGCGGCATCGTCGCCACCAACGCCACCGGCGGCCTGCGCCACGGCTTCGGCCTTCCGCGCGACCTCGTCCTCGGGCTCACCGCCATCGACGGCTGCGGACGCACGCTGAAAGCCGGCGGACGCGTCGTGAAGAACGTCGCCGGCTACGATCTCGTGCGCCTTCTCGCGGGCTCCTGGGGCGGACTGGCCATCCTCACGGAACTCACCCTGCGCACGCACCCCCTGCCGCCGGCGGCCGCTACCCTCGTCTTCGAGTTCGTCTCGCCGGCCGAGCTGGACGCCGCCCGCAGCCGTCTTCTCGCCCAGCCCCTGCCGCTGGCCGCCCTCGACTTCGCGGTGGACACGAGCGGCTCGACGGCGCTGTGGCTGCTGGTGGTGCGCGTGGAAGGCACCGAAGAGGAAGTGGCCGACCAGGGCGACCGCGTCTGCGCTGCCGTGGGCCGCGAACCGGCCGACGCGCTGGAGGACTGGGAAAGCCCGGCTCACGTGGACGCCGAAGGAGGCCTCACGCTGGCCGTCTCGGTGTCGCCGCCGGCCCTCGTCGCGGCGGTGCGCTCGGCCCTTGATCACCTCGGCGAAACAGGAACGCGCCTTGCCCACGTGTCCCTGCGCGTCGGCGGCCACCTCGGCGCCGGCATCGCCCGTTTCCATCTCGCGGCCGCCGAAACGGGCGGCACCAACGCCTTGTACTCGGCCTTCACCGCGCTGTGGGCCGCCACCGAACCGGGCGACGTGATCCGCTCTCGCGTCATCGAACGCGCGCCGCGGGCCATCAAGACCACGCACGAGGTCTGGGGGAGGCCGCCCGCGGCGCTGGCAGTGATGCGGACCATCAAGCGGCGCTTCGATCCCGGCGACGTGCTGGCGCCGGGCCGCTTCGTGGGAGGCTTGTAGAAGCGTCGTGAGCGGCCCCGGACTTCCCTGCGTGCACTGCGGACTGTGCCTCGACACCTGCCCCACCTACCGGGTGCTGGGCACCGAGGCGGATTCGCCGCGCGGCCGCATCTACATCATGGAGGCCATCGGCCGCGGCGAACTCGAACTCGACGACGACGCAGCCCTGCACCTTTCGCGCTGCCTCGGCTGCCTCGCCTGCGAAACCGCCTGCCCGTCGGGCGTGTCCTTTGGACGGCGCCTCGAGGAGTTCCGGCCGCGCCTGGCCGAACGGCGCGACGTCTCGGGTACCTGGAGCAGCGCCACCAAGCGCGCCTACAACAGCCCGGGCCTGGTCGATGCCGGCCTTCGCGTGGCCGGGCTGATGGACCGCGCCGGCCTCGGCGGCGTGCGCCGCCAGATTCCCGGCCTCGGACTTCTACCCGCGGAGCCAGGCGAGGCCGGCAGCCCGGATGCCGACGTTTCCCCATTGCGGCGCAGCAGTCTCCACCAGCCGCTGAGACCCCGCGCCCGCGCAGCAGTGCTGACCGGCTGCGTCGGCGACCGCCTGCTGCCGGGGATCAACCGCGACACCGTCGAAGTGCTGCAGCGCAACGGCATCGAGGTCGTGGACGTGCGCGGCCAGGTCTGCTGCGGAGCCCTCGACCTCCACGCCGGCCGCGAGGCCGAGGCAGAAGCCTTCGCCGTCGCCAACGCCGCGGCCTTCGGCGCCGCCGACGTGGACTTCGTGGTGACCACCGCCGCCGGCTGCGGCGCCGTGGTGCGCGATTACGCCCACCTGCTGCGCGGGGGCGACCACGAGGAAGCCGGCCGCGAGGTGGCCGGCTCGAGCCGCGATATCTGCGAGCTCCTCGTCGAGATCGGTTTCGAAAAGCCGGCACGCACCCTCGAGGTGGCGGGCGAGGTCGCCTACCACGACGCCTGCCACCTGCTCCACGCCCGCGGGATTGCCGACGCCCCGAGGCGCATCGTCGAGGCCGCCTTCGGTCGTCCACCGGTGGACCTCGGCGAGAACGCCATCTGCTGCGGGAGCGCGGGCAGCTACAACCTGGACCACCCGCGGATTTCGGCCGAACTGGGCGCCCGCAAGGCCGAGCTGGCCCGCGAACGATCGGCCGCCGTGGTGGCAGTGGGCAACGTGGGCTGCATGATGCAGATCTCACGGGCCGTCGCCCTGGCGGGAATGAAGGTGGACGTGAGGCACCCCGTCCAGCTCCTGGCCGCGGCTTACCGTCTCAGCGACGAAGCGGCCCCAACGTAGAATTTAGCCAACGGAGGTAACCCATGGGACTCGCCATCACCTGCATCGGTTTTCTCGGACTCCTCGTCATCGGCCTCGGGCTTCGGGTGTCGCTGCTGCGGGGATCGACCCAACGCTCCATCGGCTACAACGAAGACCCCTGCGACCCGCTCTACAAATGCGTGCGGGCCCACGCCAACGCCTGCGAGTTCGCCCCGATGCTGGCCATTCTGATCTACGCGCTGGCGGGGGAAGGCTACGGCTGGTGGACGAGCTTCCTCTTCGTGGCCGCCGTGGTGGTGCGCTACCTGCACGCGGCCGGGATGCTGCTGTCGCCCACGCTGGAAAAGCCCCAGCCGCTCCGTTTCGTCGGCGCGCTGGGAACGTACATGGTGGGCATCGCGCTGTCGCTGCAGGCGATCTTCTAACGGGTCAGTCGGGGCGGAAGTCGCGGTCCATGACCGTCTTGCGGCCATCCTGGCGGGCCTTCTCCATGGCCCGGTCGGTGTGCTCGCGGATGATGCGCGTGAGTTCGTCGAGCACCGACTCCGACGTGTTCATGCCGGAGCGGCCGCGCACGTAAGCCTTCAAGCGGGAAGCCACCACCAGCACTTCGTCGGGCAGGGCGGGGGCTGCCGGCGCCCGTCCCGGCGTGCGGGCGTCCACGACGATGCGGCGCGGGGTCGCCGCGCTGCCGTCCTCCCCCGAAGCACCCTGGGACGCCTCCCACTGCCGGCGGCTCGGCGACCTCTTCTGCTCGGCCCAGGCGTCGCGGTGGCGCATCACCGGCACGTGCTGGTCCCAGCAGTTGACCGAGCAGAACACCGGATGGTGGCGCCCCGAAGTGCAGGTGGACACGCTGCACTCGTAGAACTCCTCCTCGAACCCCAGCTCGCGCTTGCACACGCCGCAGCGTTTCCAGGTCGGCCCTTGCCGGCTCTCGGTCGTCATCGTTTCCTGCTCCTCAGCCCCTTTGCTGGTCGTCGGCCGTGGCTTCGGCGGCGCCGAACAGCATCAGCAGGTAGCCGAGCAGTTCGGAGGATTCCTCGACGATGTCCTTCACGGGGCGGTACACGTCCGGGTCGAGCACGGCCAGCCACAGCGTCTTCTGGCCGATCAGCTGGGAATACACGACCACGATGAGAAAACCCGCCATCAGCAAGGAAAAGGCCGAGGTGCGCGAGAACGAAGCCAGCTGGTCGAGCAGGCGCCCGCGGGCCCGGTAGATCACCGAAAGCACCCAGGCCAGCGGCACCATCGCCATCCATTTGTAGGCGTCGCGGGAGCCGAACTCGAGGGTGAGGTTGTCGAGCTCGCGCGCGCAGGCGATGAGCGAAAGACCGGAGAACACCCGGAAAAGATCCGAGGAGTGCGCCCTCTCCCTCGACAGCAGCCAGAACAGCACCGAGGTGAACAGCGCAGCCAGAAGCTGGGTGATCTCGATGGGACCGTCGTCGCGCACCACCCACTTCGGCCCGTGGCGACCCACGGCGATCACCAGCCACTGGTAGGTGCCGGCGATCAGGGCCGCGTACACGAGGAAGCGAAGCAGGAGGTAGAGGGCGGCGGAGTGCTGCATTGTGGACGAGAGGCGACGACCCGCGATCGGGCGACCGTGGCGCCATGCTAGCCACGGCGCCTTCTCGATGCACCCCGGCCACTGGAGTCGACGGCGCGCGCGGCCGACAATGCTCCTCCCTCATGGACGACGAGACCCCCGCCCCCGCATCCATCCGGATCGCCCTCGAGGAGCGCCTGAAGGCCGCCCACCTGGGGCATGCCGATCCCCGCGCCGAGCGCCTCCTGGAAGCCCTGGTCGATGACGCGATCGGTCTCGTCGCCGACGGCACCGGCGTCGTCGATCTCAAGCTCGTGGCCGCCACACTGGCCGAAATGCGCCGGGCGCTGGCCATGTTCCGTCCCTGGAGCGAGGGGCCTCGCAAGGTCACGGCCTTCGGGTCAGCGAGGACCCTGCCCGATGATCCGGCCTACCAGATGGCAGAGGCCTTCGGGCAGCGCCTGGTCGAACTAGGCTACATGGTCATCACCGGCGGAGGTCCCGGCATCATGGGAGCCGTGGTCGAGGGAGCCGGCGCGGCCAACAGCTTCGGTGTGGGCATTCGCCTGCCCTTCGAGCAGAAACCCCACGAGATCCTGCGCGACAATCCAAAGTACCTCGAGTTCAAGTACTTCTACACGCGCAAGCTCTTCTTCCTGAAGGAGGCCTCGGCCGTGGCCCTGTTCCCGGGCGGCTTCGGCACCCACGACGAGGGCTTCGAGACGCTGACGCTGGTGCAGACGGGCAAGGCCAGGATGGTGCCCATCGTCTTCATCGACGTACCGGGCGGCACCTACTGGGAAACCTGGGACCGCTTCGTGCGCGAGCAGTTGCTGGACCGTGGCCTGATCAGCCCGGAGGACCTGGCGCTGTACCGCATCACCCACGACCTCGAGGAAGCCGTAGGCGAAATCACCGGCTTCTATCGCGTGTTCCACTCCACGCGGCGCATCCGCAACTCTCTGGTGATGCGCCTCGTCCACGACGTGGACGACAACGTGCTGGACACCTTGTCGGCGGAGTTCGCCGACCTGTTCGGCGGCAAGCCGCTGAGGCGCATCGCGCCGCTGAAGGAGGAGTCGGACCAGCCCGAGCTGCTGGGCCTGCCCCGCCTTTCGCTGGCCTTCGACCACCACCGTTTCGGCAGGCTGCGCATGTTCATCGACCGGCTGAACGAGCTGGGAAGCGCCGGCGCCGCGAGCTGACGCGACGCGGCTCCGGCGGCACGCCCGGCGACGGGTTCAGTTCGAGATGGAAGCGATGATGCCGGGAAGCTCCTCGAAGAGCTGCGCCGACCACTTCGTCCTTCCGCACATCGGCCCCATGCCGATGAAGGCCATGCCGGCGGCTTCGGCGGCCTCGAAGTCGGTGGCCTGGTCGCCCACGTAGACCGCTTCGCCGGCCGTGACGCCGAGATGCTCCAGGCAGCGCACCAGCATGTCCGGATGCGGCTTGGGCCTGGCCACGTCGAGCACGCCCACGGCCAGGTCGAAGAGATCGCCGAGCCCGAAGAACTTCACCACGCCCTGGGTGGTCTGGCCGCGGTTGGTGGCCATCGCCGTGGCGTACTGCAGGCGCAGGGTCGCCAGCGTCTCGCGCAGCCGCGGCTTGGGCTGCATCAGGGGAAAGAAAGGCGCGTAGTCGGTCGCTCGGGCCACCTTCTGCACCCTGGCGAGCAACTCGGGCTCCTCGCCGAACATCTTCTCGAAAAGCTGGGCCGAGGCCAGCGAGTGGTAGGCCGCCTCGGCCGACTCCGGCATCGGCGGCGCCCCGCTGGCGTGCAGCACCTCGCGATAGAAGGCCAGGTTGGCAGGCTCGGAGTCGAAAAGGACTCCGTCGCAATCGAAGACGACGAGGCGGATGGGCATGGCGGCAACTCGGAAGCGCAGGTGTAGCGCGAGGTGGAAACGCGGGGAAACGACCGGCGCGGCCCTGCTTCAGGTGGCGTCGGCCACCACCAGCTCCAGCCTCTTCTTCCACAGCGCGCGGCGCGACGCCCGTTCGTCCGCCGAGATCGCCGGCTCGAACACCCTCTCCGCCTCGAAGCTCGACGCCGCTTCCGCCGGCCAAAGCCCGATCCCCACGCCTGCAAGCCGCGCCGCGCCGAGGGCCGCCCCGTCGGCGATCCTCGAACGTTCCACCGGCACGCCGAGAAGGTCGGCCTGGGTCTGGAGCAGGAAATCGTTGCGGCTGGCGCCGCCGTCCACGCGCAGGCAGGCGAGCGGCGCCACGCCCTGCTCGATGCTCTCGGCCACGTCGGCCACCCTTTGCGCGATGCCTTCGAGCACGGCGCGCACGATGTGGGCCCGCGTCGAGCCCCGCGACAGGCCGCCGATCATGGCCTTGGCTTCTGCCTGCATCATCGGCGTGCCGAGGCCCTGGAAGGACGGCACGGCCCAGACGCCGCCGCTGTCGCCCACGCTGGCCGCCATCGCGGCGCTATCGCTGGCGTCGGCCACCACGCCGAGTCCGTCGCGTAGCCACTGCACCGCAGCGCCGGCCGTCACCACCTGTCCTTCCAGGCTGAGCACCGTGCGGCCGCCGTAGCGCCAGGCGACGATGGGGTAGGTGCCGGTGCCGCCGAAAGCCACCGATTCACCGGAGTTCATGGTGATCATCGCCGAGGTGCCGTAGGAACACTTGGCCTGGCCGGGCTCGGTGCATCCGAGCCCGAAGAGCGCGGCTTGCTGGTCGCCGGCCATGCCCGCCAGGGGAACCTCGGCGCCGAAAGCTTCGCGGGTGGTGCGCGCGATCTCGCCGCTGGAATCCACAAGAGTCGGCAGCAACTCGCGCCCAAGGCCGAGGGCCGCCAGCGGATCCGGGTCCCAGTCGTTCTGGAAGTAGGAGTAGAGCCCGGTCGGGCTCGCGTTACCGTGGTCGCTCACGTGCACGTCGCCGCAAAGGCAGACGGCCAGCCACGAGTTCGGCGTGCCGAGGCGCAGGCGGCCGGCTTCCCGTGCCTCGCGGGCTTCGGGAATGTTAAGGACGATCCACTCGGCCTTGGAGGCGGCCATCATCGGCGTGATGAACAGGCCCTGGCCCTGGAGCTCGCGGCAGCGCTCCGCCGTGCGCGTGTCCTGCCAGATGATCATGGGCGACAAGGGCCTCCCGCTCGGCCCGTCCCAGGCCACGATGGAAGATCGCTGGTTGGTGATGCCGATGGCGGCCACGTCCGACGCCTTCGCGCCCGCCGAAGCGAGGGCCTCGGCCACCACCGCCAGCACGGCTGCGCGGATGCCGTCCGGATCCTGCTCCATCCACTGGGGCCGCGGATACAGGCTGGGGATCTCGCGATAGGCGGTGGCGGCCTGGACGCCTTTCTCGTCGAACAGCAGGGCCCTGGCGCCGGTGGTGCCGGCATCGATTCCCATCACGTAGCGCGCCATCGTGTTTC
>JBHEPB010000137.1:0-14502 GCA_046260515.1 Binatia bacterium
CGCACAACCTCTTCCTCGCGCGGCGACAGGGGGCTCGAGTTGGGGTGACGCAGGCGGTCGGCCAGCTCGCCCTGGACGTTGGGCGGCAGCCAGACGTTGCCCGCTGCCACGCTGCGGACCGCGTCCATCAGCGTCTCCACCGCAAAGCGCTTGAGCACCACGGCCTGGGCTCCGTGGCGGATCGCGCTCAGCGCGTCGCCCACCAGCTCGCTGGCCGTCACCACGATCACCGCGAGTTTCTTCGAGAGCGCCTCGATCTCGGCGAGGGAGCTCCTCTCCATCTGGAGATCAAGGAGAAGAACGTCAGCGGGGACCGTTTCGACGATGCCGTGCAGCCCCTCGATTCGCTCGGTCTCCGCCACGATGGCGACGTCGGGTTCGTGCTTGAGCAGGGATTTCATGCCCTCCCGGAAGAGGGCGTGGTCGTCGGCAAGGATCAGGCGGATGGACACGACAGTTACCTCAGCCCTGGGGCAGCAGGATCGAAAGATGCGAACCGGGCCTCTCGTCCGCGGCCACCTGGATCTGGCCGCCGAGTTCCTTGACCCGCGAGACGATGGACCAGGGGGCCGAATGGCTGCGCAGCCCGACGCCGTCGTCGTCGATGGAGATGCGCACCCGGGCACCCTCGGCACGGACGTCGATCCGGGCCGACTCGGCCTCGGCGTGGCGACGGACGTTGCTGAGGCCCTCGCGGGCGATCTGCAGGACGTGGTCCACCAGCTCCATGGACCCTTCCACCCGCACGTCGAGGGCGAAGCGCGTCCCGCGCGGCGCCCCCGCCGAGGCCGGCGACAGCGGAACACCCGCGAGACTCTGCATGAAAGATCTCAGTTCGTCGTATTCGCGATGGACGCTCAGCTGGAGGTCGGTGAGTTCGGACATCGCGTCTTCCGCACCGCCGCGCCGCAAAAGACGCCGGCAGCCCTCGATGCGAAGGTTGATGCCCGCCAGGGCCTGGGCGAAGCCGTCGTGAAGGTCGCGGGCGATGCGATGGCGCTGGGCGGCAGCCTCGAGCTGCTGGATCTCCCCCTGAAGGTCGATGCGCTGCTGGCCGAGATAGCCCACGAGGTAGCCCACGATGGCGAGGTAAGCCGGCCGCATGATGTAGACATTGAGGCTCCCCGGCGCCGATATCATGATCATGCCCACGTACAGCACCACGCTGGCGGCCGTGATCAGCATGGCCTGGCGCAACCCGGAGCGGAAACCCGCCACCACGGCCGCGAACACGAAGAAGGGATAGAAGGGACTGGTCGCGCCCTCGGTCACGAAGGCGATGGCAGCGCTGAGAACCACGTCGATCCACGGAGTCCACGTCACGATGAAACCGAGGGGCAGCCACACCCGCTGGAGGGCAATGTAGACGAAGACGCTGTAGAGCAGGTGCAGGCCCATCACCAGCATCACGTGGGCGTCGATCTGGAAACTGCCGCTGACCAACGGAAACCAGTCGGACACGAAGGGCTCGGTAGGATCGGCGAACACGGCGCCCATGGCGACGGCGGACAGGATCAACCGGCAGCGGGCGATGCGGTCCTCGATCTTTGGTGGATTCTGCAGGTTCATCTCGGGAGACCTCCAGGGCTCGACGCCGCAGCGTCCCTCGTATGCCGAAGGTCGCCGGGAAGACAACCCCGCTATCGAGGCATTGGAATACCGGGACCGCTTCGAGTCGATCGACCCGTGGTAGGAAAAAACTCCATCGAGCAGCCGATTGGCAACAGGCGCCCTTGCCTCCACAATCCGCCGAGGGATCGACGTTGACGTGCTTCGTGGATCTCCTTCCTCCCGCTCCGGCCGGCGCCGCCCCCGGAGCCCGTCGGTCCCGGCCGGGCGGGACGGAGTCACGATGTGATGCCAACCAGAACGGAGATCCAGGTGACCGGTCGCGGGGGACGGCGCGTGGAGGGGAAACGAGGGCCGGACATGTCCTTCGGCTTCTCTCCGCGCGCGCGCCTCGGGCGGTGGGGGATCGGTGCCGCCCTGCTCGCGGTGCTGCTTCCCTTTCCCGCTTCGGCGTTGACGGCCAGCGATGTCTGCGCCGTCAACGCCGACCCTTGCAGCGTGACCAGCAGGTTCGACGTCGCCGCGGGCGACGTCCTCGACTTCGGGACCCGCGCCGTCACGGTCAGCGGTTCCGGTCAGTTCAACTTCGGGCGCAATAGCGGTTCCATCCTGTGCGGCCCCTTTTCGGCTTCCACCAGCGGCGCGGCCATCGACGCCAACGGCCCCGGAGCGACCGGCGGCAGCGACAGCGGCACCGTCGTCCTGCACGCGCGGCGACGCTGCTTGAGCGGCAACTTGCGGCCCCCCTGCATCGACTCCACCGACTGCCAGCTCGGCGCCTGCAACACCCGGCGCTGCTCGAAGCGCCCGACCCGCACCTGCACGGCCGACGAGAACTGCCAGGCCGGCACCTGCGGAACCAACCGGCGCTGCACCGGGTCGGTTTCCATCCTGCGCTGCGATACCAACGCCGATTGTGACTTCGGCACCTGCCCCGTGCAGCTCACCTGCGCCAACCGCGGCAGCGATCCGGTCGCCTGCTCGACGAACGGCGACTGCGACTTCGGCGCCTGCTCGGTGGGATCCGCTTCGATCAACCTCGGCGGCTCCATCGTGGGCAACTCCGACAGTCCGGCATCGATCGAACTGAGGGCGGCCGACTCGGTTTCCATCTCGAAGCTGATCAATCTGTCGAGCACCTCCAGCCAGTCCGACGGTGGTGAACTGCTGGTGGAGGCGGCCGCGGGGTCGGTGACGCTGACCGCGAAGATCACCGCCACCGGTGGTGGACAGTCCCAGGGCGGGGTCATCGATATCTCCGCCGGGACGGACGTGACCCTCAGCGAAGAGATCAACGTCGCCGGCGGAGACTTCGACGGCGGCTCGGTGGATGTCCGCTCCGGCCGCGACATCGCCGTCCATCGCAGCATTCTGGCCAACTCCGTCTCGGCCGGAGGGTTCGGAGGAGAGGTTCTTCTCGAGGCAGAACGCGACCTGGCCCTGACGAGCGCATCCTCTTCCAACAAGACCACCATGGAGACCAACGGCCACACCAGCGTCGAGGGATTCGCCGGCGACGGCGGCACCCAGGACCTGTCGGCCGGTCGCCACCTCTCCCTCGGGGCCAACACGCGGCTCGTGGGTCGCGGCTCGACGCCCGACGGTTCGGGTTCGGACATCTTCGTCGGCGCAGAGGAAAGCCTGAGCATGAGCGGCGACGTGACGGCTCGCGCCGACGGCCCCAAGGGCGGAGGCGGAGCCGTCGAGGTGGACAGCGGGGCACCACTCACCGTGAACTCCGGGGCGACGTTCGACCTGACCGGCGGCGAAGGCGGCGGCGGAAGCCTTCTGTTCGGGAGCCGCGGTCCCGTCGCCTTCGGGGGAACGGCCGACGTGAGCGGGGGCGTGGCCGGACCAGGGGGAAGCGCGTTCATCGACGCCGACGCCGACGTCAGCTTCACCGGCACCTGGACGATGTCGGGCATCGCAAGCGGAGAATTCGAGATCGGCGCCTGCCGCATCACGCTCGGCGGCACCGGCAAGCTCGACAACAAGGTCGCGAACGGCAGCAATCGCCTCACCTCGAGGGAAAGCATGAAGCTGCTCGCGGGGAGCCTGCTGAAGACCGGCGCCTCGGGAACCAACACCCTGGTCTATCGCGCCGCGGCCAAGCCTCCCGTGCAAAGCGGTACCGTCTCTCCGGCCGCCTCCCTCGTGCTCGATCCCACACTTGCCGGCTGCCCGGTGTGCGGAAACGCCGAAGTGGACCAGGGAGAGACCTGCGACGACGGGAACCTCGTTGATGGCGACGGCTGCAGCAGCCTTTGCCAGAACGAAAAATGCCTCGCCCAGACTCCCGACCCCGGCTACCCCGCCGTTCCGCTGTGCGACGACGGCAAGCCCTGCACCGAGGACTTCTGCAACACCAACCAGAACGGCGGCACCTGCCGCCACCGGGCGAAGACCTGCGACGACGGCATCGCGTGCACGGCGGACTCCTGCCATCCCGTCTCGGGCGAGTGTGTCGCCGTTCCCAACGACGGCGCCTGCGACGACGACAACGTGTGTACCCAGGATTTCTGCTCGGTTTCGTCCGGCTGCTCGACCGTCGCTTCCACCGCTCCCTGCGACGACGGCGATTCGTGCACCGAGGGCGACCAGTGCATCGACTCCCAGTGCGTCGGCATGACGGTTCCGTCCTGCGCGGTGTGCGGCGACGGCGTGGCCGCTGGCGACGAGGAATGCGACGACGGCAACGCGACGTTCACCTTCGGCGAGTACTGCGGAGAGGGCTGCCGGCTGATCCCCTGCGGAAAACCGACCAATTCGACGGGGACGGCGCCGAGGTCGAGCGACGCCCTGTTCACCCTGAGGGCCGCCGTCGGGCAGGCGACCTGCAGCCCTCGCGTTTGCGATGCCGACGGCAACGGCAACATCGTCGCCTCGGATGCCCAGCGCATCCTGAGGGCAGCCGTCGGCCAGAACGTCGTGCTGCAGTGCCCGGTGGAGTGAACGGAACAGGATCCGGCAGGCGAAGCGTCCGGGGTCAGGCCGCCTCGGCGCGCGGCGCTTTCGCTTCGGCGTCGTCCCTGTGCGGGATCGAACCAGGCCGCTTCAGTTCCAGCACTCCGTCCTCCATCGACCCGAAGCGGATCATGGCCATGTCGCGGGCGTAGTTCTGGTAGAGCCGCCACGGGGCGCGGGTTCCCTGCCTGGGGAACTTTTCCATCGCCCTCACCACGTAGCCGGACGTGAAGTCGAGCCACGGCACGGTCCCGAGATCGGGGCCGGGAGGAATGGGCGTGGCCTGGACGTAACCGAAGCGGTCCATGTGCGAAAGCAGGCGGCAGACGTACTCGCAGGTCAGGTCGCACTTGAGCGTCCACGACGCGTTGGTGTAACCGAAGGCCGAGGCCATGTTCGGCACCCCGCTGTACATCATGCCCTTGTAGGAAACCGCCTTGCTGAAATCGACGTCGCGGCCGTCCACCCCAACTTTCATCCCGCCGTGGAGCTCGAGCACGAGGCCGGTCGCCGTCACGACGATGTCGGCCTCGATCTCGCGGCCGTCCTGGAGGCGGATGCCGCCGTGGGTGAAGCGGTCGATGTTGCCCGTCACCACCGAAGCCTTCCCGCTGCGGATCGAGTCGAAGAGGTCGTTGTCCGGGACGAGGCAGAGGCGCTGGTCCCAGGGGTTGTAGCGCGGGGTGAAGTGGGTGGCGACGTCGAAGTCCGGGCCGAGGGCCTCGCGCACGCGCGCGACCAGGCCCTGTTTCACCTTGTCGGGGCGCGAGCGGGCCAAGTGGAAGAAGAAGAGTTGGAGGGCGACGTTCTTCCATCGGGTGATGGCATAGGCGGTGCTCGCCGGCAGGCGCGCGCGCAGCCAGTCGGCAATCGCGTCGCGGGCGGGACGCGAGACCACGTAAGTGGGCGATCGCTGCAGCATCGTCACGTGGGCCGCGTCGCCGGCCATCGCCGGGACCAGCGTGACGGCGGTGGCGCCACTGCCGATCACCACCACCCTCTTGCCGCGGTAGTCGAGGTCCTCAGACCACTTCTGGGGATGCACGAGGCGTCCGCCGAAATCTTCCACCCCGGCGAAGTCCGGCGTGTAGCCGTCCGAGTAGCGGTAGTAACCCGAGCACATGAACAGGAAGCTGCAGGTAAGGCGCGCCTCGACGCCGTCCCGCTCGGCCACGACGGTCCAGCGGGCGTCCTCGCTCGACCAGTCGGCACGAACCACTTTGTGGTCGAAGCGGATGTGGCGGTCGATGCCGTTCTCCGAGGCGGTCTCGCGGATGTAGGCGAGGATGGAGGGGCCGTCGGCGATGGCCTTGGCGTTGGTCCACGGCTTGAAGGCGTAGCCGAGGGTGTACATGTCGCTGTCGGAACGGATGCCCGGGTAGCGGAACAGGTCCCAGGTGCCGCCGATGGCGCCGCGGGCCTCGAGGATGGCGTAGGTCTTGCCCGGACAGCGCTGCTGGAGATGGTAGGCGGCGCCGATGCCGGATAGGCCGGCGCCGACGATGAGGACGTCGAGGTGTTCGGGCTGGGGAGACGGTGGGGTCATTGGACCTCCTCGCGGCTGGCCGCCGGCGGGGGCGTCCGGCTTGCGCCGGGGCGGGTCCCCGTTTACATAGCCGGACTAGGTATCCGTGCCGCGGGCGCCTGTCAACGGCCAACGCGCACGCCACCGACGAACCATGGCCCGACGATCCGCCGCCGATGCCGCCCAGACGCGCTCCCACATCCTGAGGGCGGCGCGCACCCTGTTCTCGGCCCAGGGCTTCGCGGCCACGACCACGGGTGAGATCGCGGAAGCAGCCGGCGTCACCGTTGGCGCCCTCTTCCACCACTTCAAGGACAAGGCCGACCTGTTCCGGGCGGTGTTCGAGGAGCTAGAGGGCGAGCTCGACGAGCAGGTGCGCAGCGCGGCCGGCGACCTCGTCGGACTCGAAGCCTTCCTGGTCGGGTTCCGAGCCTACCTGGAGATCGCCAAACGCAGGGATTTCCACCGGATCGTGATGCTCGAGGGCCCCGTGGTGCTGGGTGAATCCGAGTGGCACAAGATCGAGGAGAGGCGCGGCGCGACCGCGTTGATGGAAGGGCTCGAGTCGCTGGTCGCCGAAGGCGTGATCGAGGATCGCCCCCGCCGTCCCCTCGCCCTGCTGCTGCTCGGAGCCATGGGCGAGGCCGGCTTTGAAGTTTCGCGCCACGGCACGCGCCGCGATCTCGACGCCCTCGTGGACGCCATGCGCTACCTGCTCACGCTGCACATGGGTAACGGACGCGAACCTGTGGCGGCGCCCACTGCGCGAACGCCCGGCCGCTGAAGAGGCATTGACAGGCCCCCGCCGGCTCTATACATAGCCGCACTACGTAACGCAGTTTCGCCGCCCGCGCCCGTCGGGGCCAGCGACCGACCACCGCCCGGACGAGTCCGGGCGCTTTGCACGGAGAGGGTCCCCATGAGCCAGCGAGGCGTCGTCCAGCGTCCCATCCAGTTGCGTGCGGCCTTTCGCACCATGCGTGCCCTGCTGGCCAACCCGGACGACACCGCCCTGGTCTTCCACATCATCCGCTACCTCACCGGCGACAGCTTCGAGCGCCTCTACCAACGCATCCTTGCCCACCCCACGGGCAGCGTCGTGCTGAACGAAAGGCGCGACATCCTGCCCGTCCTCCAGGACCGCGAGACCCTGAGGGCGCTGCCCGAGGGAACCCTGGGCCGCGAGTACGTCCGCTTCCTCGACCGCGAAGGCATCAGCGCCGAGGGGCTGGTGGAAGCGAGTAACGAGGCAGCCGACGAACCCGACTACCTGGACGACAGGGCCCGGGTGCTGAGTCTTCGCCTGCGAGACACCCACGACCTCTGGCACGTCGTCACCGGCTACCAGCGCGACCTTTTCGGCGAGCACGCCCTTCTGTCGTTCACCTACGCCCAGACCCGCAACCACGGCATCGGCTTCATCGTGCTGATGGCCGGGATCCGGCGCTGGCAGGAGGGGCGCCGCGAGGTGGTGCCCCTGGCGTGGCGGGCCTGGCGGGACGGACGACGGGCGGCTTCCTTCGTGGCAGCCGACTGGGAGGGCCTCCTGAAGAGACCCCTGGACGAAGTCCGTCGCGTTCTGCAGGTGGGAGAGCCACCGGTCTACACGCCGGAGTTCTCGGTAGCCGCCGCAGCGATGCGCTGAGGCCTACGCGCCCTCGACGACCGGCGCGCCCTCGACGTCCTCGCGCCTGGCCAGCGTGAAGTAGAACGTCGCCCCCTTGCCCTTCTCGCTCTCGGCCCACACGCGGCCGCCGTGTCGCAGCACGATGCGCTGCACCGTGGCCAGGCCGATGCCGGTGCCCTCGAACTCTTCGGCGGCGTGCAGGCGGTTGAACACGCGGAACAGCTTGTCGGCGAAGGCCATGTCGAAGCCGCAGCCGTTGTCGCGCACGAAATAGACCACCTCGTCTCCCTGCTTCGTGCTTCCGAACTCGATTCTCGCGCCGGCCTCCAGCGAGGTGAACTTCCAGGCGTTGGTCAACAGGTTGCGCAGCAGCACGCGGATCAGCGCGAGGTCGCCGTGGGCGGTGGCCACGAGGTCGGGGGCGATGTGAACCTCGACCCGGCGCTCCGGGTGCTCGGCGTGGAGGTCGGCCAGGATGTCGCGCGCGACCGCCCCGAGGTCCACCGGCGTGGGCTGCAGTTTTTGCCGTGTGTAGCGCGTCAGGCTGAGGAGGTCGTCGATAAGGCGGCCCATCCGCCGGCAGGCGCCCTGGACGCGCCGGAGGTATCCGGTGGCCCTCTCGTCCAGCACTTCGCCGTAGTCCTCGAGCAACAGTTCGCTGAAGCCGCTCATCGAGCGCAGCGGCAGGCGCAGGTCGTGGGAGACCGAGTAACAGAAGGACTCGAGTTCGCGGTTGAAGACCGAAAGGTCGCGGTTGGCGGCCTCCAGTTCCGCCGTCCTGGCGAGAACCCTCTCCTCCAGCGAAGCGTTGAGACGCAGGATTTCCTCCTCCGCCCGGATCCGCTCGCTGATGTCGCGCACGATCACGCTGATGCGCAGCTCGCCCGCGCGATCCGTGAAACGCGAAGCCGAGACGTCGCCGATGAAAACACGGCCATCCTGGCGCCGGAACGGCAGGGGGCCGCGGAAGTGTCCGTTGCGCGCAGCCTCGGTGAGTGCGAAGCGGATCGAGTCCCGGGTCTCGCCCCGCACCAGCTCGCTGAGGGAACGGTTCTGCTCCTCCTCGCTGAACCCGAACACGAAGCGTGCGGCGGGGTTCTGGGTCTCGATGAACCCGTCGGGACGCCCGAGGATCACCGAGTCGATGCTGGTCTCGAAAAACGTCCGGTAGCGCTCCTCGCTATCGTGAAGAACCCGCTGGTGCCTCTCCCTCTCGCGCAGCGCCGCGCGGGCCGACAGCACCACCAGCGTGGTGAGCGTGGCGGTGACGAGAGCCAGCAACAGCACCAGCGCGACCTCCGCGCGTCGCGAGGCCTCGCCGAGGGTGGACGAAAAGGAATCGGTCAGCGGCCTCAGGATGTCGGCTTCGCGCTCGATCTCGGTCATAACTACCTGGATGCGCAAGGGCACCGGCGAGTCGCTCTCCACCTCGGCGCGCAGCTTCTCGGCCAGCACGGTGAGTTTCTGCACGTGGTCGTCGGCCTGGGCCCAGATGGCGATGGAGCGGTCGATGGCGTCCACGTTCCGGAAGTAGCGGAACAGGCGGATCATGCCGCCGATGTCGGCCGGGTCGTTGCGGCCCTGGAGGAGACCTTCCCGCGCCACGCGCAGGTCGGGATCCGGCTTCTCGAGTTCGAGGCGAGCCTTGCGGTCGCCGAGGGGCACGGCGATCGCGGCGCGGTAGCGGGCGAAGTCGGCCAGGTTGCGAGTCACCGCGTAGCGACGAAGGGAGTAAACGGCCTCTTTCTGGCCCTTGGACCAGAGCCCTTCTCCGCCGACGTGGGCGCGAACCGCGGACAGGATCCCCATGCTCGCGGCGGCCAGCGCGAACAGGCACACCAGGATCAACAGGAAGGGCAGGACGAGCCGGAGATGCAGCCCGCCGCCTTCGCGATCTTCCTCGTCAGTGTCCAGTGGACATCCCCTCCGCGCTGCGGACGGCTGGGAGCAACCTGGCGGCAGTCGCACCGAGAGCGACTGTGAGGCGCGAACGTGGAGCGGCCGCCATCCGCACTTGCCCTGCTATTGCTCGCGCTCGTCCTGTTCGTCGCCGGTTTCGACGGGCTTGCGCCTGTTGGTATTGCTGCGACTCGAGGGAATGCGCTGCTGGTCGTGACGACGGTCGCGAGGTCCGGCAACTCCGCCCTTGTCGGCGCTGGTGCCGCCGTAACGATCGGCGCTGCTTCCTCCGAAGAGCTCCGCACTGCTTCCCCGCTGCGGGCCCTTGGTCGCGGAGCCGATTCCGTCGGTACGCCTCTGCACCAGCTGCGTCGCTGCCGGCGCCGACGGCTCGGCCGCCGGCGCGTCGAGCATCCGGTCGCCGACATGGGCGATCACGCTCTGGCAGGGCAGTTGGAAGAGCACGGCCGCCGCCAGACCGGCGGCAGCCTTCAGGAGTTGGACGCGGAGCCCGTCCACCCTTCGCCCACCCGGAGTCCCTCGTCGCGTCATCATCGTCCTGCCTTGCCTCCTCGAAATCGCGGACCGTCCGGCCCGGGCGCCCAAAGCTATACGTCCCGGCCTCTCCCTGCACCGAACATTGTGAAATACCCGCCGAATTCCATCGGAACCGCCGGCTGGCGAACCGGCCCCCGGCCCCCCGACGGCCTCCCGACGCCTCCGCGCGGCCGTCGGGAGACCGCGCAGGGACGACCGGTCGGGGAATGGACGTTCCGAAACCCCACGCAAAAGCGTGCGGTTTCGTCACACCGGCATCTCGCATTTGTGCAAGATATTTTTTTGAGAATTCCGCGCGTCCCTGCAACCTGCTGCACGCCGGAACCGCAACCGCCACGAACGGATTACAGCTTGTAGTTCAGATACTTACCGTCAAAACCCCGGCTCCGGCAGATCCACGGCGATACCGTTTTTTCTTTGCACCGATGGCCACCCGGCTCTTCCGGTTTTTGTCCAGATCGCTAATCTCG
Organism: Binatia bacterium; assembly: GCA_046260515.1. GTDB lineage: Bacteria > Desulfobacterota > Binatia > UBA1149 > CAITLU01 > DATNBU01. Next base: position 10,613 of record JBHEPB010000137.1, read on the forward strand.
AAGTTGAAAGCAGGGGGCGTCACGCGCTCCCGAAAACAAAGCAAGACCCAAAACAACGAAGCGGCGGAGGAAACGACCATGACAACCATCAGCATCCCGACGGGCAACAGCGGAAAGGGCATCTTCCAGGGCACCAGGCGTGCGCTGGTCTCGATCTCCGGCGCGGTGGCGCTGGCTGCGGTTCTGATCGGCGGCGCGGCCGGGGTTGCCCAGGCGGCCGATTCCAACGATCGCATCGTTCCCCCGAACCCGGCCGAGGTCGCCATTCTTCGCGGCCTGCTGGCCCTCCAGCACCCGACCCTGCGCAGCGGCACCGCCGCCGCCACGGCGCCGATGGCCACGGTCCCCACGGCGGTCTCCCAGCCGGCCCAGAGCGCCGGCCAGACCTCCTGAACGAGGAGGGCCCGCGGCTCTCCGGCCGCCCCCACAGATCGATTCCCCCGCCCTTTCGGCGGCAGAGGATACGAGAAGGCCGCCCCCCGGGGCGGCCTTCTTCGTTTCGGATCCGGGATCCGCCGCACCCGCGACCACCGACGGCGACGGCTGCAGCTAGCGCAGCATCGTGCGGCCGCCCCTCAGGGCGAACCAGCCTCGGATCACGCGATAGACCACCCAGGCCCCCACCACGGTGGCCGCCACGAAGAACGTGACGATGCCGAGGCCGAGGAGCAGAACCAGCGGCGCCGATACCAGACCGGCCAGGACCATCCACAGCAGGGCGTACCAGAACGTGCGGATCTGCCACCGGAAGTGCCCGGCGAGCCAGGTTCCTTCCACCTCGGGCTGTCGCGCGTAGTTCATCACCACCGCCAGGATGGAAGGCAGGCCGAACACGAAACTGCCGACGATCGTGGCGGGACTGGTGACGCCGATCAGGACCGACAGCGCGTGCAGGGCGTAGATCGCGTGGGTGTAGGTGACCAGGGACGGGTCCGGCCCCCTGCCGGATCCGGAAGCTTCGCCCGCCACGGTCATCTCCAAGTCGCTCATCGCGACGCCGACTCTACGACGTCGCGGGAACGGCCGCCAGCTTGCGTGAACCCGTCCGTCGCGACGGGTTGCGTGCGCCCGGTCGGCCCGATAGCAGCCACGGACGGCGCCATGAAGGAACAACGTCCCGTCCCGGCGGATCCGGACAGCGCGCCCGGGCGGACACCTTACGCCACGGCCAGGGCTCGCGTCCGGGCCGGGTCCGATCCTGCCGCCGAAGCCGAGACCCTCGTGCAGTTGATGAGCCTTGCGGAGAAGCTCGGCTGCCTCGACGGCGACACCGATTTCTGGGCGGGGCTGATCGACATGACCTCGGGCGGCTACTACCGACATCCTTTCCCCGCGGCGGTGGTCGAGCGCATTGGATTCCCCGGCCTGCACTTTTGCGACGGCCCGCGCGGCGTGGTGGTCGGCGCGTCCACCTGTTTTCCCGTCGCGATGGCCCGCGGCGCCAGCTTCGATCCCGGCCTCGAGGAAAGGATAGGCCAGGCCATCGGCGTCGAGGCGCGGATCCAGGGAGCCGATTTCTTCGGCGGGGTCTGCGTCAACCTGCTGCGCCATCCGGCCTGGGGCCGCGCCCAGGAAACCTATGGCGAGGATCCCTTCCACGTGGGCGAGATGGGCGCGGCCCTCGTCCGCGGCGTGCAGCGCCACGCGATGGCCTGCGTCAAGCACTTCGCCTGCAACTCCATCGAGAACTCGCGCTTCCAGGTGAATGTCGTCGCGGATCGCGAGACCCTCGACGACGTTTATCTTCCCCACTTCCGCCGCGTCGTCCGCGAAGGCGTCGCCGCCGTCATGAGCGCCTACAACGCCGTCAACGGCACGTGGTGCGGCGACAGCCGCGAACTACTGCACGACATCCTGCGAGACGACTGGAGCTTCGACGGTATCGTGGTCAGCGACTTCGTCTATGGCCTGCGCGACCCGGTCGGCAGTGTCCGGGCGGGCCTGGACATCGAGATGCCCTTTCGCCAGCAGCGGGCCGCCGCGCTGCCGGACGCCGTGGCCGACGGCTCCCTGGCCGTCGCCGAGGTGGACGCGGCCGTCCTGCGCATCGTCGCCACGGTGCTCCGCTTTGATGCGGCCACTCCGGACGCACCGCCCGACGCGACTCTGCTCGCCGGCCCGGCCCACCGCGCCCTCGCCCGCGAGGCCGCCTCCGCTTCCATCGTGATGCTGCGCAACGAAGCGGTGGACGGCTGCGCGGTGCTGCCGATCCGCGCGGACCGGGTGCGCCGTATCGCCGTCCTTGGCCGTCTGGCCGACGTGGCCAACCTCGGCGACGGCGGCTCCAGCAACGTCCACCCCCCGCACGTGGTGACGGCCCTCGCCGGCTTGCGCGACGCGCTTCCCGGCATGGACTGGACGACGGATGCCGACCAGGCGGGCAGCGCCGATCTCGCCATCGTGGTCGTGGGCTGCACCCTCGAGGACGAAGGCGAATTCACGGGCGGCATCTCTCCCGAACTGTTCGCCCTGATGCCGCCGGTCACCGACGACAGCGTGTGGGGCCGCCTCGCCGAATCCCAGCGCGAACGTCTCGGCATGGCCCTCGGCGGAGACCGCCGCTCCCTCGCTCTCCGCGGCGAGGACGAGGAACTCATCACGGAGGTCGCCGCGCGCCAGCCGCGAACGGTCGTTCTGCTGATGGGCGGGAGCGCGATCACGGTAGAGCCCTGGATCGAAGGAGTCGCGGCCGTGCTGCAGGTCTGGTACCCCGGCATGGAAGGCGGCCACGCCATCGCCGACGTTCTCACGGGAGCGAGCGACCCCGGCGGGCGCCTTCCCTTCGCGGTACCGACCGACGAGGCCCACCTGCCCTTCTTCGATACCGACGCGACCGAGATCCGCTACGATGCCTGGCACGGCCAGTGGCTGCTCGACCGCGACGGGCACCGCGCGCGCTTTCCCTTCGGCTTCGGACTGTCCTACGCGGACTTCGAGCTGGAGGAAGCGCAACGCGACGGCGACCACGTCGTCGCAAGCCTCCGCAACACCTCCGCCGCGGCCGGCTCGTGCGTGGTCTTCGCCTTCCGCCCCGACGGTCCGACGCAGCGCCTCGTCGCTTTCCGCAAGGTTCGCCTGGACCCCGGGGAACAGGCGCGTGTGCGTCTCACCGCCGCACCAGGCGACAGGATCCGCGTCGGCCTCCACGCCCACGATCCCCGCTCCCTCGAAGTCGAGGCGGTACCTGCACCCGAAGGCGTCCCCTCGTGACCATCCTTCTGCTGATTCTCCTGCTGGCGAGCGCCTGTGCGCCGCGTGCTGCCGTCGTGCCGGCCGCCTCGCCGCCGGGCGCGACCGGATCCGGCGCCCGCGAGACGGCCTACCTCGTGGCCGACGCCGCGACGGCCGGCCGCCCGACCGCCGACGTCCTTCTGGAAACCACCACCACCGTCGCCGGTGAGGCCATCCGCTATCCCTCCAGCCCCCTGCCCCAGATCGTCGCCGAGATCGTGACGATCAAGCCGGGACAGAGCACCGGCTGGCACCGCCACGGCGTTCCCATGTTCGGCTACATCCTTTCGGGAACCGTGGACGTGGAATACGACGGCCTCGGCCATCGCCGCCTCGGTCCGGGCGACCGCCTGATGGAAGCGATGGCCGTCGCCCACAACGGCGCCAACCTCGGCACGGAGGACGTTCGCATCCTCGTCGTGCTGATGGGCGCCCGGGGAACAACCCCCGTGATGAAAGCCGAACCACCCGCCATGCCCGCCGACCTCGGCGGCAGCCGCCGGGCCGAGCTCGTCGATCTCGAGGACGTCGATCCGCGCATTCGCCTCGACCTTCGCTACGCTTCGGCCGACAACTTCACCGGGCGCGTCGTCTACTCGAACGCGCCGCGCGCCTTCCTGCAAAAGCCCGCGGCCGAAGCCCTGCGTCGCGCCAACGAG
>JBHEPB010000006.1:0-3404 GCA_046260515.1 Binatia bacterium
CGATCCCGTCGCTTCGCCCTCTGCAACGGCCGCTCCGGTATTCGCGTCCGCCACTCCATCTCCCGGCGATGCCGGATGACGCGGGGCCGGCGCCTCGGCCAGCGTCCCCCGGCGCGGCAGAGGGTTCACCGCGCCGTAGCCGCTGGCCGGCACCGCGCGGCGCCTCAGCGACTCGCTCGCGTCGATACCCCAGCGCCCGAGAGGACTGGCCGAACGCCGGAGCGCGTCGCGCACGGCTTCGGCGACGAAGCCGCGCACGCGATCCGGGTCCGAGAAGCGCACCTCGAGCTTGGCCGGATGCACGTTGACGTCCACCGTGCCCGCATCGTGCTCGAGGAAGAGGGAGACGGCGGGGAAGCGGCCCTTCAGCAGGTAAGTCTGGTAGCCCTCGAGCACCGCCTGGAAGAGCAGCCTCTCGCGCACCCAGCGCCCGCCGACGAAGATCGCCATGCGCCGCGAGCTGCCGTAGGCCGTCCCCGGCGCGCTCACGTGGCCGTGCAGGCGCAGGTTGCCGTAGCGGGCGTCCACCTCGACGAGGGAAGCCGCCACCTCGCGGCCGAAGACCTGGCGGATGCGCTCGGCCCCGCCGGCCACCGGCGCCACGTCCAGGGTGAGGCGGCCCGCGATCGCGAGCACGAAGTGGACGTCGGGCCGCGCCAGCGCGAAGCGTCGCATCACGTCGGTCACGTAGCCGGCTTCGGTGGAAGTGTTCTTGAGAAACTTGCGGCGCGCCGGCATCGACGCGAAGAGGTCCTGTACGTCGATGCGGGTGCCCCGCCGCGAGGGCGACGGTGCGCGCTCCACGATGCGGCCGCCGCGCACGACCACGCGCGTGCCGCCCGTCGATCCCTCGACCGCCGTCAGCAGTTCGAGATCGCTGGCCGAAGCGATGGCCGCCAGGGCCTCCCCGCGAAAGCCGAACGTGGCCACCGATTCGAGGTCCGAGAGGCGGCGAATCTTGCTGGTGGCGTGCCGGGTGAGAGCCAGTTCGATCTGCTCGTCGGCGATTCCGCAACCGTCGTCGGTGATGACCAGGCGCGTGCGGCCGCCGCTGTCCTCGTAGTCCACGCGCACGCGCGTGGCGCCGGCGTCGAGAGCGTTTTCGACGAGTTCCTTGACGGCCGACGCGGGCCTTTCGACCACCTCGCCGGCGGCGATGCCGGCGACGGTATCGGGATCGAGAAGGGCGATCCTCGCCGCGGCGCCGGCAGCCACGGATCGTGACGGCAAGCCGTCGGCCATCGATGGCGACGGCAAGCCGTCCGTCTTCGATGGCGACGGCAAGCCGTCGCCTACCGATGGTGACGGCAAGCCGTCACCCGAGGACAAGATCGTCCCGCTTGCGGGCGAGAAGGGAAGCGACGCGCTCGGCGTCGGCCTCGTAGCCGGCTCTTCCCGCCATCGCGAAGGTGAGACGCTTGCCGGCTTCCACGCCGGGCTGGTCGAGGGGGTCGATGCCGAGCAGCCCGCCGGCGATCACCGTCTGCACCTCGAAGAAATGGAAGAGCTGGCCGAGGGCCCCCTCGTCGGAACGTTCGATGGTGATCAGGCTGGTGGGTCGCCCCGCATCGGCCAGGGCCAGCTCGGTGGCCTGCTGCTCCATGTTGAGCAGCTCGCCCATCGTGGTGCCGCCGAGGAAGGCGAACTCCTCCGCGTCGCCGTCGCGGGCCGGGATCTCGATGTCGTTCTCGTGGGAAGCCACGCGGATGAAGGTGACGACCTTGTCGCGGGAACCTTCCACGTAGAGCTGCACCTGCGAGTGCTGGTCGGTGGCGCCGAGGGCCCGCACGGGAGTCTGGCCGGTCTCGACGATGCTGCCGTCGGTGGCGCGAGCCTTGCCGAGGCTCTCGGCCCACAGCTGCCCGTACCATTCGGCGAATCGCAGCAGGCCGTCGCTGTAAGGCATGAGCACGTGGATGTTCCAGTCCTTCTCCTGCAGGGCCAGGCAAAGAAGGGCCGCGTGCAGGGCGGCGGGATTGGCGCGCGGATCCTCCACGGCGCAGACCGTGTCCGCGTGGCGCGCGCCCGCCAGCAGCAGGTCGATGTCGATGCCGGCGGCCGCCAGCGGCAGCAGGCCCACCGCCGTCAGTACCGAGAAGCGCCCGCCGACGCCGGCCGGCACGGGCAGCGAGCGCAGGCCGAGGCTTTGGACCATCGCGCGCAAATGGCCTTTTTCCGGGTCGGTGGTCACGACCACGTGACGAGGCCAGTTCTTCTCGCCGACGGCCGCCGCCAGGCGCTCGCGCACCACGAGGAACTGGGCCAGCGTTTCGGAGGTGCCGCCCGACTTGGAGATCACGTTGAAGCAGGTGCGGCGGAGGTCCACCGATGCGAGTAGGGCCGTGAACGAAGAGGGATCAACGTTGTCGGCCACGTGCACGGACATGCGACGCGGCCTCAGGGCGGGCGAGACGGCATCGAGAACGGCCTTGGTCCCCAGGGCCGAGCCGCCGATGCCGAGCACGATCATGGTGTCGAACTCGGCCGCCAGTTCGTCGGCCAGGCGCTTGCACTCGGCCGCGCCGACCTCGTCGTAAGGAAGGTCGTGGAACGGCAACTCGCCGGCCTCCCGGCGCGAGCGGACCTGTTCCAGGACCAGGCGCAGGCGCGGTTCGACGGCTTCCAGGATCTCCGGGGCCAGCCCGTAGGCCCCGATCATGTGGGAGAAGAAACCATTGACGTCGAGGCGGATCGGCGAGACGGCGCCGGTGCGGGTGGAGGCGACCGCGCCGGTGCGATGGGACGCGACCGCGCCGGTGCGATGGGAGGCGACCGAGGACGCCGGGGACTTGGGGTTACGGGGCATCCCCGGCGGATAACAAAGCGCGGGGGCCGGTGCCACCGGGCGGGCTGCAAAGAAGGGCCCCCGGGGTGGTCTTCGGAGCCCTGCCCAGGGCCCGGCCGGTTTGCCCGCCCCATCCTCCCATGTTACCCAACGCGACCCGCTTCCCGGAGGAACCTCTCGTGGCCCGTACCTGTGACATCTGCGACAAGCGCCGCGGCGTCGGAAACAACGTTTCCCACGCCAATAACAAGACCCGGCGCACCTGGCAGCCGAATCTCCAGACCGTGCACGCCCTCGTCGGCGCCACCCGCAAGACCCTCAAGGTCTGCACCCGCTGCATCCGCAGCGGCAAGGTCGTCAAGGCGGCCTGACCGCCCCCCGCCCTTCAGCCCTTCACGGCAATCATGTCGATCTCCACGCGGGCTCCGCGTGGAAGGGCCGATACCTGCACGGTGGCCCTGGCCGGGTAGGGTTCGACCAGCACTTCCGAGAAAATCTCGTTCAGTTTGGGAAAGTCGCCGAGGTCAACGACATAGACGGTCAACTTGACCGCGTCGGCCAGCGTCATGCCCGCCGCCCGTGCCACAGCGTCCAGGTTGGCAAGCACGCGCCGGGCCTC
>JBHEPB010000152.1:0-4067 GCA_046260515.1 Binatia bacterium
GTCTCGGCCGGTGTGAGAACTGCACCACCGAGGTAGCGCACCAGGGCGCGGGCGCCTTCCACGTCGAGGGTCGGCTGGAGGTCCTCTCCCACCGGTCCCGCCCCGGGTCCACCGGAGAGGAGCCGATACCAGGCCGATGCCGCCGGCCGGCGGCTTGTCGATGGGCCGCCCACGACCACGACGAGCCCGCCGGGACCAACCTGCTCCTGGAGTCGCTTCACCAGGCCGGTCAGTTCCTCCTGCACCCGGTCGAGCAGCGCGGAGGGCGTGGAGTCGGGCGCGAACACCGAGGCCGCATCCTCCGCCACGCTGTCGAAGACGAGCACCGCGCGACCAACTCCCGTCTCAGGAAACAGTTCGCGGACCGGCTCCATGCGACGGCGCGACAGCGCCAGGACGTGTTCGGCGACCAAGGGCCGCAGTTCCCGGTCCAGTCCCCTCAGGAAGGGCTTGTCCGCCGCTTCGGTCGATGGTTCGAGATAGGCCGGCGAGAAGAAGTAGGCGGTGTCGGAGAAGCGCGCGAACTGGAAGACCGCCACGGGTGCACCGGGAACCGCGACCGTTCCGGGGGCGGCAGGAACTTCGATCCAGTCGCTCCACTGCTCCCGTCCGAGCGTGGCGGCCGCTGCGGAGACGGCATCGACGGCGCGGTCGTAAGGACCGGGTAGACGACCCGAGGTGATGTCCGCAGCCTCCACGGAAACACCGGAGCTTCCGCCCACGAAGGCTGTTTCCGGGTCGGCGGCCGCTGTCGGCGCCTGGAAGAGGCGGGCCGGTAAGGCCACCACGCGGGAGTCCGGGCGCGCGTCGGACCAGGGCGCTCCCAGTTCCGGGGCCCTTGCCCCGTCGCCCGCCTCGTCGGAGAAGAGGGATCGCCAGAACGCCGCGCCGCTGTCGCCCTCCGGCACTCGAACGGCCCCGGCCGGTTGCGCCGGGCCGGTCGTGACGACCATGTCGATGGAAGCCCCCGGCAGCGCGAGCACCACGACACGGGAAGGCGCCTCGGGGGGCCTCGCGCGCCACAGCGCCGCCGCCACCAGCAACACGGCAACGAGCTTCGCGAGACGCGCGAACGTCACCGGTGCAAGTCCCCAAGCTGGCGAGAAGAACGGTTAGACATGCCGAGCCCTCGTCTCTACACTACCGCGCGCTGCGCCGCCACTGACGAACGTCGTCACCATGGTCCCACTTCGCGAGAAACATCGCCCTGACCGGCCGCTGCTGTCCGTGGTTGTCCCGTGCTTCAACGAGGAAGGATGCATCGACGAGATGGCGCGCCGCCTGCACGCCGTTCTCGACAGCCTCGATCTGGACTGGGAAGCGGTGTTCGTCGATGACGGCAGTTCCGACCGAACGGCCGAGATCCTCGACGAACTTTCGCAGCGCGACCCGAAGATCGGCTACGTCTCCTTCTCGCGCAACTTCGGCCACCAGATGGCCCTCCTGGCCGGCATGGCCCGCGCCCGCGGCGACGCCGTGGTTTCCCTCGACGGCGACCTCCAGCACCCGCCGGAGCTCATCCCCACCCTCGTCGGCCACTGGCGGGAAGGCTACGACGTGGTCTACACCGTCCGGGCGGAGAACGAGGGGCACGTCATGAAGGAACTCGTTTCGGCGGGTTTCTACAGCGTGCTGCGGCGCCTGACCGGGGTGGACATCCCCACCGCCGGAGCCGACTTCCGCCTGTTGGACCGCGTGGTGGCCGACGCGCTGCTGGCCTGCGAAGAACGCTTCGTCTTCGTGCGCGGACTGGTCCCCTGGCTGGGGTTCCGGCGCAAGGCGGTTCCCTACGCAGCCCAGGAGCGATTCGCCGGCAGCACCAAGTACGTCTTCGCACGCATGCTGCGCTTCGCCCTCGACGGCGTGTTCTCGTTCTCCATCGTGCCGCTGCGAATGATCTCCTTCCTCGGCGCCGTCACCGTGGTCCTCGGCATCGTCTACGGCGTCTACTCGATCGCGGTGAGGTTGTTCACCGACCACGCGGCCTCCGGCTGGACCTCGCTGGTGGTGCTCGTCCTCGTCTTCAGCGGCACCCAGCTGCTGAGCCTCGGCATCCTCAGCGAGTACGTGGGACGCATCTACGAAGAGATCAAGCAGCGCCCGCGCTTCATCGTCGCCGCCGCGCGCGAACCGGCGACCGCCGCCGGGCGGGCGGCGGGCCGCGCGGAGATCCAGGAGCCAGCATGAACACGAACCGCCTCCTCGCCGCCTCCGCCCTGCTCGCCCTCATCGCGGGCTTTTCCCCCGGCTGCGGCGAAGGGACCATCGTCTTCCCCGGCGACGACGACGACGACGATCTCGCCACGGTCACGTTCCAGGGGAATATCGACGACGTCTCTCCGGTGACCAGCCGTGACATCGTCGTCTTCGTCTACACTATCGACGACGACAGCGACCGCTGCCCCTGCCCCCCCGACCCCAGCGCCTCGCTTACGGGGAAGGCCGCCGTGCTCGCCTCCGGGGAAACCGAGTTCACCCTTTCCGGGCTGCGTTCCGGAGCCTTCGGCGTAGTCTTCCTCCTCGACAATGCGGGCGACAACGCCGATGGGGAGATCAACCCCGGCGACCCCATCGCTGTCCTCGACGACATCGATTGCGAACTCGACGACATCCCGGGCAAGCGCACCGTGACCCTCGACGACGTGGACATCGCCTTCTCCAGCGCCGCGGCCGGCGACTGCACCGGCGACAGCGGCAACCCGCCCGTGGCGGGACGGGCGCGCGCCGACCGCATCACCCAGCAACTCACCGACGACGACCGGAACTGAGACCGGACAATCCCCGTGCGCGTAACCGTCGAGGACGTGGAGATCGAGGTGGAAGCTGCCGGCCAAGCCGGCCCTGCGCTTCTCCTCGTCCACGGGCTCGGCGGCAGCCACAAGGTCTGGTCGGCGATGATGCCGCTCCTGGCCGGCTCCGCCCGCGTCTTCGCGCTCGACCTGCGCGGCTGCGGAGCTTCCACCCGGGGCGACGCGCCGTGGACCCTTGCCCGGGCCGCGGCCGACATGGAAGGCGTGGCCCGCGCCCTTGGCCTCGACCGCTACGTGGCCGTCGGTCATTCGCTCGGCGGCGTGATCGTGGAGGAGTTGCTGGCGCGCGCTCCGGCCTCCCTCGCCGGCGCCGTGCTCGTGTCCACTTCGAGCCGCCTCAACGAGAAGGCAACCGAGAACTGGCGGCGGATCGCGGACGCCGTCGAGGCGCGCGGCCTGCCGGATACTCCTGCCGCCCACGCGCGCGGCTTCGCCGAGGAGTTCGTCGCGCTCCACGGCGACATCGTCGCCGCCCAGGCCCGCGAGGCGGCCGGCGCCGATCCGAAGGTCTACGCGGAGCAGGCCAGGGCCGCGAGCAGCTACGACTACACCCACGCCCTCGCCTCGGTGACCTGCCCCGTGCTGGTCGTCCAGGGTCTCGCCGACCGGCTCACCCCGCCCGGAGGCTCGGTGCTGCTGCATCGTGCGCTTCCGCCCGGATCCCGCCTCGAGATGATCGAAGGAGCCGGTCACAACCTTCCCATCGAGATGCCGGAGCGGATGGCAGCACTGGTTCTGGCATTCGCCCGGGAAATCCTGCACGGGGCCTGAGTGCGTTCGCCCCGACGGGCAATTGGCCATCCCAATATTCCCTCGAAGGGATGGCAAGGACGGGATCGCATCGGCGACAACCGTTTCGTGCCCCGCCTCCTGTCCTTCGTCCAACGCGTCGCCCTGGTCGCGACGGGCCCCTGCCCGGCCTGCGGGGCCCGTCGCAGCGCGCCCTTGTGCGCGGCGTGCCGAGGAGCCAGCGGGGTCGGCCCCGTTCCCAGGGCGACGGAACTCGGGGACGGGCGCCTGCTCTTCCTTGGAGCGTATCGAGTCCCCGGCGCCGCGCCCCGGCGGACTCCCCTCGGCCTGGCCCTCGGCAACTTCAAGGACCGCGGCGACCGCTACGCGGGCCGCTGCCTGGCCCGGCTCCTGGCGGAGGCCTGTGCGCCGGTGGCCGCCGCTTGCGACGTCGTCGTGCCGGTGCCCGCGGATGGAATGCGCTTGCGTCGTCGGGCCTGCAGTCCTTCCGCTTGGCTGGCCCGCGCC
>JBHEPB010000195.1:0-7687 GCA_046260515.1 Binatia bacterium
GTCCACGTCGAGGACGACGCTGCGGGCCCTGGCGCGGATGTCGTCGGATTCGTACTCGACGCCGCCGCTGGCCTCCACGCGCCTCTCCCTCTGCTGGACGAAGATCTCGGCGGCCCTCAGCTTGGTGGTGTCCCATTCGACGACCACGCTGCCCGAGGCGCGCACGGTGATGCCGTCCTTCTGCACTTCCAGGCTGTCGGCCTCGACGGTGATGGGGCTGCGGCTGGTCCCGTCCGGCGCTTGTTCGGCAACGGCCGGAGCGGGCGCCGGCGCGACGTCCGGCGCGACGTCCGGCGCGACGTCTCCAGCGACGTCTCCAGCGACGACGGGAGCGGGCGGCGCCGTCGCGGCGGTAGTCTCGGCCTTTACGAAGGGCGTGCCCGCGAGGGCGAGGAGGACAGCAGCCAGAAGAGGCGGAAGAAGTGGCCGCCGGGCAGGCCGGGGGCCGCCGGATTCAGTCGATGAGGTCATCTTCCAGGAGCGCTCCACCCGCCGGCCTGTATAGGTGCCCAAGCAGGAAGATGGAACCGGTCACGACCACGCTGCCGTGCGCAGAAGCGGCCTCGTCGGCCAGCTCGAGGGCCTCCAGGGCGCTGGTCGCGACCGTGCCGCCGGGAACAGCTTCGAGGAAGAGCGCCGGATCCGCGGCGCGCGGTATCGGCAGGGGGGCGAAGAAGACGCGGTCGAAGCGCGGCGCCAGCGCGGCCAGCATCGACGGCCAGTCCTTGTCGCCCATCGCGGCGAACACGAGCACGCGGGGGTGGGAGGGTGCCACCGTGTCGAGGGCATCCGCCAGGACACTCGCCGCCTCGGGATTGTGGGCAGCGTCCATCACGAGCGGACCGTCTCCGCGCCGGCGCCGGAGCACCTCGAGGCGCCCGGGCCAGCGAACCCCTAGGATGCCTTTCTCCACCGCGGCGCTGGTTGTGGGGAACCGGGCCGGGTGCATCGCCGACAGGGCGCCCACGGCCGCCGCCGCCAGCGCGGCGTTGTGAGCCTGGTGGACACCGGCCAATACGCCGCCCGGGCGCCGGGCCTGGGCCTGCTCCATCGGCGCGTAAGCCGTGAAGTCGCGGCCCCAGGCCAGTCGCTTTGCGCCCACGGCGGCCACACGTTCGGCGACGACGGCTTCGGCCTCGGGGTGGAGCGCGCCGGTGACCGCCGTCGATCCTTCCTTGATGATGGCCGCTTTCTCGCGCGCCACCTCGGCCAGCGTGTGGCCGAGGAACTCGGCATGGTCGATGCCCACCGAGGTGATCACCGCCACATCACCGCGCGCCACGTTGGTGACGTCGAGGCGGCCGCCGAGTCCGGCCTCCAGCACGGCCACGCGCACACCGCGCTCGCGGAACTCGAGGAAGGCCGCCAGCGTGGCAATCTCGAAGAAGGTGAGGTTGGCGCCGCACGCCGCCTCGGCATCGCGCACCGCCGCCACGCGATCCACCACGGCCGCGCGCGCGATGGCAACACCGTCCACGCGAATGCGCTCGCGGAAGGAGACGAGGTGGGGCGACGTGTAGAGGCCGGTGCGATACCCACCCTCGACGAGGGCACTCGCGATCATCGCCGACGTGGAGCCCTTGCCGTTGGTGCCGGCCAGGTGCACGCAGGTGAAGGCCGATTCGGGATGGCCGAGGGCCTCCAGCACGGGGTCCAGGCGCTCGAGGCGGAAATCCATGCCCTTCTTCGCCTCGAGAGCGTAGAGGTCGGCCAGGGTCTGCTGGTAGGCGGTGGGCACCGCGGCTCGTCTTCAGCCGCGATGGACGGCGTCGATCCCGCGGCGAAGGTCGGTGACGAAGCTGCGCGCCGCTTCCACGGCGCCGCCGGGCCCGGCTTCGAACATGCGTCGCACGAGGGCCGAGCCGACGACGACGAGTTCCGCATAGCGCGCAACGTTGGCGGCCTGCTCGGGAGTGGAGATGCCGAAGCCGACGCCGATCGGAAGGCCGGTGATGGTGCGCGCCTTGCCCACCAGATCCTCGATGCCGACCGGCGCCGCCGAGCGCGCGCCGGTGACGCCGGTGACCGAGACCATGTAGACGAAGCCGCTGGCCACTTCGGCCACCTTCTTCATGCGCGTCTCGTTGCTGGTGGGAGCCAGCAGGAAGATGCGGTCGAGGTCGTGACGGCGGCAGGCGGCCACGAGGTCGTCGGCCTCTTCCGGCGGAAGGTCGGTGCACAGCACCGCGTCCGCACCGGCCGCAGCGGCGTCGCGCGCGAAGGTCTCGTCCCCGTAGCGGAAGAAAGGGTTGTAGTAGCCGAACAGGACCAGCGGAACGTCGGTGCGCGCCCGCAGCCACTGCACCATCTCCAGCACCCGCGGCAGCGAGGACCCCGACTTCAGGGCCCTCTGGCTGGACTCCTGGATCACCGTGCCGTCGGCGATGGGATCGGAGAAGGGCACGCCGAGCTCGATCACGTCGGCGCCCGCTTCGGCGGCGGCCAGGATGGCGTCGCGGCTGGTCTGGAGGTCGGGGTCGCCGACGGAGAAGAAGGGCACGAGGCCGGCGCGGCCTTCGGCCTTCAGGGCGGCGATCTTGTCGGTGAGGCGCCTGGACACGGGCGCGGCTTGTATCCGGAACCCGGGATCAGTGCACGCGCCCGACCTTCAGAGCTTCTGCCCCAGGTACTCGGCCACCGCCGGCATGTCCTTGTCGCCGCGGCCCGACAGGTTCACCAGGATCACCTCGTCGCGCTTCATCTTCGTCGCGGCCCTGGCCGCCCAGGCCACGGCGTGCGCGCTCTCGAGAGCGCAGAGGATGCCCTCGGTGCGGGCCAGCAGTTGGAGGGCCTCGATGCACTCCTCGTCGCCGACGGTGTCGTAGCAGGCCCGCCCGCTGTCGTGGAGCCAGGCGTGCTCGGGGCCGACGCCGGGGTAATCGAGGCCGGGCGCGATCGAGTGCGCCTCGGAGATCTGGCCGAGTTCGTCCTGGAGGAGATAGGTCTTCTTGCCGTGCAGGACGCCGATCTGTCCCTTGGTGATCGAAGCCGAGTGCGAGCCCGACTCCAGGCCGTGGCCCGAGGCTTCGACGCCCACCATGTGCACGCCCTCGTCGCCGACGAAGGCATGGAAGAGACCCATGGCGTTGCTGCCCCCGCCCACGCAGGCGACGATCGTGTTCGGCAGGCGGCCGCGCTGGGCCAGCATCTGGGCGCGGGCCTCGAGGCCGATCACCGACTGGAAGTCGCGAACCATCTGCGGATAGGGATGCGGCCCCATCGTCGATCCCACCAGGTAGTAGGTGTCGCCGACGTTGGTCACCCAGTCGCGCATGGCTTCGTTGATCGAGTCCTTCAGGGTGCGGCTGCCGCTGCCCACGGGGCGCACCTCGGCGCCGAGCAGCCTCATGCGGAAGACGTTGAGGGCCTGCCTCTGCACGTCCGCCTCGCCCATGTAGACTTCGCACTTCATGCCGAACAGCGCGCAGACGGTGGCAGTGGCCACGCCGTGCTGGCCGGCGCCGGTCTCGGCGATGATGCGCGTCTTGCCCATCCGCCGGGCGAGCAGCCCTTGGCCCAGCCCGTTGTTGATCTTGTGCGCGCCGGTGTGGCAGAGATCCTCGCGCTTGAGCCAGATCTCGGCGCCGCCGAGGTGCTCCGACAGCCTCTTGGCGTGGTAGAGCAGGGTCGGACGGCCCGTGTAGTTGGCATGGAGGTCGGCCAGTTCGCGGATGAACTCCGGGTCCACGCTCCAGCGCGCGTAGGCCTCCTGGAGTTCGAGCAGGGCCGGCATCAGCGTTTCGGGGACGTAGCGTCCGCCGAACTGGCCGAACTTGCCTCGCGCGTCGGGGAGGGTCTGGGGCTGTGCTGGCATCGCTCGTTTCTCCTCAGTCCGGTCGTCGGGCGCCTCGCGCCTCACGCGCCTCGCGCGTTGCGAATGAAGGCTTCGATCAGCCTCGCATCCTTGATGCCCGGCGCCGTCTCGACGCCGCCGGCCGTGTCCACGCCGAAGGGGCGCAGGCGCGCGACGCTAGCAGCGACGTTGTGCGGTGTCAGGCCGCCGGCCAGCACCGCGCGGGACAGGTCGAGGCCGTCGAGCAGGGCCGTGTCCACCGTGAGGCCGCTGCCGCCGCCGGCCGCGTGGTCCACCAGCACGCGGTACGTCGCCCTGGCGGCGAGGGCCGACGATACCGCCTCGCGCGAGGTTGCCGCCACGGCGCGGATCACCGGCAGGTCCCAGCCCTCGGCCTCTTCCTCCGCCTCGCCGCCGTGGAACTGCACGCCGGTGAGACCCACCTCGCGCACGATCGCGGAAATCTCCGCGCGCGTCGCGCCGACGAAGACACCATAGACGAGGGAGGCGGACGGAAGTGCGGCGACGAGGTCGCGGGCCCGCGAACGCTCGCAGTAGCGCTTGCTTCCCGGCCAGAAGTTGATGCCGATGGCGTCGGCCCCGCACTCGAAGGCAGCGAGGGCGTCCGCGGCCCGCGTGACGCCGCAGATCTTCACCCAGGTGGCCACGGCGCCCCTCCCCTAGCCTTTCGGCAGCGCGTGGCCGGCGGCACCCGCAATCAGCGCGTGCAGCGCGGCGCCGGGATCGGCCTGGCGCATGAGCGTCTCGCCGATGAGGAAGGCCGACACGCCGATGTCCTCCATCCCGGCGATCTCGGCGGCGCTGTGGTAGCCGCTCTCGGAAACCAGCGTGACACCGTCGGGCACCAGGGCCAGCAGCCGCGTGGTGGTGTCGAGGGAAGTCTCGAAGGTGTGCAGGTTGCGGTTGTTGACGCCGATGAAGAGCGCACCGCTGGCCAGGGCCCTCTCGAGTTCCCTTTCGTCGTGCACTTCGACGAGCACGTCGAGGCCTTCCTCGCCGGCCAGGTCGGCCAGGTCCTTCAACTGGACGTCGTCGAGGGCCGCCACGATGAGCAGGATGGCGTCGGCGCCGTGGGCTCGGGCCTCGGTGACCTGGTAGGGATCGACCATGAAGTCCTTGCGCAGCAGCGGCAGGGCCGTGGCGCCGCGCACGGCCACGAGATCGGCCAGGCTTCCCTGGAAGAAGGGACCGTCGGTCAGCACCGACAGGCAGCGGGCTCCTGCCTGGGTGTACTGGTGGGCGTGGACGACGGGGTTGAAGTCGGCGCGGATCAGGCCCTTCGAGGGCGAGGCCTTCTTGATCTCGGCGATGATGGCCAGGCCGCCGGCCTGGATGCGGTCGAGGAAGCCGCGCCGCGCCACAGCGTAGAGGGGTCGCGCGCGCAGTTCCGGCTCGCTCACACGGGTCTTCGCGTGGGCCACCTCGGCCCTCTTGCTCTTCAGGATCTTCTCGAGGATCACGTCGTGCTTCCTTGGGCGTGCGCCCGCTCGCCGGCTGCGTCGCGGCTTTCGGCGACGAAAGCTTCGAGGACACCAAGCGCCTCGCCGCTCTTCAGGATCTCGCGGGCGCGCGCCACGCCTCCCGCCAGGCTGGCGGCGATGCCGGCCACGCGGATGGCGGCGCCGGCATTGAGGGCGGTGGCATCCGCACGCGCACCGGGCTGGCCGCCGAGCACTTCGCGCAGCATCTGCGCGTTGGCCCCGGCATCGCCGCCGGCAAGATCGCCGGCAGTAGCGCGCGCCATGCCGAAATCCTCGGGAGCGATGTCGTAGCTGCGGATCTCGCCGCCGGCCAGTTCGACCACGTGGGTCTCCGCGGCCGGCGTGATCTCATCGCTGCCGTCGCCGCCATGCACCACCAGCACGTGTTCGCTGCCGAGGCGGCGCAGGGTCTCGGCCACCGGCAGCAGCCAGTCGCGCGAGAAGAGGCCGACCACCTGGCGCCGGGCGCCGGCCGGATTGCACAGGGGGCCGGTGAGGTTGAACAGGGTGCGGAAGCCGAGCTCGCGGCGGGCGGCCGCCACGTGGCGCACGGCCGGGTGATAGGCGGGAGCGAAGAGGAAGGTGATGCCGCAGCGGTCGAGGCAGCGCCCTGCCGCCTCCGGTCCGAGTTCGATGTTCGCGCCGAGGGCTTCGAGCACGTCGGCGGCGCCCACCTGTCCCGAAGAAGCGCGGTTGCCGTGTTTGGCCACCTTGGCCCCGGCAGCAGCGGCCACGAAAGCGGCGGCCGTCGAGACGTTGAAGGTTCCGAGTCCGTCGCCGCCGGTGCCGCAGGTGTCGATCACGGGGCCGGCTGTGCGAAGTTCCACCGCCCTCTCGCGCAGAACCCTCACCGCCGCGGCCAGTTCCTCGACGGTCTCGCCCTTGGCCGCGAGGGCAGCCAGGAAGGCGCCGATCTGGGCGGCCGTGGCATCTCCGTCCATGATGGTGGACATCGCCGCCGACATCTCGGCGTCGGACAGGTCCTGGCCGGCGACCAGGCTGGCCAGCGCGGTTTTCACGACCTCTCGATCTCGGCGGCGTGGGCCAGGGCGGCCATCATGGCGGCCGACTTCTCGCCGCATTCGGCCTGCTCGCGCTCGGGCACCGAGTCGGCGACGATGCCCGCGCCGACCTGGACGTAGGTCTTGCCGTTCTTCACGAATACGGTGCGAATGGCGATGCAAGTATCCAGATTTCCGTAGAAATCCACGTAGCCTACCGCGCCGCCGTAGAGCCCGCGCCGGGTCTTCTCCACCTCCTCGATCACCTCCATGGCGCGCACCTTGGGAGCGCCGCTCAGGGTGCCCGCCGGGAAGGTGGCGCGGAAAGCGTCGAGGCAATCGGTGCCCGGGCGCAGGCGGCCGGAAACCAGGGAGACGATGTGGTTCACGTGCGAGTAGCGCTCGACGACCATGCGCTCCTCCACCTTCACCGAGCCCACCTCGGCCACGCGCCCCACGTCGTTGCGCCCGAGGTCCACCAGCATGATGTGCTCGGCCTGCTCCTTGGGGTCGGCCAGCATGCGCTGGACCAGGGCTTCGTCCTCCTCGGGCGTGGCGCCGCGGCGGATGGTGCCGGCGATGGGGCGCACCGTGACGCGGCCGTCCTCCACCTTGACCATCACCTCGGGCGAAGAGCCGGTGGCGATCTCTCCGTCGAGGTCGAGGTAGAACATGTACGGGGACGGGTTGATGGTCCTCAGGGCCCGGTAGATCGAGAAGGGGTGCGTGGCCAGCGGCGCCTCGAAGCGCTGGGAGACGACCACCTGGAAGATGTCGCCGGCGGCAATGTACTCGAGGCACTTCTCCACGGCGGCGGCGTACTCGGCCGGCGTGCAGTTGGACACGGGCGCCGGGGGCCTGCCCTCGCTCGGCGTGGGCAGGGGCACCTGGCTGCGGCGCAGGCGCGCGGCGGTTCGGTCCACCGAGGCGGCGGCGCGCTCGTAGGCGGCATCGACGTTTTCGTTTTCTTCCAGCACCGCCAGGCACACGACCTTCATGGTGTGCGTGACGTTGTCGAAGAGCACGAAGTTGTCGGCGATGAGGCCCGAGAGGTCGGCGGCGCCGAGGTCGTCCACGTTGACGGACGGCAGCTTTTCCACCGTCCGCACCAGGTCGTAGGACAGGTAGCCGACGAAGCCGCCCGCGAAGCGCGAGAGGCCTTCCACGCGGGCCGGCCGGAAAGGCGCCAGCACCTTCCTCAGGGCGTCCACGGGGTCGCCTTCGAGAATTTCCTCGGCGCCGTCGCGGCGCTGCACGGTGGTCCTGCCGTCGCGCGAGCGAAGCGTCATCAGGGGATCGCTGCCGAGCAGGCTGTAGCGGCCCCAGCGGTTGCCGCCCTCGACGCTCTCGAGCAGGAAGCCCTGCCCTTTCTCGTGCAGTTTCAGGAAGGC
>JBHEPB010000199.1:0-12657 GCA_046260515.1 Binatia bacterium
TCTGCCAGGGCCCCCTCGACAAGGCCGGGGAGGCCGGGGTCGCCGCCTTCGAGAGGCCGACGACGACGACGAGGGGCGGCGCACGGCGGCGGTTGACCGCTTGCGCCCGCGGCCCTAGTGTCCGCGACTTCGCGACGCGAGGAGATCCTTCATGGCCCTGATCAACGAACACTACCTCAAGTTGGCCGCCGGCTATCTCTTCCCCGAGATTTCCCGGCGCGTGCGCATCTTCCTGGAGGCCAATCCCGGCGCGCCCATCATCCGCCTCGGAATAGGCGACGTGGTGCTGCCCCTGCCCAAGTCGATCGGCGCGGCCATGCACGCGGCCGTGGACGAGATGACGACCTCCGCCGGCTTTCGCGGGTACGGCCCCGAGCAGGGTTACGACTTCCTGCGCGAAGCGATCGCCGAGAACGATTTCCGCAGCCGCGGCGCCGACGTGGATGCGGACGAGGTCTTCGTCTCCGACGGTTCCAAGTGCGACAGCGGCAACATCCAGGAGATCTTCGCCCAGGACGCGCGCGTGGCCGTTCCCGACCCGGTGTACCCGGTGTACGTGGACACCAACGTGATGGCGGGACGCACCGGCGCGGCCGACGCCAGCGGCCGCTACGAGGGCCTCGTGTACCTGCCCTGCACGGCCGACGGCGGGTTCCTGCCTTCGCCGCCCGCGGAAAAGGTGGACCTGGCCTACCTCTGCTTCCCCAACAATCCGACCGGCGCCGTGGCGACGCGCTCCGACCTGGAGCGCTGGGTGGAGTGGGCCCGCGAGACCGGCGCCGTGCTGCTCTACGACGCGGCTTACGAGGCCTTCATCACCGACCCCGAGATCCCGCACTCGATCTACGAGATCCCCGGCGCGCGCGAAGTGGCCATCGAGTTCCGCAGCTTCTCCAAGACCGCCGGTTTCACGGGGACGCGCTGCGCCTTCGTGGTGGTGCCCAAGTCCCTGCGCGGCAATACCGCCGACGGCAGCGCCGTTGACCTCCATCGCCTGTGGTCGCGCCGCCACACCACCAAGTTCAACGGAGTGTCCTACCCGGTGCAGCGCGCAGCGGCCGCCGTCTACACCGAGGCGGGCCGCCACGAGGTCCGCGCCAACATCGACTACTACATGGGCAATGCGACCGTGATCCGCGACGCGCTCACGGCGGCCGGCCTCGAAGTGTACGGCGGCATCAATGCGCCCTACGTCTGGGTGCGCACCCCCGGCGGCCTCGGCTCCTGGGAGTTCTTTGACCTGCTGCTGTCGCGGGCCCACGTCGTCGGCACGCCCGGCGCCGGCTTCGGCTCCTGCGGCGAAGGCTACTTCCGCCTCTCCGCCTTCGGCCTGCGCGAACAGGTGACCGAAGCCGTCGAGCGCATCCGCAAGGCCATCGCCTAGCCGACTGCCGCTTAGTGGGTGAAACCCTCCTCGATGGCGGGGGCACCCAGGGATGCGCGCTGGCCGCCGTCCACGACGAGGGTAGTTCCCGTCACGAAAGACGACTCGTCACTGACGAGGAAGAGCGCCGCTTTCGCGATTTCGTCGGGCTCGCCGAAGCGCCCCAGCGGGATCAGTCGTTGCATGGCGCGGCGGGCGGCGGGCGTAGGAAAAGCCGCCAGCGTGCCCGGCGTCGCGATGCAGCCGGGCGCCAGCGCGTTGACACGCACGCCAACGGGCGCCCCCTCGATGGCCGCCACCCTGGTAAAGGACTCCAGCGCCGCCTTGGCCGAACTGTAACCGGCCAGCGAATACAGGGCGGCGTGGCCGGCGGTGGAGGAGATGTTGAGGATCACTCCCCCGCCCCTCGCCGCCATCCGCGGCAGGGTCGCCCGCGTGGCGAAGAACACCGCATCCAGGGCCACGCTGAAACTGTCCTTCCACGCCTCGGTCGTCATCGACACGATGGGTTCGGCCGACATGCGGAAGGCGTTGTTCACGAGGATGTCGAGGTGGCCGAGACGGCGGTCGATGTCATCGATCAGGCCGCCGAGGGCCTGCTCGTCCGTCACGTCGCAGACCCGGGTCTCCACCTCGTGGCCGGCGGCAGCGATGCGCCCGGCCGTCTCCAGCAGGGAGGGCTCGCGATCGCCGCTGACGACCACGTGGGCCCCCTCGGCGGCAAACAGCGCGGCCATGGCGGCGCCGATTCCCGTCCCCGATCCGGTCACCAGGGCCACTTTACCGTCGAGTCTTCCCATCGCGGATCCCCTCTGCGCAGCCGGACTTACCAGCGCTCCCAGTGCACCACTTCGGCCAGGGGCCGGCGCCGCACCGGTCCGAAGGGACGGTCGGGCCAGCCCACCGGAATGGTGACGGCGATGCGGGCATCGTCGGGAAGGCCGAGCAGGGTCCGGACCGCCGGCTCCGACGGCATGTGCCAGGTGGTGAAGGTGGCGCCGAGGCCGAGGCCGCGAGCCGCCAGGAGCAGGTTCTGGGCGGCCGGATAGACCGCGGCCCCGATCCAGTCCGCACTGGGCGCGGAGGCCGGATACACCGGCCGCCCGCAGACGAGGATCCAGGAGGGAACCTCCAGGGCGTGGTCGAGAAGGTGGTGGGCCGAGGCCAGCAGGCGGCGACGCGACGCGTCGCCCGACTTCGGAACAGGAGGAAGCAGGGGCCGAACGCCGTCCCTCAGGATGGCCGCCAGCTCACGGCGCCTGCCCTCCTCGGTCACGACGACGAAGTCCCAGCCCTGGGAGTTACCGGGGCTCGGGGCGCAGGTGGCGGCCTCGAGCAGCCGGCGAAGCAGGTCCGGGGAGACCGGATCGGGCCGAAAATGCCGCATGGCCCGGCATGTGCGGATGGCTTCGAGGACTTCCACTGGGTTGCTCCGCCGGGCGGCGTCGAATAATGAGGCGCGACACCGACTGCGGCAACTCACTGCCGCAACGTGAGGAGATTCCATGAAGAAGATCGCACTGCTCGCCGCCCTCGCCTCGATGACCCTCGTGGCCTGCCTGAACACCGCCACCGGGCCGACCGCCAAGGCGCCCAAGATCACCGAGGGCCGCGCCACGATGGCCAAGATCGGCGGCCGTCCTCTGCCCGTCTTCGAGTTCAGCGGCAAGGTCGACGACGAGGACAACAAGATCCTCGGCGCCCGCGTTTCCGTCTCCATCACCGGCGCCCTCTACAAGTCGAGCGAGACCGGCTACAACCTGGTCGAGCCCCAGGCGCTGGAAGCCGAATACATCGCCAACGTGAGCCAGGTTCGCGCCACCGTGGACCCGGCCAAGCTCGAAGCCCTGGCCACCCACCTCAACGGCGAGACGGCCACCGTCGCCTTCCAGATCGAGGTGGACTGGACCGCGCCCGACTCCACGGAGAAGCAGACCACGCGCTCCATGATCTTCGAGAGCGATCACGAGACCATCGCCACCGCGGGTCTCGCCAAGGAGATCAAAGGGTAGGTCCCCGCTGGACGGAGGCCGCCGCCCCGCGCGGCTGGGAGGGGATCGTGTCCAGGGAGACCAAGACGTTCACCGTACTGATGGCCGACGACGACGAAGACGACCGTCTTCTGGCTCGCGACGCCTTTCAGGAATGCGACATGGACGTGAACCTGAAGTTCGTCGAGGACGGCGTCGAGCTTCTGGACTACCTGCACGGTCACGGTCCCTGGGCCGGGGCGCCCACCCCGTCGCTGATCCTCCTCGACCTCAACATGCCGCGCAAGGACGGCCGCGAGGCCCTGGCCGCCATCAAGCAGAACCCGGCGCTGCGCCGCATCCCTGTCGTGGTGATCACGACGTCCCAGGCCGAGGAGGACGTCCAGCGTTCCTACGACCTCGGCGTCAGCTCCTTCATCAGCAAGCCGGTCACGTACGAGTCGCTGCTGGCCCTCGTGCGGACGCTGTCGCACTACTGGTTCGAAACCGTGCGGCTCCCCGAACAGCTCTCGACGAAATAACTCAGGCCGTGAGCGGAACCGAGTCCGCCTCGGCGGGCAGGCGGATGACGAAGGCCGCCCCGTGGCCGGGGCTGGACTCGGCGGTGATGGTACCGCTGTGGCGCTCCACGATGCGCCGGACGATGGCCAGGCCGATGCCCGATCCGCCGAACTCGCTGCGACCGTGGAGGCGCTGGAAGGGCGCGAAGATCCTGTCGGCGTGCTGCTGCTCGAATCCGATTCCGTTGTCGCGAACGGTGACGCGCCAGCCCGCGATCGAGCCATCCTGGTCCGGTTGCGCGCGGATCGAAACGTGGGGCACCGCTCCGTCCCCCTGGAACTTGAGCGCATTGGCGATCAGGTTCTGGAAGACCTGTCGAAGCTGCGTGGGATCGGCCTGTAGCGTAGGCAGATCCCCCACGTCCACCACCGCACCCTTGCTCTCGATGAGGACCTCGAGGTCCCCGAGTACCTCGCGCACGACTTCTTCCAGGTCCACGGCGACGAAGGGACGGGCCCGCGTGACCACGCGCGAGAACTCGAGAAGGTCGTCGATCAGGATGCGCATGCGCCCCGCGGCGTTCATCATCCTCTCGAGGTAGTCGGTTCCCTGTTCCCCGACCTGGTCGCCGAACTTGGTCTTCAGGCGGTCACCGAACACGACGATCTTGCGCAAGGGCTCCTGCAGGTCGTGGGAGGCCACCGACGCGAACTGCTGGAGCTCGCGGTTGCTCGCCTCGAGTTGGGCCGCCACCCGCTCGAGCTGCTCCTGGGCCAGCTTGCGGGCGCGGATCTCACTTTCGAGGGCGTTGTTGTCGGCCTTCAGGCGGCGATTGCGGTTGCGCTCGATGGCGTAATGCATCGAGCGCACCAGCGTCTGGCCGTCGGCCTTGCCCTTGACGAGATAGTCCTGGGCGCCCTCGTTCAGGGCGCGCACGGCGAGGCGCTCGTCGTCATTGCCGGTGAGCACCACGATAGCCACCTCGGGGTCGGCCTCGTGGATCTTCTCGAAGGTGTCGAAGCCTCGGCTGTCGGGCAGGGAGAGATCCGAGAGCACGACCTGGAAGGGCGAAGAGATGAGGGTACGGCGCGCCGCTTCCAGGGTTCCCACCCGGGAGATCGCGAACTGGCCGGGCGCGGCCTTGGTCAGCGCCCGCTGGAGCAGGAAAGCGTCGTCCTCGTCGTCCTCGACGAGCAGTATGCGTATCGGTTCCTGGCTCAAGTCAGCCCCCGCAGGCAGGGCCGGAGACTAGCCGCGGGCGACGAACCGCGCCAGCGGCGGCACGCTTTCCGGTGCGACTCTATTTCGCGGCGCCTTGCTTGGCCGGGGCCGACTTCGCAGGCGCCTTGTTCGCGTCCGCCGCCTTCGACGGATCGACCGGCGGATGGCAGTGCCCCTGTACGGCGAAAAGCAATTCGCGACAGGTCTCGAAAAGACGGCCGGCGCAAAGTCCCTCCGCCCACCTCGCCCCGGCGTCGAGAAGGGTCGGCTCGGGCACCTCCTTGCAGTACTGCTCCGCGCGCTTGCTTTTGGTCAGGCAGGCCCGCGCGAACATCCGCGCCCAGTGTTTGCAACGGTCATCGCGGCAGCGGTCCTGGCGACCCTGCGCTTCGAGGACGCAGCCCGGCTCGTCGGTCTCCCCTCCGAACTCGAAGGCATCCTCCAGCACCCGCTGGCCGTAGGCGTCGAAACCCTTGAGGTTGAGGATGGGCTTGGCGGCCTCGGGATACTCGGGCACCGGGACTTCGGCCTTCGCGAGTTCCGCTCTCTCCTTCTCGAGCACCTTGACCTTGATGAAGTCTTCCTGGGTCTTTCCGTCGGTCTCCGCCCTTTCCGCATCCGGGCGGGCCGTCTCGATTTCGAGGGAGCCGAAGGGCAAGGACCTGGTGACCCACACCGCGTCCGTCCTGGCAAACCCCGAACGGATGGCCCCCATCCAGCTGAGGAAACCCACGAGCACGACGCCGACGCAGGATCCCACCACGGTCAACTGCAGCATCATGGGACTCATCCTGGTGCGCCAATCGGCCCCTGGACTGAAGCCGTTCTTGAACGCCTGGATGGCCAGGCAACCGAAGTAGCCGTTGACCACGAAGAACAGGGCAAGAGGCGCCGCCGCAGCGCGGATGCCCGCGCCAAGATAGTCGGCCGGGGTCCCCCGCTCGACCAGACTCGGGAACTGGAAGGAAACCACGCCAAGGTCCACCAACACCAGGATCGAGGCGCCCAGCAGGGGGCCGGGCGTCCGCGATACCGAGGTCGCGGCCAGCAGGACCATCGCGACGCCGGCCGCAAAGTCCCACCAGGGAGGCGCCACGTACACGGCGCCGACGATGCCGAGGCAGCCGTAGATGAACACCACCACGGCCCACGCCGTGGCTGCCTGGATGCCGAGCATGCTGCGCCGCTTGGCGGCCGCGAAGACCTTGGCCACGCCGCTGGTGAGATCGCGAGCTTCCCAGCCGTCCGGGGTTTGTTCCTTCTGGTCTTCCATGTTTCCTCAGCGCTCCAGCAGGGTCAGGCGTTCGGCTTTCGCGAAACGCTCGCGAAGGCCTGCGTAGTCGGCCGCGGCAAGGGGCTTGAACGAGGTGTCGCCGCGCTCCCTCCAGAATAGAGGCCCCTTCACTTCCTGCGGGCGGAAGTGCACGCCCTTCAGGTTGCGCACCAGGATCTTCTGCGTGCCCGTGTATTCGAAATCCTCGACGATGCGCACGAAGTCGGGAAACCACTTGCGATCCATGCCGCCGTCCACCACCTGGCGCTCGCAGAAGTCGAAGAAGTCCGCCGGATCGAAAGCGGCGCCGTCACGCAGCTTGAGCGCTGCCATCACCCATTCGTCGGAAACCGGACAGGGAACGCCGTAGGCCGCGGCCAGGCCCACATCGGGATGCTCCTGCAGGAGGCGGGCGACCTGCAGGGCCGAGAAGTTCTCCCCGTCCTTGCGGATCCAGTCGTCGGTCCTCCCGTCGAAATACAGGTAGCGCTTGCCCTCGTGCAGCAGGATGTGGCCGAGGTCGCCGGAATGGTAGACCCCGTCGCGGTACTTCTGGGTGTTCGCCGAGACGTTGTCGAAATAGCCCTGGAACAGGGAGGTGTCGCCCGCGACGCGGCAGATCTCGCCCACCGCGCTCTCGTAGTT
Organism: Binatia bacterium; assembly: GCA_046260515.1. GTDB lineage: Bacteria > Desulfobacterota > Binatia > UBA1149 > CAITLU01 > DATNBU01. The sequence goes on from JBHEPB010000199.1 coordinate 7,016, forward strand.
GAGGATGCGACCGTCGGCCGCCACGTCGGCCGGCGGGCACTCGGCGCCGATGCTGTCGAGGATGCGCACCGCCGGATCGCTCACCTCGCCCACGCTGCCGCGCGGGTCGTTCTTGCGGCGGTAGGTTGCGATAGCGGCCTCGGTCGAACCGTACAATTCGAACATGTCCTCGAGGCCCATCCAGTCGATGAAGCGATCGATGTCGGGCGGCGAGGCGCCGTTGCCGATGGCGTAGCGAAGGTGGTTGTCCGGATGGTTGGTCACTTCGGCGCGAAGGCGGTCCATGTCGCCGCCGTAGTGCTTCTCCAGGTATTGGAGCACGTAGTGCACCGGCTCACCGACATAATTCCAATAGGTGACGCCGCAGCCCAGCACGTCGGGCACGAAGTTGCTGGCCGAAAAGCGCTCGCGCATGGCCAGCCGCGCGCCCACCCAGAACGTCGGCATGAAACCGATGAACATCGAGTTGGAGTGGAACAGCGGCATGCAGGTGTAGCCGCAGTCGTCGCGGCCGAGTTCGAGGCGGCTGGAAACGCCGACCCCGGTGGCGCAGAGCTTGAAATGGTTGTTGTTGATGCCCTTGGGGAGGCCCGTGGTCCCCGAGGTGTAGATGATCATCAGGTTGGTGCCGGGATTCACGTCGGCCTCCGGGTAAGGCAGGCTCACGCCGGCCGCGCCGGCCTCCGAGGCCAGGCAGGCCAGGTAGTCGGCCTGCTTTTCCAGCGCTCCGCCGGAGGTGGGCAGGAACAGGATGTTCTCCGCAGGGATGTGCTGGAGGTCGCCCCTCACCTTCTCCACTTCGTCCCGAAACCTCTCGTCGGCGACCAGAAGGCGAGCCCGCGACTGGTTGAGGACGCCGGCCAGGGTGGCGCCGCGCAGCCCGTTATTGACGCCGAAGAGGGTCAGCCCGGCGATGCCGCAACCGCCGAACAGCGAGGTGAGCTCGAGGTGGTTTTCCAGGAGCATGGCCACGTGGCCGGGCTTGCTCTCGTCTGCCCGGCCGAGGCGGCCCAGCAGGAAATGGGCGACGCGGGTCGATTCGTCCCGGAACTGGCCGAAGGTCCAGGAGCGGTCGTGCTGGCGCAGGAAAGGGCGGCCGGAGGCCTCGGGATGGTCGGCGCGGGCCTGGATCTGGGCTCGCAACGTGAGTTCGGCCTCGAACTGGAACGGCTGGCTGGACACTGGGTTCTCCTGGGCAAAAGAGGTGGCATGGGAAGGCACGCTTCCCGGGAGGAAACGATACACGTCGTCCCGGCGAGGAGCCAGTACCCCGGACCTGTTGAGGACAAGGTGAAGCGCGACACGTCGAGGCGCAAACCGGGAATCGCGGAGGGACGGAAGCCTCGAGCTTCGGCCGCCTCGCCAAATCGGGATCAGCCCTGCAGCACCGATGTCGAGCTACGGACCGAGCGGACCGTTTCGGCGGGAACCGGGGCTCCCGCGTGCAATCCTCGCGAACGCCGGGGCACGGGCAGGCGGAACCGGAAAGTCGCTCCCCCGTCCTTCGTACCGTCGGCCCAGACCTCGCCGCCGTGGCGCCGCAGGATGCGCTCGACCGTGGCCAGTCCGATCCCCGACCCCTCGAATTCCTGCTGCCCGTGCAGGCGCGAGAAGGGCCGGAACAGGTTGCCGGCCAGCTGCGAGTCGAAGCCGACACCGTCGTCCCTCACGAAGTAAGTGACCGCCTCCGGCGAGCGGCCGTCCACGCCGAACTCGATGCGAGCCTTGTCCTTCGGGGCCGTGTACTTGAAGGCGTTGCCGAGCAGGTTCTGCACCACCAGCCTCAGCAATCCGGCGTCTCCCCAGGCAAGAAGTCCGTCGCCCACCACCCACTCGACCTCGCGGCCCGGGGATCCTGCGCGCAGCTCCTCGATCACCGATCTCGCCACTTCGGCCAGGCTCACCACTTCCTTCTGGATGCGGTCGTTGCCCGCGCGAGACAGCGTGAGCAGATCCTCGATGATCCTGTCCATGCGGCCGGCGGCGCCCTGGATGCGCTCGAGCATTTCCCGCTCGCGTCCCTGCAGCCGCCCGCCCAGGTCCTCGGCGAGCGATTCCGCGAAACCCTTCAGGGCCCGCAGCGGCGCCCGGAGGTCGTGGGAGACCGAGTAGCTGAAGGCCTCGAGCTCGCTCACTGCCGACTCGAGCTGCTCGGTGCGCTGCCGCACCTTCTCCTCGAGTTCGGCATTGAGGCTCTGCAGGGCCTGTTCGGCGTGCATGCGCCGGGTGATATCACGCTCGATGGTGGACACGCCGATGATGGAACCCTTCTCGTCGAGAATCGGCGAGAAGCTGGCCGACACGTCGAACATCGTCCCGTCGCTGCGCAGACGCACAGACTCGACCTCGTCGGCCCTCTCGCCGCGGGCGACGCTCGCGAGGACGTCCAGGAAAAGTTCCTCGTGTTCGGGGGGAAGCAGGCAGGTGGAGGCCCGGCCGATGACGTCCGCGCGCTGGTGGCCGTAGACGCGCGTTGCGCCGGCGTTCCAGCTGACGATGGTGCCGTCGAGGGACTGGCCGATGATGGCGTCCGCCGAAGACTCGACGATGGAAGCCAGGTAGCCCGAGCGCAGCTCGGCGCGGCGGCGTTCGGCGATCTCCCGGTGCAACTGGGCGTTGACCAGGCGAAGCTCGTCGCTGCGGCGGCTGGTGGAATCCTCCAGGGTGCCCACGTGCTGGCGCAGGGTCTCGCGGGCCTCGTCCCTCTGGCGCAGGAAGAAAACCAGGATGCCGATGGCGCCCACGACGATTCCGCGGCCGATGACGACCATCCACAACGGCTCGACCCCGACGGGGGACCATGTGAGCAGCGGCGCGGTCACCACGAAGGTGGCAACGGCCGCCGCCGCGACGGCAGCCGCGACGCTGCCGCCGGCACCCTGGGCGAGCAGCACCACCACCATGTAGGGCAGCCCGAAGATCATGCGGTCGGGAGCGCGCAGGTCGAAGTAGAAGAGAAGGCCCGCGAGGGCCGCCGGAACGACCAGCCACAGGGGCTGCGCATGCGTGTTTCGCGACATCCAGTTCAGACCGACGCTTGCGTTCACGGGCTCGTCCCTCTCCTGGCCCGGCCCGTCCCCATCACCGGGGCAGGGCTGGCCGACCCTCAACGACAGGAACCACGCACCGCCGCCCCGGCGAGCACGCCGACAGCCGCAGTCGCCGCCCTGCCGCGGCAACTGTGCAGAGGACGAGGGTAAACGCGCCTTCGCCGGCCTAGCAACGGGCCTGCAAAGAAAAGGTCACGAACGCAGAAGGAAAGGTGCCCGCGCTTCAGTCGGCCCCGCCCGAACGGGTCTCGAAGCGGCCCTCGAGATAAGCTGCGATCTTGCCATCGACCGGCAGCTGGAAGGACTTCGTGGTGAGGTACTCCTCGAGTCCGTACACCCCGAGTTCGCAGCCGATTCCCGACTGCTTGATGCCCCGGAAGGGTGCGATGGTGTTGAAGGTGCCGCCGTTGATGTCGATGCCGCCGGTGTCGATGCGCCGCCCCACCCTCATGGCCCTGTCCACGTCGGCCGACCAGATCGCACCGCCCAGGCCGAAGATGGTGCTGTTGGCGATGCGCACGGCGTCGTCCTCGTCCTCGTAGGGAAGGATGGTCAGCACCGGTCCGAAGATCTCCTCCTGGGCGATCGACATCGAGGGCTTCACGTCGCCGAACACGGTCGGTTTCACGAAGAAGCCCGTGTCGAGGCCCTCCGGCCTGTCCAGCCCACCGGCTACCAGGCGGGCGCCCTCCTCGATGCCGCGGCGGATGTGTTCGCGAACGCTGTCGTACTGGTGGCGGCTCACCTGGGGACCCATCCTCGTGGTGCCCGGGGCCGGCGCCACGCGGGGGTCGCCGGCGAGGATCACGTTCTCGGCCACGTCCTTGGCGATGCGGCAGGCTTCCTCGTGCATGGATCTCGGCACCAGCATCCGCGTCCACGCGGCGCAGGTCTGCCCGGCGTTGGTGTAGGCGTGGTGAACTCCGGCCCGAATCACCGAGGGGTCGGCATCGTCCAGGATCACGTTGGCCGCCTTGCCGCCGAGTTCGAGGGAGATTTCCTTCACGGTGCGGGCCGCCAGCGCCATGATGCGGCGACCCACGTCGGTGCTGCCCGTCAGCGACACCATGTCCACTTCCGGGTGGGTGGCCATGGCCTCGCCGATCTCGCTGCCCTTGCCCGAGAGGAAGTTGAAGACGCCGGGCGGCAGGTGCCGTCCCGCGATCTCCGCGAAGAGGAAGCAGGAAAGCGCCACCTCGGAACTCGGTTTCACCACCACCGTGCATCCTGCGGCCAAGGCCGGCCCCACCTTGGCCGTGATCTGGTGGATGGGGTAGTTCCACGGCGTGATCGCGGCGACGACGCCCTTGGGCTCGCGCACGACCACCGAGTTGCCGATGCGCTGCTCGAAGGGGAACTCGCCCTTGGCGAGGAGGTCGGCGTAGAAGCGAATGGTCGAGGCGGGAAAGCCGACCATGTACTGGGCCGTCATCGCGGCCGGCGAGCCCAGTTCCTCGACGATGACGTCGCCGAGTTCGGCCGCTCGCGCATCCATCTCGTCCGCCACGGCCCTCAGCATGCGGCCCCGCTCCGGTGCCGGCGTCAGTTTCCAGCCCACGAGGGCAGCGCGAGCGGCGCGGACGGCCTTGTCCACGTCGCCGGCGTCGGCGCGCGGGATGCGGCCGCAGATCTCCTCCGTGGTCGGGTTGACGATGTCGAAGTGGTCGGGGGTGCCGGGCTTCACCCACTGGCCGCCGATGAGGATGCGATCGAAGGTTCTCATGCAGGTTTCTCCGCCGCCCTGATTGCCAGAGGCGCCGCCGCGACGCCACAACGCGGCTCCCCCGGCCAGCGCGAGCAGGCTGGCCTTTTCCGCGTTCCTGGGGCTGCTTCCCTTGCCTTCTCCTGCTATGGCTCGCGGGGACGGCTTCGCACGGGGGGATCGATGAGCATCGCCGGCACCAGACTCCGCATCGTCACCTTCGCCGCCGCAGCGGCCCTCGGCTTGGTGGACGTGGCGGGACCGCGACCGGCGGCCGCCCTGCCCGATCTGCTGCCGGAAATCTTCGACCTGGCCGTGGCCGTCCGCGACGTCCTCCAGGGCGACGTGGACGAGGGCTGCGCCGGAGGACGCTACGACCGCCGCCTCGTGCGCTACTCTCTTCGTACCCACAACATCGGCCAGGACGATCTCATCCTGGGAAGCCCGGGCTGCCCCAACTGCAGCCTCAACCCGGGGGCGCACTGCACCAATCCCCTCTTCCATTGCGGAACCGCCCACGGCCACGCCCACTTCGAGTACTTTGCGAAGAACCAGATCCTCGATGGTGACGACAACGTGGTCGTCGAGGGACAGAAGTACGGCTTCTGCCTGCTCGACCAGGGCGGCTGCCCCACTCCGCAGTACAGCTGCTCCTACCAGGGCATCACGGCCGGATGCAGCGACGTGTACGCCGCCGGTCTTCCCTGCCAGTACGTGGACATCACCGACGCCGGCCTTCCCGACGGCGACTACCGCCTGCGCGTCACCCTGGATCCCGACAACCACTTCGCCGAGTCGAACGAAGCCAACAACGTGATCGAGGTTCCTTTCGCCATCGGCGCGACGCCGCGGGTGTGCCCGGTCTATCCGGCCGCCGACGTGCCCCAGGT
>JBHEPB010000224.1:0-7637 GCA_046260515.1 Binatia bacterium
GTCCACGAGGTCGAGCCCGGCGCCGCCGCGATAACCGGCGGAAATCTTCGGCACGCCGGGGCGGGCCGGGCGCGGGACGGGGATGCGGCGGCGGAGCCCGTCCAGGCCCTCGATCTCGAACCATCCCTCGGGGTGCGCGATGGTGCGGCCGCGCACCACGTCGAGGACTTCCCCGCCGGCCAGCACCACCGTGACTTCTTCCACCCAGGCCCGCGTGGTGCCGTACTTGAACGTTGCCGCGCCGGCCGCGTCGGTGGAGACCACGCCGCCGACGGTGGCGCCGTCGTAGGTGGGAACCGGCGGAAAGTAGAGGTCGCGCGCGGCGGCGGCCGCCTCGAGATCCCTCAGCACCACGCCGGCGCCGCAGCGGACACTGGCGGCGGTCCAGTCGCCGATGCCGTCGAGGCGCGCGGTGGAAACCAGCATCTCGCCGCGCGGCGTGGCGCCGCCGGTCAGCGACGACTGGGCGCCGACGACGAGGATGGGCCTGCCTTCGCCGAGCAGGGCCGCAACGTCGGCTTCGCTGGCCGGATAGCAGATCTCTTCGCTGTGGCCGCCCGCGAACCGGGCAGCGTCGTGGAGGTGGCCGGCCACCACGTCGGGATCGCGCTCGCGGCGCATGGCTTCAGAGCCTCTGGCGCTGGCGGAGGAGCCGGCCGTTTCGCGGCCGCGCGCAGGGCGGGTGCGGATCAGCCAGTGCTCGGCGCCGGCCACGGCGGGTTCAGTGGACTTCGACGGCGACGTTGCCGGCGTCGTGGACGACGACGACGACGGCGTCGGTCGCCTCGGCGCCGAGCACACCGATGGCCCAGGCGCAGGCCGACGTGCGGTCGGCGAAGACGCGGATGCCGAGCACGCCGGCCAGTTCGGGAGAGACGCCGCCGCTGATGAGCCCGATCTGGACTTCGCGCTCGTCGGTGAGGCAGCGCAGGCGGACGGCCTTGTGGTCGCCGAGTCGATAACCGCGCGATTCGACCAGCGCGCGGGCCTCCTCGGCCGTGGGCGCCTCGCGCAGCAACTCCACGAAATGATCGATGCCGACACCGCCGCGGCACTCGGCCTCCAGCAGCAGCACGCCGCCTTCGCGGACGGCGAACTCGGTGTTCTTGATGCCCTTGTCGGCCTGGTAGAAGTCGCGATCCAGGGGCGGACCCACCTCGGCGATCACCAGGTCGGCTTCGCCCTCGAGGGTCACGGCAAAGCAGCCGCGGACCATCGGCAGTCCCTGCACCAGCGCTTCCAGAGGATGCCCGCAGGTAAGTCCCACCACGCGACCGTCCACCAGCACCTGGTTGAGGGCGAGCAGGCGCGCTCCGGAATCCTCGAGGTCGGCCAGGGCGTCCACGATGCCGACGTGAACCGGGTTGCCGTCGAGGCGCAGGGGCCGCGCGGCGGAGGACAGCGCGTGCTGGTGGTTCTCGCGCAGGCTCTCCATCGACATCACGCCGACCGTGAGCGTCTTGTGGGCGCCGGTGATGCCCGCGAAGTAGTGCGGCTCCATGCTGCCGCAAGCCAGATAGAAGCCGCCTTCGGACATCCAGGCGTGCAGGGTGGTGTTGCCCACGGTGCGCAGCGTCGTCTCGCTGCGGGCGTCGTGCCAGGCCACCTCGGTGATGCGGGCGGCGTGGGAGCCGAAGACGGCTTCCTCGTGGTCGCTTCGCTCGGCCGGCGTGGCCAGGTGGCTGCCGGTGGCCACCAGCACCCTCAGGGGCGGAAGGCGCTCGCCGGCGAGGCGGTCGTCGAGGACGGCGAAAACGGCTTCCAGGAACCCGGCGGTATCGGTGAATCGGTGCGTGTCGTTGACGAGGATGGTCAGCGAACGGCCTTCGGAGGCAGCGCCACGGGCGAAATCGGCGAGTCCGGCGCCAGTGAGGGCCTCAATCGTGGCTTCGCGCGCGTCCAGCCTCACCTCGGGAGAGCCCGGGGAGACCTCTCGCACGTCGAGAGAGGAAAGAAGCTGGCGCCAACTTGGAGGCTGGTCGGATCCCATTCGTGTGGAAGGCGCCGGTGGAGACAACGACGGCGCGCGATGGTTAAAGCACAACGCCCGCCATGAATGAAGCGCCCGCGGGGCCGGCCGCGGCCCCCGCCGCGAGCGGCTTGCCCGGCGCCGGGGGCTCCCCTACAACCCCGAGCCATCGTGAGGAAGGCCCCCGGTCCACAGCAAGCGCCGGAGCAGCGCCCGAACCGGGAGGACGCCGCGCCTGCGACCTCCTTCACCGGCGAAAGGCCGGGCTGGGGCAAGGACTTCGACTACGACTATGCCCGCCACGTGGCGGCCTACCGCCACGCCGCCACGCTCGTCGCCGGCCGCCGGGTACTCGACGCCGGCTGCGGGGAAGGTTTCGGCACCGCGACCCTCGCCTCGCTGGCCGCCGAGGTGGTGGGTGTGGACTACTCGGCCGACGCGGTCGGCGAATGTCGCCGGCTGTGGAGCGGCGAGGAGCGGCCCAACCTCCGCTTCGAGCAGGTGGACCTGACGCTCCCCGGGGATTTCCGTGAGCTCTTCGATGTCGTGCTCTGCTTCCAGGTGCTCGAGCACATCCGCGACAGCACGCCCTTCCTGCACGCTCTGCGGGAACGGCTGGCACCGGGCGGCCGGCTCCTGCTCACGACGCCCAACCGGCTGCGCAGCGCTTCGGAGAACCCCTACCACGTGCGCGAGTACACCGCGGGGGAACTCGCGGCCGAACTCGCGAAGGTGTTCGGCGATGTGCAGCTGCTTGGTATGCACGGTAACGAAAAGGTGGAGCAGTTCGAAGCAGGGCGGGCGCGGGCGGTGGCGCGTATCCTGCGGCTGGATCCCCTCGGTCTTCGTAACCTTCTTCCTCGCGCCGTCGTGGAATTTGCCTTCGCCCGCCTTGCGGGCCTCGTGCGGCGCCAGGCCCGGCCGTCGAGCGCCGCGGCAATCGTGCCCGAGGACTTCAGCGTGGGCGGCAACCACCTCGATCGCGCCCTCGACCTGATCGCCGTTTGCCGTCGCGAGCCCCCGGCGCCGGCCGCCTGAAGGCCGGGGCGCTGGCCGGAGCAACCCGGCTCGCGTACAAACCCACGATGCCCGAGCGCCAGTCCGCACGGTCTCCCGGACCGGACAGCCGTGCGACGACGCCGGGCGGCGACACTTCCCTCTCGGGCGGATGGCTTCTCGCCGCCGTCGCGCTCTGGGCCGGCGCCGTCGCGGCCGTCGGCATCGGCGGCGATTTCCCGCTGAGCGACGACTGGAGTTACGCCCATGTGGTGCGCTCCCTTTGCGAAGGGCGCGGCTTCGACCTGCTGCCGTGGACGGGCGCCAGCCTCGTGGTGCAGGCCCTCTACGGCGCCGCCGCGTGCAAGCTGGCGGGGTTCTCCTACGAAGTCCTGCGCATCGGCACCCTCCTGCTCTCGGTCGTCGGCGTGGCCGCCTTCCACGGGCTCCTGCGCGAGCTCGGCGCCGACCGGCGCACGGTGGCCGCCGGCGTCGCCGTGCTGGCGTTCTCGCCGCTGTGGTTTCATCTCTCGTTCACGTTCATGACGGACGTGCCGTTCGCGGCGCTCGCGCTGGTCGCCGCCTGGCTCTATGTGCGCGGGCTCGGCCGCGGGTCGCGAGGAACGCTGCTGCTGGCCGGCGCGGCGGCGGCGGCCTCCTTCCTGGTGCGCCAGCACGCCATGTCCATCGCGGTCGCGGCGGCCGTGGCCGCCGTGTGGACGGCGCGCGAGCATCGGTGGACCGGAAGCGGCGCGGCCGCTCGGAAGAGCCTGGCCGACGCCGGCGCGGCGCTGGCGCTTCCTCTGCTCGCCGCGGCGGTCTGGTCCTGGTGGGCAGCTACGTCGGGGGATGTTCCTCTCGCCGTCCAGAACAAGTTGCGAGAAGCGGCCTCGACTTCTCTCCTGCCGGCAGCCGACGCGGCCTTCCGCGCCCTCGTTACCCTCGGGTTCCTGTTGCTGCCTTGGACCGTGACGCTGCGACCGGCGCGCGGGACCGAGCGACGCGGCTTCGCCGCCTTGCTGGTCCTGCTCTCGGCCGTGGCGCTCTTCCTGTTCTTCCGCGACGGCTCGCTGATGTTCTACCTGACGAACACGCTGGACCTCGCTTCGGTCGGCGCCGTCACTACGCGAGACGTGCTCTTCCTGGACTTGCCCGCCCGCCCGGGCAGCGCGGCCGGCTTGCTCCGGGTGTTTCTGACGGCGGTGTCGATCGTGTCGATCGCGCTGGCGGCGACGCGCCTGCTCGCCGCCGCGCCGCGTTTGCTCGTCTCAACGCGCGCCGGCGCCACGGATCCTCCGACAGCCAAGGCCCCCGCGCTGTTCTGCCTCCTCGCCTTCGCGCTGTCCGGTCTCGGCACCCTCGCCCAGTCCCACTACTACTTCGATCGCTACGTGCTCGTGCTGGTGCCGCTGGCCGTTGCGTCGCTGGTCGCGCTGTCGCCGGGCCCCCGCTTCGGCGCGGGCTTCGTGGCAGCCCTGCTCTTGATGTCGCTCTACTCGGTCGCCGGCACCCACGACTACCTGGCGTGGAACCGCGCGCGCTGGGACCTGCTGGTCGCCCTCGAGAACCGCGGCATCTCGCCGCGAAGCATCGACGGCGGCGTCGAGTACAACGCCGAGAGACTCGCGGCCCGTCTCGGCACGGCGCCCACCGACGCCCAGGCCAGGTCCGGCCAGCCCTCCACCTCGAAGAGCTGGTGGTGGGTGGTGGACGACGAGTGGGTCATCGCTTTCGGCCCCCTCGACGGCTACGCTGAGGCCGATTCACGCCCGTACGCGCGCTGGCTCCCGCCCTCGGAGGGCCGGGTGTTCGCCCTGCACCGCAGCGGCGACGCCGTTCCCGTGACCGGGCCGCCGGATGCCGGCAAGGCGGGGACGCCGGATGCCGGCAGGGTGGCGGGGACGCCGGATGCCGGCGGGGTGGCGGCGACGCCGCCGGACCCCGGATCGACGAACTAGGAATAGATGCAGCCGCAGCAAATCAGCGAGATGTACGCGCTCGAAGCGTCGCACTGGTGGTTCTGGGGCAAGCGCCATCTCATGCGGCGCCTCCTTGGAGACCGGCTGGCGGGCGGCTCGCGTCGCGGCGAGCTTCGAATTTTGGACATCGGGTGCGGCGCGGGCGCGAACGCCCTCGAACTGTCCGGTTACGGCAACGTGACCGCTTCCGACCGCAGCCTGGAAGCTCTTGCCTTCGTGCGCTCGCGGGGCGTCGAAAACGTGGTGGCCGCCGAGGCCCCGCAGCTGCCGTTTCGCGACGGCGCCTTCGACATCGTCACCGCCTACGACGTGATCGAGCACGTCGAGGACGACCGCGGCTTCGTCGCGGAGCTGGCGCGCGTGCTGGCCCCGGGCGGGGCCCTGGCCGTGCACGTGCCCGCCTGGCCCTTCCTGTGGAGCCGCCACGACGAGGTCCTCGAGCACAAGCGCCGCTACACGCGGCGCGGGCTGCGCGAACTGATCCACGGCAGCGGGCTCGCGCTGGAAACCATCGGCTGGACCAACTGCACAATCTTCGCGCCGACGGTGGCGCTGCGCTGGAGCCGGCGGCGGCGGCGGGACGACGGCGGCGGCGGGGCCGACCTCGGCGTGGTGCCGGCGCCGATCAACACCTTGCTGCGCGGCGTTGGTCGGGTGGAAGCCGCGCTGGCAGCTACCACCGGCCTTCCCATCGGCGTGTCCCTGGCCGTAATCGCGACGCGACGCTGACGCCGGAAAGGAGCCCTCATGCATCCTCTACTCTTCGACCCCGTTCCTTCTCCGGCCGCCATCGCGGGCTTCACCGCGCTGTCGGTCGCCATGGTGGGTGTCGCCGTCGCCGCCGTGGGCGCGGCGGCGCGCACGGCCGGCGAGAGCGACGAGGCCGTCTCGCGCCGGCGCCTGCGCGTCGGCGGCGCGCTGGTCGGTTGGCTGGCCTTCACCACGGCCGTGGCCGCCACCGGGATCATCGGGCGCTTCGACATCCTTCCTCCGCCGCTGCTCCTCCTCGTCGGAGCCACGTTCATCGCGAGCACGCTGCTGGCGTTCTCACGGCTCGGCAGCCTGCTCGCCGGTCACTTGCCGCTGGCCGCGCTCATCGGCTTCCAGGCTTTCCGGCTTCCCCTCGAACTCATCCTTCACCAGCTCAGCCTGGACGGCGTGCTGCCGGTGCAGATGACCTACGACGGGATGAACTGGGACATCGCCACCGGGATCAGCGCGGCGCTGCTCGGAGCCTGGGCGGCCTACGGGCGGCCGCCGCGCTTCGTGCTGGTGCTGTGGAACGTGCTCGGCCTGGTGCTGCTGCTGACCATCGTCACTATCGCCATCCTGTCGTCGCCGGTGCCCTTCCGTGTCTTCCTGAACGAGCCCGCCAACGTCATCGTCACCACCAAGCCCTTCGTGTGGCTCCCCACCTTCCTCGTCCCCGCCGCCTGGATCGGCCACCTCCTCCTCTTCCGCCGCCTCCGCATCCCCCGCTGAAAACCCGGGACAGGTACAGGTTTCCGGCCTTCCCCGAAACCCGGGACAGGTACGGGTTTCGGAAACCCGTACCTGTCCCGGGTTTCCGGGTTTCGGAAAAACCTGTACCTGTCCCGGGTTTTAGCGGAGGGGTTCGGGGAGGGGGCGGCCGGTGGCTCGCGAGGGGGGCTCGATGCCGAGGAGGGCGGCGATCGTCGGCGCGGCGTCCACGGTTTCCACGCGGCGCGATACCTGGCCCCGCTTCACGCCCGGGCCGGCGAAGATCAGCGGCACGTGAGTGTCGTACTCCCACGGCGTGCCGTGGCCCGTCGTGTAGCGCTTGGGATTCTCCCCCTCGTAGGCGAGTTGCCAGCCCGGCTTGCTGACCACGTGGATGTCGCCGGAGCGGTCGGAGTGGAAGCTGCGCCGCACGGCCTTGGCATCGGGGGTGTCGGGCAGCGGACCGGCTTCGATCTGGCCGCGCGTGTAGGCCGCGTGGACACCCGGAGCCTTGGCGAACTCGGCGGCAAGCTCGCGCGCCACCTTCTCCGGATCCAGGGCCCGCGCGCGCAGGGCGTCATTGTCGAGGTACACGTAGGGCGGCCACCAGCGGCGCACCAGCTTGCTGCCGAATTTCTTGCGCACCTTCACCATGCCGGGCGCGTTCTCGAACTGGGACAGGGCCACCGTGCCGCCGTCCTTGCCCTCGGCCTCGAGCTGGCGGGGGGACTCGGCGACACCGTGGTCGGAGGACAGCACCACCAGCGTCCGTCCCGGGCCGGCGGCCTGCTCCACGTCGCGGATCAGCTTGGCGATGATGTCGTCCACGCGCAGGATCGCGTCTTCCATCTCCAGGCTCGACGGCCCGTAGCGGTGACCGATGTAGTCGAAGGACGAAAACGACACCGAGAGATAGTCCACGACCTCGTCGTCGCCGATGTCCTCCTCGTCGATCAGTTCTTCGGTGAAATCGAGAAGAACCTCGTCGCCGAAAGGACTCGCCGCAATCGCCTCGATGAAACCGACGCCGGCGCTTCGGCGAGGCAGGGCGTGGGGGAAGGTGCGTCCCATGCCGGGAGGCGGCTCCTCCCAGGGTCGATCGTCGCTGCCGGCCGCAAGGTAGCCGGCCGGATCGAGCAGCAGGTTCCAGGTGCGACCGTCGTAGCGGTCGGCGAAGCGCTCACCGTTCCATTTGCGCACCCACTCCGGCAGGCGGCGGTCGCGGTAGTAGT
>JBHEPB010000226.1:0-8003 GCA_046260515.1 Binatia bacterium
GAGTGGTGGTGACCGCCACGATGGCGCCGATGTCGGCAGCCACCAGTCCCGCATCGCGCAGGGCCTCCGCGGCAGCCCCCGCCGCAAGGTCGCTGCATCGCTGGCCGCGCACAGGTTCGGGACCGCCCTTTCCGCGGGACCACCTTCTCTCTTCGATCTCGAAGAGCTCGCGAATGCGCGCCGCCGGAAATCCGGAGAGTTCCTCCAGTTCGGCGTTGGTGACCACGCGTTCGGGCAGGGCGGAACCGAGGCCAAGAATCGTCAGCGGAAACATACGAAGAGGGCGCGAGTGTGGCCCAGGCCGGACGCGGATGCACGCGGGTGCCGATGCCCGATGCGATCTTTTCTATTCGAAACGAACCGTCACGAGGGCCGGCTGCTTCAATGCGTACCGTGCCGCGGCGCTGGCCGCCAGGTAGGCCGCCGCCGCAGCCAGCAGGAAGGAAGCGAGAATACTTCCCCACGAAAAGTGGAGGTCGAGAACATAGCCGACGAGAACAGGATAGTTGTAACGGACCCACACCCACGCGCACAGCGTGCCCACGAGGGCACCGCAAAGGGCTGCCGCTCCGGCCACACAGAGGGCTTCTATCCTGGCCGTGCGAACCACCTGGGTGTCGGTAAGGCCCACCAGTCTCAGCGCAGCCAGTTCCCTTCGCCGCCAGAACACGTTGGAGACGACGAGGTCGGCGATGCCCACCACAGTGAGGAAGAGGACCAGCAGCTTGATGGTGTCGATGTCGGCGAAGGCCTTGCCAATCAGTCCATCCACCCGACGCACCATGCCGTGGGTGGGAGTGACGGCCAGGCTTTCATGGCCGGGAATCCCGTCCTCGACGTCCCGGGCCAGGTCCCCCAGGCTGCTGCCGTCGGCCAGATCCACAGCGTAATAGTTGACGAGGTCATCCTTCCATCGCGAGGCGAACAGGTCTCGCGCAAGGAGCACGGATCCCTTGTCCGACACGTAGTCGGAGACCACCGCCACCACCGGCAGCGGCACTTCGCCGGTCACCGACGAAAGTCGTAGCGGCTGTTCGTCGCCCGTCCAACCGAAGTGGGAAACGAAGTTGCGGGAAACCATCGCGGCCTGCCCGTCGAGAAGAAGCCTCGCAGCTTCCTCCCTGTCGACTCCGGCAACCAGGGTCGCCTGATCCAGTGCCGCCTCGAGCATTCCGTCGCTCATCGCCACCACGGCGATACGCTCGCCTGCATAGGGTTCCCCCTGCAACACCCGCAGCGTCTGCACATCCTGAGAGGCCGGAAGGACTCGCAGGGCGTGCTCCAGTCCCCGCGCGACAGGCGCCGACAACCAGCCCCCGGTCACCGAACGCGAAGTCACCAGGACATCCCCGCTGAAGCCGTACCAGCCGGACACCGACTCGCGGAAACTCCGGACCAGGCTTCCTGCGCCGACGGCGATGGCCACGCTCAGCGTGATGGCCGAGGCAGTGACGAGGGTTCGGCTCATCGAGCGGACGAGATTCTCCCCCGCGATGCGCCCTGCGACACCGTACCATCGCGCCAGCAGCCAAACGCTGCTTTGCCAGAGCCACCGCAGCACGGGGATCGTGGCCAGCACCGACGCGGCGATCACCAGGATCCCGCCGGCGGACACCCAACCCGCCAGGCCAGAGCGCACCCCGTACGCGAGCGCAAGGACGCCAAGGACGCCGGGGAGCGCCGCCGCTGCCAGGGCGATCGGCCAGGCGGGAGCGGGCCCGTGAAGTACCGCGTCCTCGTGGTGCTGAAGGCGCAGCGGCGTCACGAGCTTCAGGCGCCTTGCGGGCAGCCACGCCGAACACGCCGCCACGAGCACGCCGCCGAGGGGATGCAGTACGAACACCGTGAGGGGATTCCAGGACGAGCGCGCGGAATCGAAGGGCAGCGAGTAGTTGAGGCCCATTCCCGCGGCGGCGTCCTCGCCGATGAAGGACGCCAGAAAAAGGCCAAGCATCGTCCCCGCGGCGGCGCCGGCGGCGCCAAGGAGCGCCGCTTCCGCGACGACAGTGCGCACGAGCCCGGTGGGACCGGCCCCCACCGTCACCAGCGTTGCCATGGCAGGAAGTCGCTGCACCACCAAGGTGGTCGTCGAAGCGTGGATGATGAAGATCGCCGCCAGCAACGCCAGCGTGCTCATCCCCACCAGTGTCGCTCTCAGGCCGTCTACCGTTTGCAGGCCGACCACGCGCCGCTGCAGCGGCGTGTCGGCGTGGAAGCCAGGATCGAGGGTGGCGTTGAGGGCGGCACGGGCCTCTTCGGGGTCGCTACCCGGCTTCAGCCTCACGTCGATCTGGTCGATCATCGAGACGTGGAAGTCGCCCCTCTTGCCGGCCACCGGCTGGGCCGCGGGCAGGTACATCGCCACCAGGCGGCCGTCGAGAAAGCCCGCCAATCCGCGCGCGGCGACGATGCCCCTCACCGTGTAGTCGTGGACGCCGTCCACGGCCGACAGGCGCACCTTGGATCCCACGGCCAGGCTGCGTTCGCGCGCGATCGTCTCGGTCACGAACACGCCGCGCGGGTCGTCGAGGATCTTGTAGTCGAGCTTCTCGCGTTCGAGGACTTCCACCTTGTAGAGGTCGAGCACGTCCTCCTGCAGCAGATCGATGCCGAAGAGCTCGACCGTCTCGCGCTCGCCTTCCTCGAACGTGACCTGGCTTCGCACCAGGGCCGCGGCCTGGGCCGTAAACGGCATGGCCGCCACCTTCGCGAGCAGTTCCTCGGGAAACCCCGCTTCCCCCGTCCCGAACGTCACCTGCAGGTCCGCGCTGCCGCCGAGCCTTTCCAGGTCGTCGGCAAAGCCCTCCACGATGCTCTGCGTGGCCACGTGCATCGCTGTCATCAGCGCCACCCCCACGGCGACCGTCCCCGCCATCAGCAGGCAGCGCACCGGGCGGGCCGCCAGTTCGGGGCGGCTCACGTAGCGCAGCAATACCAGCATGGCCTTCATCGCAGCGGTCCTCGTCCTTGCGTGCGCCGGGGCAGCGGGGCTTGCCCGCCGGCCGTTTCGGCGCAGACCCGATGCTAGGCGCCGCCGCGCGGCGACCGAAGACTTGCGAGGCAGGTCGTATTTCGAATGGGAATAGGGACTTAGGCGGCAACGCCAGGACCGGCGCAGGCGGTGTTTCGCACTGTCTCACGCCGGCAGCGGCGCCCCGCCGACAGGCCATGACACAACTGCGACACCGCAGGCTCTGCACGCGTCAAACGTCCCGAGCACGGGCGCCGACGCGCGCTTCGCCTTTCCCCATCTAGAAAAACCAGCAAGTACCCTCGCCCCCTTCACCGAGGACAAATGTGCATCGTTAAACCTTGACTGGGTGGCTTCGCGAAGGTTTATTGCTCCTCGTTCGGACGTTGCCGCGCTTGCCGGCGGCGCTTCCTCCTGTGGAAGCGACCTCTGGCGGGAATCGGGGGGAACGATGTCCGATACACCTGTCCGCTTCGGCGGAAACCACAAAGACCTTGCTGCTTCACGACGGGCTTCGTCGGTCGCCTCGCTGCGGCCGCACGTTGCTGTCGCCGCCCGGGCGCTGCCGCACCACCTTCTCGCGGACGCGCCTTCCAACCGTGCAGGCCGGGCGGCCTCGTGGATCCTGATGTCGTCGGCCGGGCTCTTCCTGCTGGCGATGCTCGCGGCCTTCGCGATTTGCGCTTCGCGGGCCGGGGCCGACTGCTCGGCGCCAGGATCCCCAACTTCCAAATATTGTTCGCAGTCCGTGGCCGGCCTGTCCTCTTTGGCTCCGGTAGCGGGCAACGTCGCCGCCGAGGGGGGCGGGCGCGGCCTCGGCCGTGCAAGTGACGTTGCCGCAATGCCGCCGCCAGGTGGGACCGCGACCTCGGGGGGAACTGCGAACAAGCCGGAGAGATCCGGGACGGGTCGGGCCGCGCGCGACAGAAGCGGGCTGACCGATGCATGGCCGCCGCTGCCCTCCTCCTCTGGGCAGCACACGGCTCGTTCCGGGCTCTCCAACGGCTAGTCCAGGGTGCGCGGCAGGGGACGCCGCGCACCCTGGCTGGCCCCGGCTCTCTGAACTCCCGGCGGGTTCTCGAAACCGCGAACCTGGAGTCGCGAAGCCAGCGCCAGGCCGCTCCGGCGACCAAGTCCGTAGTCCTCGGACCGTGACATAGGACACGGAAATGGATCGCACCCGCGGATAGGGTACATCCCATCTTCGAACGACAGGCCTGGGTCCGAGACCCCGTCTTGTGCTGCCTGGATCAGGTTTCGAGCTGCCCTCCCCGCTTGGTGGAGTCTCAACCCGCCTGCCTGTTGGGCCGGGCCCGTGTCGCGGAGTGAACGTCGGCAACGGCAAGCACCCGAATCGGAAGGCTCATGAAGCAAGCCACGCCCATCCACCCGCAAGGCCTCACCTCGGCAGAGGCCGCGCAGGCGCTGGCTCAACATGGGCCCAACGCCTTGCCGGAGGCAAAGCCGGTTACGCTGCTGCAGCGTCTGCTGCGCCAGTTTCGCAGTCCGCTGATCTACATCCTGCTGGTCGCGCTGCTGATCGACATCGGCATCTGGATCGCTGAAGGCGCCACCGGCGCGCCCGTGGAGTCCCTCGCGATCGCGCTGATCCTCGTGATCAACGCCGGGCTGGGTGTGTACCAGGAGAGCAAGGCCGAGGCCGCCCTGGCGCGGCTGAAAAAGCTCGCCACTTCGCTGGTGTGGGTGATGCGCGACGGCAAGTTGCAGCATCTGGTCGGCACCGAACTGGTGCCCGGTGACGTGGTGCGTGTCGAGGCCGGCGACCGCATCCCGGCCGACGGTGTGCTGCTCGAAGCGCAAGGAGTCATGGTCGACGAGTCGATCCTGACCGGCGAGTCGGTGCCGGTGGACAAGGAGGTTGGCGCCGAGACCTTCAGCGGCACGCTGATGGTGCGCGGCAAGGGCTATGCCGAGCTCACACGCACCGGCCCGGCCAGTGCGATGGGCAAGCTGGCGACGATGATCGGCGGCATCGAGGCGGAGAAGACGCCGCTGGAGCGCCGCCTGCACATCTTCGGGACGCAGATCGCGAAGGCCGTGCTCGCGCTGGCGGCGGTGCTTCTGGTGGGCGGGGTGCTGATCGAAGGCGTGCAACGGTTGAGCCACGTCTTCCTGTTCTCGGTGGCGCTCGCCGTGGCCGCGATTCCCGAAGGTCTGCCGGCGGTGCTCACGTTGGCGCTGGCGTTGGGTGTCGAGCGCATGGCACGGGCCAAGGCGGTGGTGCGGCGGCTGAGCGCGGTCGAAGCGCTCGGCTCGGTGACGGTGATCGCCACCGACAAGACCGGCACCCTGACCGAGAACCGCATGCACGTGAAAGGCATCGACAGCCCGGACGAGACCCGTGCGCTGCGAGCGATGGTGCTGGCCAACGACGCCGAGATCGACACCGGAGCAGGCGACCCGCTGGAAGTTGCGCTGCTCGCGCATGCCCAGGCCCAAGGGGTCGACGCCACGGCCCTGCGCGAACGGCACCCGCGCGTCGGCGTGGTGCCGTTCGACAGCGCGATCAAGTTCATGCGCGTGACAGTCGCCGAGAACGACCGGCACGTCAGCTACCTGAAGGGCGCGCCCGAGGTGCTGCTGGCTCGCAGCCGTTTCAGCGACGACGAGCGCCGGCTCTGGGAGGCCAAGGCGCTGGCTCGCGCCGCCGAGGGTTACCGCGTGCTGGCGGTCGCCGCGAGCGACAACCAGGACGACCGCGAACTCGACTTCCTCGGCCTGCTGCTGTTGTGGGACCCGCCTCGTGCCGAGGTGCCCGACGCCATTGCACACGCCCAGGCCGCGGGGATCCGCGTGCTGATGATCACCGGCGACCACCCGGCCACGGCCGGCGCGGTCGCCCGCGCCATCGGCATCGAAGGACAACGGGTGCTGACCGGGGCCGAACTCGACGCCATGCCGGCGCCGGAGCTGGCCAGGGCCGTGCGCGAAGTGAACGTCTTCGCGCGCGTCGCGCCGGACCACAAGCTGCGCCTGGTCGAGACGCTGAAAGCCGATGGCCAAGTCGTGGCGATGACGGGCGACGGCGTCAACGATGCCCCCGCGCTCAAGCGCAGCGACGTCGGCGTGGCGATGGGCCAGCGCGGCAGCGATGTGACGCGCGAGGTGGCCGACCTGGTGCTGCTGGACGACAACTTCGCCACCATCGTCTCGGCTGTCGAGGAAGGGCGCGGCATCTACGAGAACATCCAGAAGTTCATCCGCTTCCTGTTCTCCACCAACTTCGCGCTGGTGCTGCTGGTGTTGCTGGGCCTGGGCGTGTCGTACGCGCTCGGCCTGCAGGAAGTGGGCGGCGGGCTGTTCCTGCCGCTGACGGCCGTGCAACTGCTGTGGATCAACGTCATCGCCGACGGACCGCCCGCGCTGGCGCTGGCGCTCGATCGCAATCCCGGAGTGATGAAACACCGGCCGCGACCGGCGAGTTCACCGCTGCTGGACGCGGCGTCGCTACACTTCATCGTCGTCACGGGCATCATCAAGGCGCTGGCCGGGGTGGCGCTGATGGTGACGCTGCCGAATCTCGACTACGGCCTGGACCAGACCCGCACTGCGGTATTCGTGTTCGAAGCGCTGGCCCAACTCGCTTTCGCCTATCCGGCGCGGCGCGTCAGCGTGGTGCCGCTACCGAACCTGGCTCTGCATCTGGCAGTACTGCTCGGCGGAGGGTTGCAGGTCGCCACCGTGTTCGTTCCCAGCTTGCGCGCACTGCTCGGCCTCGAGTTGGTCGATGCACCGGTGTGGGCAGCGATCACCGGCGCAGTGCTGCTGTGCTGGGGGGCGGCGGAAGGGATCGGGCGACGCAGCTTCAGGGCGATGGGAGAACAGGCGGCCTCGGCGAAGCACTGATCCGGGCCCGACCGGATCCTGGACCTGCGAAGTGGCCGGCGGCGGACATCCCGCCACCGCGCCCGGCTCCATCTGGGTGTGGACCACGAATCCCGGCGCCAGTCGGGTGTGCAAGGCGCCGACGTGGAAACGGAAACGGAAAAGCGGCGCCGAGCGCGGCGATCGAGCCTCGTGCTGACGCCGTCTTCGTCACGGCCCTGTATCGACGGAAATGTTCGCACACGTCTTCCCCCGGACAGTGTCGGCGTGGTAGTTGTCGGTGGTCGGCGAGAAATCCCCGGCACTCCCCGATGTTCCCTTTTGACTGACGCGGTGCATCCACAGCTCCGCGGGGACATCGCTGGCAGGAACGACGCTCCACGGAGCCAACCCCAAGGAGGACCCTCTCATGCAACCATCCCCCCCCGCTCATCGAGTTTGGCTTACCCCGCTCGTCGCCGCCGTGCTCGCCGCATCCGCGTCGCAGGCCTTCGCGAGCACGATCACGCAGAACACGTCGTGGACCATCGACCGCTCCGGAACCACCACCAACTACCGGGTGGTCGCCTACGGAGACTCCATCTACGCCGGATACAACGGCTCCCTCTCCAACGTGGCCAGGCGCGCGGCGCCTTGGGCCGAGGGCGAGTACCTGTCGGCGGCGTGGAATGCCGACATCGAGGTGATCCGCCGCACCAAGTCCGGCGCCGTCGCCTCTGACATCTACAACAACAAGAGCGTCGCCGAGCGCTCCTACATGCAGACCTCGAACACCCGCGTGGTGACTTTCGAGATGTGCGGCAACGACGGCCTGCAGGCCCGCTCGAGCTTCGTCGGCCAGTCCGGCACCTGCAACTACGGCGTCCTCGACTCTGCCCTGGCCAACTGCACCACCTACCAGCAGGCGGCCATGCAGTACATCAACGCCAACGCCCACCCGAGCACCGAACTCAAGGTGGTCGCCAACCTCTACTACCCGGGCTACGGCGCCGACAACGGCCTGGCCAACTGCACCGACGCCACGACGGGACAAAGGCCGAACAAGCAGGAGATCATGTTCCCCTACATCGCCAGGATGAACTGGCGGGCCTGCAACTTCGCGAACCAGTACGGCTGGGAATGCGCCGACAGCTTCGCGGAGTACATGGGGGCCGACTACGACTCGAACGGCGACGGTCTCGTGGAC
>JBHEPB010000283.1:0-9485 GCA_046260515.1 Binatia bacterium
GCCTCCGTCGATGTCGAGACGATCCCGCCGCTGCATTCGTGTCGCCTGTCACCCCAGCGCACCCGGGCGCATTGCCGCACGGGCCTCCGCTGCGTTAGGATCCGCGCCCTATGACGAACAACGAGAGCAGCGTTTCCACGGCCGCCCGCATGGGCGGCACCCTCGGGATGGCGGCCGCCGTGCTGGTAGTAGCCGGGGCCGGCGGCGCCGCTCTCGGCGCGCTGCCTCCTTTTGGCGGGTTCCTGCTGATGGTCCTCGGTCTCGGCGTCGCACTGATGGGCACCGTGACGTCCATCGTCGGCATCGTGGCGACGTCGGCCGGCAAGAACCGCGGCGGCCGCGACCTGGCCGTGCGCGGCCTGCTGCTCTGCCTCATCACGGTGATCGCGCTGGCCGTCCCCGCTTCCAAGGGCAGCGGGCTGCCGCGCATCAACGACATCACCACCGACGTCGGCGATCCGCCCGTCTTCGTTTCCGCGCTGGAGGCCGAGCCCAACCAGGGCCGCGACATGAAGTATCCCGGCGAAGAGTTCGCCGCCCAGCAGCAGGCCGGCTATCCGGACCTCGCTTCCCTCGTCCTGGAGGAAGAGCCCGCCGCCGCTTACGACCGCGTGCGCGCGGCCCTGGCGGGCCTGCCGCGCATGCAGATCACCGGCGAGAGCCGCGAAGAAGGGCGTATCGAAGGCACCGAGACCTCCCGCTTGTTCCGTTTTGCCGACGACGTGGTGGTGCGAATCCGTCCTTTCCAGGACGGCGGCAGCCGCGTGGACGTGCGCTCCAAGTCGCGTGACGGCAAGGGCGACCTTGGGGTGAACGCCGCGCGCATCCGGGAACTTCTCTCCCGGGTGAAGGCTTCGGCGCCGGCTGCCAAACCGGCAACCGCGCCTGCGCCAGCCGCGCCTCCGGCGGACGCACCCGCCGCGGGAAGCTGACGCTTGCCTCCCGGCTCCGGCGACGACCACCTTCTCCGCTTCCTCGATGCGACACCGCCGGCCTGGGTGGTGACGCCGACGCGGCGCCTCGCGCGCACGCTGAGGCTTCGTGTCGCGGAGAGTCGTGCGGCCGGCGGCCGCGCCGTGGCCGATACGCCCCCCGTTCAATCCCTCGCGGACTGGCTCCAGGCCCTGGGGCGCGAGGCCCTGGCCGCCGAAGTGAGGCGAGGCGGGGCACGGGGCCGGGTGCTGCTATCCCCCGTGGCCGAGCGCGTGCTCTGGGAGCGCGTCATCGCCGACGCCCCCGGCGATCTTCCGCGTCAGCTCCTCGACACCAGGGCCTTGGCCGCCACCGCTGCCGAGGCCTGGTCGCGCGTGTGCCTGTGGGGCGAACCGCCGGCGGCGGGTCCGGCCACCGAAGACGTCGAGGCGTTTCACGGCTGGCTCCCGGCTTTCCGCGCCCATCTGGCCGAAGGCAGCTTTGTGACGGCCGCCGAACTTTCCGCCGTCGTCGCTGGGGCCCTTCGCGACGGAGATCTCGAAACGCCGTGTCCTTCCGACGTGATCGTGCTTGGATTCGAGAAACCCGACCCGGCTCTCGCCCGTTTCGTCGAGGCACTCGCCGCATGCGGCGCGGTGGTGCACCGCGAGGGGGATCCTTCTGCCGTTGCTGCCGCTGCTGACGCTGCTGCCGCTGCCGCCGCTGCCGCCGCGACCGCCGCGACCCCCGTAGCGTGGCGCGCCGCGACCCCGGCCGCTGAATTGCGGACGGTCGCGGCGCGCATCCGCGAAAGACTTCTCACCGATCCTGACCTGCGCATCGGCGTCCTCGCTCCCGACACTTCGGCCTGGGGAAGCCGCCTCGAACGCGTCTTCGAGGAGGAACTCGATCCCCAGGGTATCCTCAGCCTCGACGGCGACGCGGCTCGCCGCTTCGACTACGCGGAGGCGCCGAGTCTGGCCGATTATCCCTTGGTCGCATGCGCCCTTGATCTACTCACCCTCGACGACGGACCGCTCTCTTTCGAAGTCGCTTCGCGCATCCTGCTTTCGGCCTACCCGCGGCGCCGCGGAGCCGTGGCTGCGGTGCAGGAGAGCGAGCGCGTGGCCAGGGGGAGGGCCGAAGCGAACCTGAGGCGGGAGAGGTCGGCGGTGCTGCGCGTGAGCGGCAACAAGGGAAGCTTCGTCGCGGCACTGCGCGGGACGGGCCTGGCGGAAGCGGCGACGGGGTTCGAAGAGCTGGTCCCGACGCTTGCCGCCGGTCGCGGTGCGCGGCTTGCGCCGGGGCGCTGGCGCGAGGTGTGGAACGAAAGGCTCGGCCAACTCGGCTGGCCCGGTGAACTGGTCGGCGACATCGAAGGCCTCGTCTTCCGGCGCTGGCGGGAAGCGCTCGACCAGTTCGCGGCCCTCGAGGCGGTGGAGAGCAGCATGGAGGCCTCTCACGCTCTGGCCCGCCTGCGCTTGATCTGCGAGTCGGTGGCGGTGCAGCCGCCCTCGGCGGGGCCGCGCGTGCAGGTGATGAATCTGCTCGACGCCGCCGGCCTCGACTTCGACGTGGTCTACGCCATCGGCCTCACGTCCACTGCCTTTCCTCCTGCTCCTCGTCCGAACGCGCTGCTGCCGGTGGCCTGGCAACGCGTCCAGCCCGGTATGCCGCGTGCCTCGGTGGAAGGGGAGGCGGAGCTGGCCGCCGCGGTGTGGGAGCGGCTGATTCGCTCGGCGCCCGAGGTTTTCGTGAGCTGGTCGGCGCTCGGCGACGGCAACGAAGAGCAGTCGCCGAGCGCATTCGTTGCGACGCTTCCTGTGGAGGACGCGGCTCCCCAAGAGGGCAGGCCCTGGTGGCTCGCCTCGGCGCTCGCCGCCGACGCGCTCGAAAGCCGACCCGACGACGAGGCCGGCGCGCCGCTGGTTCGCAGCGGCGGTTCGGCCATCCTGTCGCGCCAGTCGGACTGTCCTTTCAAGGCGGTGGCTGCCACGCGTCTTGGCGCCGAGAAGCTCGACACCATCTCGCCCCAGCCCGATCCCGCACGTCGCGGCAACCTGGTCCACGCGGCGCTGGCCAAGGCCTACGAGGACATTCCGACTTCGGAGGACCTGAAAGGCCTGAGCGACGAGAACATCGCCGAAGCGGCGCGTGCCGCGGCCGACCACGCGATCGGCGAGCAGGCCGACTTCTTCGCCGACGCCGGCGACCTGAAGGCCGCCGTGCGTTTCTGGCTGGAAGATCTCGTGGCCAGCTGGATGCTCTACGAGGACGCTGTCCGCACGATGCCGTGGGCCGTCGAGGCCCTGGAGAAGGGCTTTGAAGCGAGCATCCCGACGGGGGCCGCCGATCCGCTTCTCATCCGCTTCCGTCCCGATCGCATCGACCGCGTTCCCGGTGGCGACGGAGTAGAGGGCGAAGGCCTGGTGGTCCTCGATTTCAAGACTTCGGGCACGCCCAAGGGCGCGTCTCTCTGGAACGGCGAGAGGCCGAAGGATCCCCAGCTTCCGCTCTACCTCGCGCTGCTCGGCTCCCAGGGCCACCGAGTGGACGGAATCGCCTTCGCCAACCTGTCGGCTCGCGATGCCTGCGTGCTCCAGGGAATCGGCGCCGAGGAGTACTCCGACAAGTTCCGCCCGCCGGGCCGAAAAAAGGACCGCTCCGCGGCGACTTTCCACGCCAGGGTTGCCGAATGGCAGGCCGTGCTCGAGAGCCTGGCGTCCGGCTACCTTGCCGGCGACGCGCGCGTGGCGCCGCGCGAGGCGAACGTGTGCCGTAACTGCGGGAGCCAGGCCTTCTGCCGCATCCACGAGCTCGGTCCTCCCGACGAGGACGACGAAGGGGAGGGCGACGACGAATGAGCGCCGCCGCTTCCAGCGCGATTCCGGACGCGACGTCGAGGGCCCGCGCCCTCGACGTGGCGACGAGTTTCGTCGTCCAGGCTCCTGCGGGTTCCGGCAAGACGGGCCTGCTGGTGCTGCGCTTCCTCGCACTGCTGGCCCGCGTGGAGCGCCCCGAGGCGGTGCTCGCCATCACCTTCACGCGCAAGGCGGCGGGCGAGATGCGCCGCCGCATCGTCGAAGCGCTGATGGAGGCGGATGCGGGAGGCACGCCGCCCGAAGCCGACTTCGAGCGCGAGCGCTTCAACCTGGCCCGCGCCGTGCTCGCCCGCGACGCGGAACTCGGCTGGGGCCTGCTGCGTTCCACTTCGCGCCTGCAGGTCTTCACCATCGACAGCTTCTGCGCGCGCGTGGTCTCGGCCACGCCGCTGATGTCGCGCCTCGGCAGCACGCCCCAGGTGGTCGGCGACGCCACCGCGCTCTACCGCGAAGCGGTGCGTCGCACCCTGTCGTCCTCCGGTCGCGAGCACCTCGGCGAGCAGCTCGAGATCCTCCTCGAGCGCTACGAGATGGGCCTCGACCGCCTCGAAGACCAACTGGTCGCCATGCTGGCGCGCCGCGAGCAGTGGCGCGAGGGGGCGCTGGCTCCCCGCGAGGACGTGGGCGCCTGGGTGGCGGGCGTGGAAGCGTCCTTCGCCAAGGCTGTTGCCGCCGAGGTCGAATCTCTCGCCGACGGTGCCGAAGAGCACTTCGTCGACCGCATTTACGCTGTGGCCCGCGCCAGCCGCATCGTGGTCGGCGCCGACTGCGCGTGGCCCACCCTCGGCGAGGCCGACCTTCTGACGGGCGAACCTGCGAGCTCTTCCGCGTGGAAACAGGCGGCCGCCCTGCTCTCCAAGGAGAAGGGCAAGAAGCTGCGCACGCGCCGGACCAAAGACGCCGACGTGCACGGCGGCCACGCAGAGGTGAAGCAGCTCCTTGGCGACCTGGTGAGCGATCTTGCCGACCTGCCGGGCGGCGGGCGGCGATGGATCGAGCGCTTCCACGCCGCCTTTCGCCTGCCCTCGTCGCCCACGTTCGCAGAAGACGGTCGCGCCGCGCTTGGGGCGTTTCTCGCCGTGCTGCGCCAGGCCTACGCGATGCTCTGGCTCGTCTTCCGCGAACGGCGCGAAGTCGATTTCAGTGAAGTCGCCATGGGAGCCCTGAAGGCTCTCGATCCCGGCGAGACCTTGGAGAAACTGGACGCCCGTCTCGACCACATCCTGGTGGACGAGTTCCAGGACACCAACATCCTGCAGTGCGAGCTGCTGAGGGGGCTGACCTCCGGCTGGCAGGAAGGCGACGGACGCACGCTCTTTCTCGTCGGCGACCCGATGCAGTCGATCTACCGCTTCCGCAAGGCCGAAGTGGGGCTCTTCCTGGCGGCGCGCTCCAAGCCGGGCTTCCTCGGCGAATGCACTCCGGAGTCGTTGGCCCTGTCGGTCAACTTCCGTTCCACGCGGACCGTCGTCGGCTGGGTTGGTCGCATCTTCCCCGTTCTCCTCGGCGACCGCGACGACGCGACGCGCTCTCTCGTCTCCTTCGCTCCCGCGCTGCCGGGCCCCAAGGCTGGCGACGGTCCGGCGGTGGACTTCGTGCTTTGGGGCGAAGCCGCGGCGGCGGGCGAAGAGGAGGGCGAAGAGGACGAGGAGGGAAAGTCCGGCGCCTCCGCGGACAAGACCGAAGCCGACGCGATGGAAGCCGCCGGCCTGGCCGACCTCATCGCCGTCGAGGCCGCGGCGCGGCGCGCGAGCGGCGAGCAAGCGAAGCCGGGCTCGGCCCCCATCGCCGTGCTGGTGCGCGCGCGCAGCCACGCCCTGCCGTTGTTGAGAGCGCTGCAGACGCGTGCGCCCCAGGTCCGTGTGAGAGCGCCGGGGCTCGACTGGCTTGCCGATCGCACTCTCGTCGTGGACCTCGAAGCGCTGACGCGAGCCCTTCTGCATCCCGGCGACCGCCTTGCCTGGCTCGCCCTTCTGCGCTCGCCCTGGGTAGGGCTTTCGCTGGGCGACATCACTGCCCTCGTCGAACCGGACGTGGCCGCAGCATCCTCGTCGCGGCGCGCGACCCCGATCCCTTCGCTCCTGGTAGACGAAGCGGCGCTCTTGCGCGTCGGCCACGACGGACGCCGCCGCGTCGAGCGCCTGCTGGCTGTTGTGGAAGCGGCGCGCCGCGATCTGGCCGTGCGCAGCCTCGACGTGGCCGTGCGCGCCGCGTGGCTGCGCCTTGGAGGACTGGCCGGCGGAAGGGAAAGGGCGGCCCTCGACGCCCTGGACGCCGAAGCCTTCTTCGACCTGCTTTCCAAGCAGCCGGGCGGAACCTCCATCGACCTCGACGACTTCGCGCGACGCCTCGGCGAAACCGAAGCGCCGGTGGACGCGGAGGCCGATGCCGACGTCGAGATCATGACCATGCACAAGGCCAAGGGCCTCGAGTTCGATACCGTGATCCTGCCTGCCCTCGGCCGCACCATCGGCGGCTCGAGCAACCTGCCGCTGGCCATGGAGACCGATCCCGAAAACGGCAAGCTCACCATGGTGGCCCCCCGCGGCGCTCGCGGGCGCGAGGACGCCGACGGCGACAAGTACGACTTCCTCCAGTTTCGCGAGAAGGGGCGGGGAGACGCCGAGAACCTGCGCCTCCTCTATGTGGCTGCCACCAGGGCGCGCCGCCGCCTCGTGCTTTCTGCCACCGCCGCTCGCTTGCTGAAGAAGGGCGGCCCGGCTTCGGGCTCCCTGCTGAAAGCCCTGGAGCCGGCCCTGCATTTTTCCGCGGCGCGCGCGGACTCGACCGAGCTTTCCGCGGCCGGAGGGCGGCGCGTGCTGATGCGATTGCCCGCGTCCTTCGTGCTGGAGCCGCCGAGACCGAGCGTGGCGGATCGCTCCGTCACCACCGAGAGCCCATCCGAGACAGGTGCCGCTTCGCCTGAGACTTTCGCCGACGACAGCACCGGCGCCAAGATCGGCATCGTTTACCACGCCTTCGTGCAGCGCATTGCCGCCGACGGCCTCGAAGCCTGGCCGCCCCCGCGCGTCCAGGCCGAGCGCCACGCCATCGAACACGCGCTGAGGAGTGAGGGGACGCTGAAAGCCGTGCTCGACGAGGCGTCGGCCCGCGTCGCCCGCGCCCTCGTGGCCACGCTGGAAGACGACAAGGGAAGGTGGATCGTCACCTCCCGTAGCGGCGCGCGCTCGGAGTGGGCAGTGACGGGGTGGGACGGCAGACGCCTCACCTCGGCCCAGATCGACCGTACCTTCGTCGACGGCGGTCAGCGCTGGATCGTGGACTACAAGACCGGGGGTCTCGAGGGTGACGACGCCGACGCGCGCGCCCGCGCTGCGACCGAGAAGTGCCTGCGCTACCGCTCCCAGCTCGCGCGCTACGGCGAGTTGCTCGCCGCGCTGGAGCCCGGCCTGCCGGTGCGCCTCGGCCTGTTCTTCCCGGAGTGGCCCGAGGGCCTGCGCTGGCAGGACGTGACCGAAGCTGCCCCCTGAATGTTCGGGGCGCCTCGTAACCATGTGGCCATTTCGGCGTCTCCACGAATGGCCGTCCGAGGCCGGGCGGTGCCCGCGGGAAAGAGGAAAAGCAGGACTTGAAGAGGAGCGACGACTTCGCGGCCCTGATGCTCGCGGCCCAGGCCGGCGACCAGGACGCCTACCGCTCCCTCCTCGAGGGCGTTACGCCCCTGCTGCGCAGCTACCTGAAGCGGCGCCTTCGCGACGAAGAGGCGGTCGCCGATGTCTGCCAGGACGTGCTGCTCACCATGCACAGGGTGCGCCACACCTTCGAGCCGGGCCGCGCCTTCGAGCCCTGGATCTACGCCATCGCCCGCAGCCGCTTCGTGGACCACCTGCGCCGGCGTCGTCGCCGCGGTGACCTCGAGGTGCCCGCGGACGCCGGGCCCGAGAGCGTGGCCGAACAGGAATCGGCCGGCTGGGGCCGCGTCCTCGAACTGCTCGAAGCCCTTCCGGCTTCGCAGAGGGAAGCTTTCGCCATGCTGAAGCTCGAAGGACTGACGGTGGAAGAAGCCGCAGAGCGCGCGGGCATCACGCCATCGGCGCTGAAGGTGAGGGCCCACCGCGCCTACGGCGCGCTGAGGCGCGCCCTTCTCGGGAGTGAACCATGAGCCACAAGGCGACCAACCCCGATCCCGTGCTTCCCGCGGGCTTCCTCGATTCCCTGGTCGGCGATCTCGCACCGGTTCGTCCTGTGCGTCTCGCGAGAATTGCCGGTGCCGCCGCCGTTCTCGAGATCGGTGCGGTCGCCGCGACGGCCCTGCTCTCCGGCGTCCGCTTCCGCGGCCTTGAGCGCATCGGCGATCCCATGTTCGTTGGACTGCTGGTCATGCTGGCTGCGGGCGCGCTGGCGGGCGCGGCGACGATGGCTCGGCTTTCCATTCCCGGCCGCAGCGTGAATCCCGTCCTGCGCGTGGCCGTGCTCGCCTTGCCCCTACTCCTCGCGCTGCTCGCGGTGGCGATCTCGCCGTGGGGAGGAACGTGGAAGGGATTCGCGGCCGTGGTCGTCGAAGGTTTCCACTGCACGAGCCACACCCTGCTGATCGCCCTTCCAGCCTGGCTCGCGGGGCTTGTCTTCCTGCGGCGCCTCGCGCCGATGGACGCCCAAGGCGTGGGATTGTTCGCCTCCTCGACGGCGCTGCTAACCTCGGCCGTGGTCGTGCAGATGGCTTGCCCGAACTGCGACTCCTGGCACCTGGCCGTCTCGCACTACTCGCCCATCCTGGTCGCCGCCTGGCTCGGCGCGATGGCGGCCCCGCTCGTCCTCAAGCGGTCGCGACGAGGCTGAGAGCGTCGGCGGGCCGCCGTGGTCCGCGTTGTCTTGCGAGCAGGTCATCGCTATGGCCTTGGCCAGCCGCTTCGGCGACAGGGAGGACCCGGAAATGAGCGAGAACGTCGTCAGCGTCAGCATGGAAGGCGCCGTCGCGCTGGTGAAGGTGGACGACGGCCGCGCCAACGCGCTTTCCCACGCCGTGCTCGATGCCCTCGGCGCCGCTCTCGACCGCGCCGAGAAGGAGGGGGCCCGCGCCGTGGTGATGACGGGTCGCGACGGCCGCTTCTGCGCCGGTTTCGACCTTACGGTGATGATGGCGGGACCGCGCGAGCGCCGCTCCCTGGTGGAAAAAGGCGCCCATCTGTTTCTGCGCATGATCGAATTCGACCGCCCCATCGTGGCGGCCTCCAACGGCCACGCGCTGGCGGCCGGCGCCGTGTGGCTGACGGCGGTGGACTGGCGAGTCGGC
The DNA here is from genome assembly GCA_046260515.1 of Binatia bacterium. Lineage (GTDB taxonomy): Bacteria > Desulfobacterota > Binatia > UBA1149 > CAITLU01 > DATNBU01. The sequence goes on from JBHEPB010000283.1 coordinate 9,049, forward strand.
GCCGACATCGAAGCGAAGGTCGGCCTGAACGAAGTCGCCATCGGCATGCCGCTGCCGATCTTCGCCACCGAATTGGCCCGCGAGCGCCTGTCCAAGCGCCACTTCCTGGCCGCCACGGCGCATGCCCGCCTCTACGCGCCCCGCGACGCCGTCGATGCCGGCTATCTCGACGAAGTGGTGCCGGCCGGCGAGCTGCTCGCGGCGGCCAAGGCCAGGGCCGTCGCCCTCGGCGAACTGAAGGACCCTGCCTACGGCCTGACCAAGCGCTCGGCGTGGAAGGCCACGCTGCGGCTCATCCGCGACACCCTCGAAGAGGACATGGACAAGGTGGGCTGAGCGGCACCGTCGCCGCACCGGGGAGAACGTGCCATGGAAGTCTTCGATCGCATCTCCGACGAACTGGCCGCCTTCATCGCCGCCCAGCCTTTGTTCTTCGT
>JBHEPB010000316.1:0-12440 GCA_046260515.1 Binatia bacterium
GCAGGACTCGGCCACGTCGCAGTCGCCGGCTGAAGCGCGGCAGACCTCGGTGGTCGGGTCGAAGCCGTCGGCCGGGCAGTTGGCGCCGGTTCCGGTGCAGCGCTCGGCGGCGTCGCAGACTCCGGTGGCGGTGCGGCAGACTTCCGTCGTGGGGTCGAAGCCGTCGGCCGGGCAGTTGGCGCTGGTTCCGGTGCAGGTCTCGGCGGCGTCACAGACGCCGGCCGCCGAGCGACAGACCTCCGTGCTCGGATCGAAACCATCGGCCGGGCAGGCGGCACTGGTGCCCGTGCAGGACTCGGCCACGTCGCACTCGCCGGCCGAGGCGCGGCAGAGTTCGGTCGAAGGGTCGAAGCCGTCGGCAGGGCAGGCGGCGCTGGTGCCCGTGCAGGACTCGGCCACGTCGCAGATGCCGGCCGAGCCGCGGCACAGTTCGGTGGACGGATCGAAACCATCGGCGGGGCAGTCCGCGCTGGTTCCGGAACAGGATTCGGCCACGTCGCAGATGCCGGCCGAGCCGCGGCAGACAACGGTGGAAGGCTCGAAGCCGTCGGCCGGGCAGGTGCCCATGTCGTCGCAGGTCTCGGCCTCGTCGCAGGCGCCGGCGGCGGCCCGGCACAGCGTGCCTTCCGCTTCGTTGTTCACTTCGCAGTTGCCGGTGGCGTCGCAGGTGTCCGGGTTGTCGCAGGAGGTGTCGCCAGGGTTTCCGCAACTCTCGCCCTCAGGTTCGAATTGGTCAGCCGGGCAATCCACGCCGGTTCCGCTGCAGGTCTCGGCCACGTCGCACTCACCGGCGTCGCCGCGGCACACCACCGTGGATGGCTCCAGGGCGTCGGCCGGGCAGGCGGCGTCGGTGCCGGAGCAGGTTTCGGCCGCGTCGCAGACTCCCGCCGACGTGCGGCAGACCTCGGTCGACGGCTCGAAGACATCGGCGGGACAGTCGGCGCCGGTTCCGGTGCAGGACTCGGCCGTGTCGCAGACGCCGGCGGAGGTGCGGCAGACTTCGGTCGAAGGGTCGAAAGCGTCGGCCGGGCAATCGGCGCCGGTTCCCGTGCAGGACTCGGCCGTGTCGCAAACGCCGGCCGAGGAGCGGCAGACCTCCGTGGACGGCTCGAAGGCGTCGGCGGGGCAGGCCGCGGAGGCGCCGTCACAGTTTTCGGCGGTGTCGCAGACGCCGGCTGCACCGCGACAGACGGTGGACGTCGGCGAGAGGACGTCGGCCGGGCAGTCGGTGGCAACTCCGTCGCAGTTTTCGGCCGGATCGCAGACACCGGTGCCGGCGCGGCACTCGGTTCCACCTGCCACGGGAGTCAGGATGTCGCAGTTACCGTCGGCGCCGTTGGTGTCGCAGCTCGCGATGCCGCAGGCGGTGTCGAAGCCCGTGCAGTCGGGAGCCGGATCGCAGGGGCTGTCGAGAGCGGGCGAATTGCAGCTGTCGATTGCCCAGCTCGTGCTCGTGAAGTCGGAGGTGGGACGCTGGTCGTTGATCGCGAAGCCGTCCTTGGGGAGCGTGGAGGTCTGGTCGAGCCAGGCGCGGCCGAAGCAGGGGGAGAACGGGTTGGAGACGGAGAGGAAGCCGGCCGTGGTGCGGCGGATGGCGAACTCGATGGTGGCGTTGGGGCCGCTGGTGAAGAGGCGCGAGTAGGAGTCGGCGGCCGATACGCTGATGTCGGTCTCGTAGCCGTCGTCGTTGCTGTCGTAGTTGGAAGTGTTGCCGGCGGGGGCTGCCGGCCCGTCGTTGCCGTTGTCCCCGATCCTGTTGTTGCCGGCGCTGTTGTCCCGGTAGAACTTCATCTTCGAGTCGCCTTGGGCCTTCCACGTGGCGCCGACGTCGGTCGGGTCCATGTCGTAGATGAGGACCATGCGGTAGCGTGTCGCGGAGTCGGCGCAGTCGCCGAACGCCATCTCCATGTTGGCGTTCTTCAGCAGCACGGAGTTCCAGTTCACGGCGCGCGTGACGATGCGGTAGTACCAGAAGTCGGCGTCCGAGAACTGATCGACCCTGACGATGTCGGCCTGGGCTGCGACGAGGAACTTGGGATCCGGCGAGGACGCTCCTTCCGCTGTCCAGTTCTCGAAGAGGTTGTGCTGGTAGTTCTGGCAACCGGCGGTGTTGGCGGGCAGGAGCTGGCCGAAGTACTCGGTTCCCGAGCAGTCCGAGCAGTGCAGCTCGTAGGTCGGCGTCGCGTTGGGGGTCTGGGCCCATGCGGGGGCGGCGACCAGAAGGAGGAGCGATGCCGGAACCCCGATTTTCCACGCGGAAGCGATACTGTTCACGATGTGATTCCCCTCTGACATTAGGCCCCCTCGACAGCGCGGGGCCGGACGGCCCGGACGGAAGGACCGTCGCGCTTTTCCCTGGCTGGGCCCGGTGAGGGCCCCCGGTCCCAAGTAGGGAACCGGACGAGCTTTTTGTCACATCCAAAGGATTTCAGTCAAACCCTATTGACACTCGGACCTGCTTTACGGACGCGGCCCGCCACATGGGGGGCAAAGGCGGAACCACCCCGGGATTTGGCCGGTTCAGGCCCGTTCCTTCCGCACCGGCACTGCGTTCCGGCCGTGGGGTCTCCATGCCGGCAGGGGCGCCAAGCTTGCCTGCGGGCGGGAGCGCAAGTACGCCCTGCCCGTGGTGAGCATCGCCGTCGAAGAAGCGTTGGCCCGCCTGAAGATCGCGGTGGTGGTTCCCGCCTGGCAGGCCGAGGCCCGGATCCGCGCGACCCTCCTCGGGATTCCCGGTTACGTGGACCGCATCGTCGTCGTCGTGGACGGCGCCAGCGACGGCACCGCCGGTGAGGTGGAGGCCGCCGCCGCCGCCGACCCGCGCATCCTTTGCCTGATGCACGAGACCAACCGCGGCGTGGGCGCCGCCATGCGCAGCGGTTACCGGCGGGCCCTGGAGGACGGGGCCGACCTCGTTGCCAAGATGGACGCCGACGGCCAGATGGATCCTGCCTTCCTCGCGTCGTTGCTGTTGCCGGTGGCGATGGGCCGCGCCGACTACGCCAAGGGCAACCGCTTCGTACACACACGCGAGATCCGCTCGATGCCGGCCGCCAGGCTCCTCGGCAACGCGGTGCTCTCGCTGATGAGCAAGCTCTCGACCGGCTACTGGAACCTTCTCGACCCCACCAACGGCTACACGGCGATCTCGCGCGAAGCCCTTTCCGCCATCGACCTGGACAGGCTCGACGACCGCTACTTCTTCGAGTCGAGCATGCTCGTCGAGCTGTCGCTGGCGCGAGCGGTCTGCGTGGACGTGGCCATCCCGGCCCGCTACGCGGGCGAGGCCAGCCACCTGTCGGTGGTGCGAAGCGTGGGCGAGTTCGGGGCCAAGCACGCGCGGGCTTTCGCGCGGCGCCTGTGGCTGCGCTACGTCGTCTTCGATTTTTCGGCGGTGTCCTTGCTGTTGGCCCTGGGGATCCCGCTCGCCCTGTTCGGAACGGTGTTCGGACTTCGCCACTGGGTCCACTCTTCGGTGTACGACGTGCCGGCCACTGCGGGTACGGTGATGGTGGCGGCCTTTACGACGGCCGCGGGCCTCTTCGCCGTGGTCCAGGCCATGATCTACGACATCCTGTCGGTGCCGGCGGTGCCGATCACGCCGCCGAGGGTCGGGGTGGTGGTTCCGGGTGCGGCGACGACCCCCGGGTCGCGTTGACCGGTACAGGCGGGCTCTCCCGGTAGCGGGCTATCCCGGGACGGCAGGCCTCACGAGGTTCACGACCATGCGTGCGCCGTCGCGGGCCCGTTCGGCGTCGGGCCTGCCGTAGAAATCGGACGGCGTAAGGTCTTCGGCGCCATAGAACGCGAGTTCCCTGTCGCGGCGAAGGTCTCTCGAGATCGCTGCCATCCGCTCGACCTCCGCCTGCACGGCGGCCGGGAGGCGGTCGCGCTCGGCAAGCAGCACGTCGGAGACGTCGTGGATGCGCGGGGCCTCGACCGCGAAGTGCCGCAGCAGTCCCTTCAGCGCCAGTTCGACGACTTCCTGCGATTCGCGGACGACGTCCGCCCAGCTCTCGGCCTCGAACAGGACGTCCACGGCAAGCAGTCTCACGGCGGCCCGGCGCACGTAGTCGGCAGCGAGATCACGGTTTCTCATCGTCAGGCCACCTCCGCCCAGTAGGGCTGGCCGTGCGCCGTTTTCCTCACGAGCTTTCCGGACACCAACTCGCGACGAACGTGGGCGAGGCTTCTCGAAACGTCGTGCGCGCGCTCGAACAGCACGATGCCGTCCAGGGCCGCCTCGGCCCACAGTCCCGTGCACGCGCTGTCCTCCCCGCGAGGATGGACGAAATGCGGCTCGACCTCGTGGCCGTCGATCGACGATTCGCGCGCGTCCCAGCGACGGTAGAGATCGCGCGTGATCGGCGATCCCGGATTCAGGACCACGAGCAGGTCAACGTCGGAGTCACGCCGGGCCTCGCCCCGGGCCCAGGATCCGTAGGCGACCAGCGCGAGGAGGCGATCGCCGAAAAGCTCGCAGGCCCAGCGCACGGCCGCGGCACTGCCGTCCGCGTCGAGGGCGTTCCCCACCGGGGCGGCGAGCCTTCGACAGCACCATTCGTTCAGGGACAGGCCGGCCGCGAGCGCTTCGGAGCGGAGCGCGTCGTGGAGGTCGGAGGGAAGCCGGAGCAGGAAGCGCCCGGAGGCTGCCTTTTTCGCCGGGTTCTTTTTGATATCGCTCATACGGCCGTGGCGATACTACAGGCAGAGCCGCGGGGCGGCAAGCCTTTCTTCCAGTGAAGACTGCCCGATGGGCCGTTCCCCACCTTCAGCGAGTCGAATCCCGGGAGCGCAGGAACTCTGCCAGCGGTACGAGCCGCGCGTCGAGGAAGCGCTCCACCCGGCGGAGCGCTTCGGGATCCTTCAGCAGCAACTCGCGGCGGACCGCGAGCGAAGCCGGCAACATTCGTGCGGCCCCGGACCAGGCTCGAACCAGCGTCGCGGCGAGCGCCGGCAGCGAAGTCTCGCCGGCCAATCCCGCGCCGGCGCCTCGCCCCCGTGCGGCGTCGAGCGCCATCCGCCCGACACGCGCGATCGCCCATAAGGGAAGCATGGCCAACCGTGGCACGCGCGCCACGTGCAACATGGTCGCGAAGTGGTTCCTTTCCACGTGAAAGGCCTTGAAGGCCGAGTGTGCGCTGCTGGCCGCGGACAACTCGTGGCGCACCACCACGCGCGGCAGCCACGCGAACCGGTGGCCCGCGGCGACCATGCGCAGCCCCAGGTCCCCGTCCTCGCAGTAGCAGAAGAAGTCCTCGTCCATGCCGCCCGCTTCCAGCCAGGCCGAGCGCCGGTAGACGGCGGCCGCGCCCGACGGCACGCCGACCTCCTGCGGACGGAGGTTGTCGTGCTGGCCCTGGTCGAGTTCGCCGAAGCCGTGGGGAAAGCCGATGCCGTCGGCCGTGAACCACAGCCCGCCGGCGCTCTGGAGGCGGCGGCCGTCCAGGTCGAGGATCTTCAGGCAGGCGCCGGCCACGTCGTCGTCGAGGCCGGCGAGGGCCTGCGCAAGTCCCTCGCCGGCGCTTTCGCCGACGAGGGTGTCGTTGTTGAGGAGGAGGACGAAGGGAGCGTCGGTGGCCGCGACGCCGAGATTGCACGCGGCGGCGTAACCGAGATTGCGGTCGGCCGCGATGCGCCGGGTGACGGCCGGGTGCTCGCCGAAGAGAATCGGCGGCTGGTCCACGAGGACGATCTCGGGAAAGCCCGCGAGAGAGTCGAGGCAGCGGCGCGTCGGCGCCGCCTCGCCGTAGTGGACGACGACAGCCGCGACGCGCGCGCCCGCGGTCACGTCCCGGAGCCGCCGAGGCGTTCCTGGAGAAGGCGGTTGACGGAAGCCGGGTTGGCCTTGCCCTGGCTCTCCTTCATCACCTGGCCCACGAAGAAGCCGAAGAGCTTGTCCTTGCCCGAGCGGTACTCGGCCACCTTGTCGGCGTTGGCCGCCATCACCTTCTCCACGATGGCCACGATAGCGCCTTCGTCGGTCACCTGTACGAGTCCATCGCGCTCGACGATGGTCTTCGCGTCGTCGTCGGTGCCCACCATCTTCTGGAAAACGGTCTTGGCGATCTTGCCGCTGATGGTGCCGTCGTCGATCAGGGCCACCAGGCCCGCGAGCTGCGCGGGCGTGAGGGGCAGTTTCGTGTAGTCGGCTTCGCCTTCCACCGCGCTCTCGTTGGCGATGCGGATCACGTCGCCCATCACCCAGTTGGCCAGGGACTTGGCGTTGGCGTGGATGGCCACGGCCGCCTCGAACCAGTCGGCCAGTTCCTTGCTGGCGGTCAGCACGCCGGCGTCGTAGTCGGGCAGGCCGAGCGCCGAGACGAAGCGGGCGCGGCGCGCGTCCGGCAGCTCAGGCATCTCGCTCTTCACGCGGGCGATCCAGGCCTCGTCGATCACCAGCGGCATGAGGTCGGGGTCGGGGAAGTAGCGGTAGTCGTGCGCGTCTTCCTTGCCGCGCATCGAGCGCGTCTCGCCGCGGTCGGCGTCCCACAGCCGCGTTTCCTGCACGATGGTGCCGCCGTCCAGCAGGATCTCGGCCTGGCGCTCGATTTCGTAGGCGATGGCGCGCTCCACCGAGCGAAAGCTGTTGAGATTCTTGGTCTCGGTGCGGGTGCCGTACTTCTCGGCGCCGCGCTTTCGCAGCGACACGTTGGCGTCGCAGCGCATGCTGCCCTCGTTCATGTTGCCGTCGCTGATGCCGAGGTAGCGCACGATGGAGCGCAGCTTGCGCAGGTAGGCCGAGGCCTCCGGCCCGCTGCGCACGTCGGGCTCGCTGACGATCTCGAGCAGGGGGACGCTGGCGCGGTTGAGATCGACCATGGACCACTTGGGGCTGAGATCGTGGATGCTCTTGCCCGCGTCCTCTTCCATGTGGATGCGGGTCAAGCGCACCGTCTTCTGTTCGCCGTCCAGCTCGAAGACCACGCGGCCGTGCTCGCAGTAAGGCTGCTCGTACTGCGTGATCTGGTAGGCCTTGGGCATGTCCGGGTAGAAGTAGTTCTTGCGGGCCCAGCGGCTGGTGGCGTTGATGCGGCAGTCGGTGGCCAGGGCGGCGCGGATCGCGTACTCGACCGCGCGGCGGTTGAGCACCGGCAGCACGCCGGGCATGCCGAGGCAGACCGGGCAGGTGTGCTCGTTGGGACCGGCGCCGAAAGCCGCGGGACAGTCACAGAAGAGCTTGGTGGCGGTGGCCAGCTGGCAGTGAACTTCGAGGCCGATCACGGCCTCGAAGCCGCCTTCCTCGTAGTACGAAGAACGGCTCATGCCGGCACCTCGCCGACCACGGGTGCGCGGCGGTGCCAGTCGGTGGCGCCCTCGTAGGCTGCGGCGATGCGGAACAGGCCGGCTTCGTCCAGGGGCTTGCCGACCAGTTGGAGGCCGATGGGAAGCCCGCCCGTGTCGAAGCCGCAGGGCACCGAAAGGCCGGGCAGGCCCGCCAGCGGCGCTGAGATGGTCAGGATGTCCGACAGGTACATCTGCAGGGGATCGTCCACGCGCGAGCCCATCGCGAAGGCCGTCGTCGGCGCGGTGGGCGTCACGATGGCGTCGCAGCTGCGGAAGGCCTCCTCGAAGTCGCGGCGGATCAGCGTGCGCACGCGCATGGCCTTGGAGTAGTAGGCTTCGTAGTAGCCGGCCGACAGCACGTAGGTGCCGAGCATGATGCGGCGCTTCACCTCGGCGCCGAAGCCGGCGTCGCGGGTTTCGCCGTACATCTCGCGGATGCCCTTGTCCTCGCCCTTGCGCACGCCGTAGCGCACGCCGTCGTAGCGCCCCAGGTTGGAGGAAGCCTCGGCCGAGGTGACGATGTAGTAGGTGGCCACCGCGTACTCGGTATGCGGCAGCGTCACGTCCACGAGTTTGGCGCCGAGGTCCTTCAGCCGGTCCATGGCCTTGCGCACGGCCGCTTCCACGTCGGGGTCGAGCCCGTCGATGAAGTACTCGCGCGGCACGCCGAGGGTCAGCCCGTCGAGGCGCTCGGTCATGCCCGCGGTATAGTCGGGCACCGGAGCGTCGATGGAGGTGGAATCGCGCACGTCGCGGCCGGCCACCGCCTCCAGGAGCAGGGCGTTGCCGCGTACCGTGGTGGCCAGCGGTCCCACCTGGTCCAGGGAGGAAGCGAAGGCGATCACGCCGTAGCGGCTCACGCGCCCGTAGGTGGGCTTGATGCCGGAGACGCCGCAGTAGGAAGCCGGCAGGCGGATGGAGCCTCCCGTGTCGGTGCCGAAGGAGCCGAGCACCTGGCGGGCCGCCACGCAGCTGGCCGAGCCGCCCGAGGAGCCGCCGGCCACGCGCGAGAGGTCCCAGGGGTTGCGCGTCACTCCGAGGCCCGAGTTCTCGCAGGACGAGCCCATCGCGAACTCGTCCATGTTGAGCTTGCCCACCAGCACCGCGCCGGCGCGGCGCAGCCTCTCGACCACGGTGCCGTCGAAAGTGGGAACGAAGTTCTCGAGGATCTTCGACGCGCAGGTGGTGCGCACGCCCTTGGTGAGAAAAATGTCTTTCAGGCCCACCGGGATTCCGGTGAGCGGTCCGGCGTCTCCGCGGGCCAGGGCGGCGTCGGCCTCGGCGGCCTGGGCGCGGGCCAGGTCGGCGGTCACCTGGAGGAAGCTGCCGACTCTCGCCTCGGTGGCCTCGATGCGGGCCAGGCAGGCGTCGGTCAGTTCGATGGAGCTGATCTTGCGCGAGGCGAGGAGGGCGGAGGCCTCCTCGATGGAAAGTTCGTTGAGGGCGGTCACGGCGCCGTCTTCACTCGATGATGGGCGGCACGGCGAAGAAGTGGCCGTCGCGCCGTGGAGCATTGGCGACCGCGGCTTCGGCGGCGGCTTCTCCGTCGCGGGCGGCGAGCACGTCCTCGCGGAAGGGGGCCTCGACGGTCACCACGTGGGAGGTGGGCTCCACCGCGGACGTGTCGAGCTCGGAGAGCTTGTCCACGTAGTCGAGGATGGCGCCGAGATCGGCGGTCAGCGACTTCATCTCGTCGTCGCCGAGACGGAGCCTCGCCAGCGCGGCGACGCGTCGGACCTGTTCTTCGCTGATCGACATGGATGCTGCGATTAACACGCGCCTGCCAAGGTCGCAAAAAGGGCCGGCTGTCTCTTCTACGGGCTTGGCCATCGCCTGGACGGGCCTGGCCCTGTGGCCATGGGACCGGAGAATGGTTGCGGGCGGCTGGCGCTTCATGCCAGCCATGTCGTTGACCGCTACAGGGCGTGCGGCGACGGTGGCGGCATGGCTGCCAACCCGTCGAAACGCCCGGCTGCGGGCCGCTCCGTCCTACCGGAAGGCTCCGAACCGAGGGATCCGCGACACCGTTTCGGCCGCTTCGGCGAGGACGCGGCGGCGGGCTACCTGCGTCGCCGCGGCTACGAGATCCTGGCCCGCAACGTTCGCACCGTTCTCGGCGAACTCGACCTGGTGGCGCTGGACGGCGACGTCGTCGTCTTCGTGGAAGTGAAGGCCCGCCGCTCGGCAGGGGGCCTGGAAGCGGTGGACCGGCGCAAGCAGAGGCGCTTGTGCCGCCTGGCGCGGGCCTTCCTCGCCGGAGCAGGCTGGATGGAACGCGCTGCGCGCTTCGACGTGGTCGCTGTGGAGGCCGACGGGGCTTGCACGCACGTCGTGAATGCCTTTGACTGCGGCCCCTGCAACTAAGTTCCCGGCGCTTTTCGCGGCCTCCGGCCGGTCCGCTTCCCGGACCGCAAGCGGACCGGGAAGCGGACCGGCCCCGAGGCGGCGCGACACCCATGCTCGATATCCGAATCCTTCGCGAACAGGGCGACTTCGCCCGCGAACAACTGGCCCTCGTGGGCTGCACCCGCGAGGAAGTCGATCACGTGATCGAGGTGGACCGCCGCCGCCGCGAACTCATCGTGGCGGTCGAACAGATGCGCGCCGAGCGCAAAAACGCCTCGAAGAAGATCGGCTCCATGAAGCCGGGCGAGGAGATGGAGGCCGCCAAAGCTGCCGTCCGCGCCGTCGGCGAGACACTGGCCGCCTCCGAGAAGGAACTAGCCGAGGCCGAGGCCGAATTCGGCCAGCGCATGCTGGAGCTTCCCAACCTGCCGCATCCTGCTGTTCCGCCCGGCCCCGACGACAGCGCCAACCGCATCGTGCGCACCGAGGCGCCCACCCGCGAGTTCGACTTCGAGCCGAGGACGCACTGGGACCTCGGCGAGTCCATGGACATCATCGACTTCGAGCGCGGCGTGAAGATCTCGGGGACGCGCTTCTACGTGCTGAAGGGGGACGGCGCGCGCCTGCAGAGGGCGCTCATCTCCTTCATGCTCGACCTGCACACGCGCGAGCACGGCTACAGCGAGGTGTATCCGCCGGCGATGGTGCGCGAGGAGTGCCTGTACGGCACCGGTGGACTGCCCAAGTTCGGCGACAACCTCTACCGCGATGCGGAGGAGGACTACTACTTCGTGCCGACGGCCGAAGTGCCCGTGACCAACCTCTACCGCGACGAGATCCTCGACGGCGCCAAGCTGCCGATCCGCCACGTGGCCTACACTCCCTGTTTCCGCCGCGAGAAGATGTCGGCCGGCCGCGACGTGCGCGGTATCAAGCGCGGGCACCAGTTCGACAAGGTGGAACTGGTCGAGTTCGTGCACCCGGACCACTCCGAGGCGGAGCTCGAAAAGCTGATGCACGCTGCCGAGCAGGTCTGCCGCCGCCTCGGCCTCCAGCACCGCATCGTCGAGATGTGCACGGGCGACCTCTCGTTCGTGGCCGCTCGCAAGTTCGACATCGAGATCTGGGCGCCGGGCTGCAAGGAATGGCTCGAGGTGAGCTCGTGCTCCCTCTTCACCGACTTCCAGGCCCGCCGCGCGAACATCCGTTTCCGCGACAGCGACGGCAAGGTGCGCCTCGTCCACACGCTGAACGGCTCGGGCCTGGCCCTTCCCCGTGTGATGATCGGCGTGATCGAGACCTGGCAGCGCGGCGACGGTTCCATCGAGGTTCCCGAGGCACTCCGGCCCTTCCTCGGCGGCCAGGAAATCCTCCGCGGCGAGGCGTGAGCGTCGCGGCCGCCGCAGGAGGCCTTCCATGAAGACCACGGTGGCCTTCGTCGGCCTCGGCACCATGGGTGGACCCATGGCTTCCAATCTCGTGCGCGGCGGCTTCGACGTCCGCGCCTGGAACCGCAGCCCCGACCGGCCCTTCGTGAGCGAGGCCCGCGCGAGCGGGGTTGCGGTGTTCGCGACCGTCGCCGAGGCGGTCCGCGGCGCCGGCATCGTGCTGCTCTGCGTGAGCGACGTTGCCGACGTGGACGAGGTGCTCTTCGGCGCGGGCGCCATCGCCGATTCCTCGGCGCCGGGAACCCTGGTGATCGACTTCAGCACCATCGGCCCGGCGGCGGCCCGCGATTTCGGTGCAAGGCTGGCGGTGCGCGGGCTGCGCTTTCTGGATGCTCCGGTCACCGGCGGCGACGTGGGCGCCCGAGCGGGCACTCTGACCATCATGGCGGGAGGCGGCGCGGTCGACTTCGAGGAAGCAGCCGCCGTGTTCGCGGCGCTCGGCAAGGTAGCCCGGCACTGCGGGCCGGTGGGCACGGGCCAGGCGGTCAAGCTCTGCAACCAGGTGCTCGCGGCCCTTCACATGGTGGCGCTCACCGAGGCGTTGGCGCTGGCGCGCCTCCAGGGCATCGATCCTTCGCTGGTGGTGGAAGTGTGCAGCAGCGGCGCGGCGGGCTCCTGGGCCCTGGCCAACCTCGGGCCGCGCGTGGTGGCGCGCGACTTCGCGCCCGGCTTCATGATCCGCCACCTGCTCAAGGACCTGCGCCTGGTGCTCGACACGCCGCAAGGCGCGGGCCTCGACGAGCTGCGCGGCACCATCCTCGCAAAGAACCTCTTCGAGAAAGTAGCCTCCCTTGCCGGCGGCCCCGACCTCGGCACCCAAGCCCTGACCCTCGCCCACGAGCTCCCCTGAACCCCGGAAACCCGGGACAGGTACAGGTTTTCGGCGTGGCACCGGTGTCGGTCGGGCGCCGGGGGATGCGTTCGGCGGCTGTCGTCACTTCCCCTTGAACGCGACCTGTTCGGGGGTAGGTTCGCGACGCGACGCCGCCAACGCTGAAGCGCGAGGCAAAGCCAACGAGCGCGCTAAGGCGCCTCGTCGTACGACCCTGGCTCCCAGAATCCGTCACCGTCGGGGTCCGCTTCCGGGAACGGCGCGAGCACGGTCGAGAACGGCGCCGCGCCGCGTTCGATGCCGTTGAACAGGTTGGCCCAGCGCGGGTTGCGGCCGATCGCATACTGCACCGCTACGGGCGTTTCGACGGAGGGGTGGGAGACGACGACTTCGTTGCCGTTTTCGATGCGCGCGTCTGCAAACAGGAAGTCGCCGTCGGTGTCGCAGCAGACTGCGAAGCCCTGCACCAGCGCAGGCGGCGGGTCGATACCGGGGCCAGGCTGCAGGCCGTCGGCCGTATTCTCGCG
>JBHEPB010000331.1:0-1756 GCA_046260515.1 Binatia bacterium
TCGAACCGGGCAGCGTGACGACGTTCCTCAACGTGCTGCTCGGTCCCGCCAGCCTCGTGCTCGGCGGCCGCCTTCTCGGCGTCGAGGACGTGACGCCCCTTCTTGGCAGCGAGGGCGCACCGGCCGGCCCCTGGATCCACCTGCTGGCGCTCACGCTCGGGCTGGTGGTGATTCCCGCCCGCGTCAGCATGGCGGTGCTGTCGGCCCGCCGCGCCAGCGCGGCGGCCAAGGCCATCCGCGTGGACCTCGGCGAACCCTACTACGCCGAGCGCATCCACGCCGTGCGCCACGGACTCGGCCTAAGGCTCCGCGAGGGCGTGGCCACCGCTTTCCGCCTCGAAGTGGCGAAACTGTCGGAGTCGGTGGCCGTGTTCGTCTGCGAGCGCTTCTTCGACACGGAAGTCGCGCCCATCCTGCTCGGCTTCCGCAACCGCGGCGGCCGCCTTCTCGACCTCGAAGCCGAGCTCGAGGAAGCCACCGAGAAACTGGAACCGGAGCTTGCCGGCCACCTGGCGGCCGGCCAGCGCGAGTTCCAGCGGGCCCTGGTGGACCAGGTCCGGACCATCATCGGTCGCGAGGTGAGCCTGGCTCCCGGCGCCCTGGCCTCGTCGAGCGCGCGCGACCTTCCCGTCGACAGCGGCATGACGAGCGCGCTGGCCTCCACCTTCGGCGACGCGATCGGCGCCACGGTGACGACGACGGTGGCCGCTGCGGTGGCGACCATCAGCGGCGGCCTCGGCAAGTCCCTTGGCGTGGCCCTGGTGTCGGGGCTTCTCGGAACGTCGGGGCCCATCGGCCTGTTGATCGGCGGGGTGGCGGCCGTGGCCGTGGTCGGCGGCGCCTTCATGCTGGGACGCGAGCGCCTGAGCGACGCCATCAAGGGCTGGTCCCTTCCCGCCTCCGTGGTGGCGCTGGCGCTTCGCGACTCGAAGATCGACGAAGCGCGCCGGGCCACCTACGCGCAGGTGCGTCGCGAAGTGGAAGAGGGCCTCGGCCCCCGCATCGAGGAGATCACGGCCACCATCCTTCGCGAGATCCCGCTGGCGGTGGCCGCGGCGGAACCGCGGGACTGAGCGCGACCGGGCCGCCGGGCTTCGTCCTCGAGTTCATCCTCACCGAGCAGTACACGAGCGACGACGCCGGACGCGCCGCGCCCGACGCCGAGAGCGGGAATACGGCGTAGCGGGGTCCCCGATCCAGCATGCAACGTCCGAAAAGACCCCCTTTCCCGTCAACTTGGCGTCCTCTGCCACCCCTGTCGCCCGCGCGATGAGGCTTCATGACTCCCCTGCGCGGAGACGCATCGTCGGATAGAGAATGTTGTCGCCGGTCAGCCTGGCGATCCGCACTACGACTCTTTCACCGATCGTGGCCGTGAAGGTCCATGTATCGACCTCACCAACCGTGGAGATCGCACCGTCGAGAGCTTCCCCTGAAACGATCGGGCCATCGGCGCGGGCAAGGCCCGAATGTGTGGCAAGCAGCACGCACATCTGGCGGCGATCAAGCGTGTGGCGAGATTCTTCATACCTGTGATTCGCCGCGCCCGGCGACTTGCCGCCTCATTGCTCGAGTCGCGCTCGGCAGACCTCTCCGCTTCCGACCGCGCTGAGTCCAATGTGCCCCGCCCCGTTCCCTTTCCACGCGCCCCGCGATAGTAGCCCTCCCGTTCCGCCGCGCCGCCGCGGCACAAACAGACGCCGGTCACCCGATGCCCAAGCCCATTCCCGAAACGCGCTACGCGCTTAGCGGTGAC
>JBHEPB010000355.1:0-3582 GCA_046260515.1 Binatia bacterium
GCCCAGCTCGTCGGCCGCGAACTCGACGAACTCTACCGCAAGCTCGAGCACCCGCTGGTCTCCATTCTCGGCGCCCTCGAGGCCCACGGAGTCCTTCTGGATACCGAGGCGCTGGCGAAGATGTCGGTGGACCTCGAGCAGCGCATGGCGGCTCTCGTGGAGAAGGTTTACGAGGCGGCCGGGTCCCGCTTCAACATCCTCTCGCCCATTCAGTTGAGGCAGGTGCTGTTCGAGAAGCTCGCGCTGCCCACCAAGGGCCTGAAGAAAACAAAGACCGGTCTGTCCACCGACAGCGACGCCCTGGAGGCCCTGGCCCCCCTGCATCCCCTCCCGGCCCTGGTGTTGGAGTACAGGGCCATGGCCAAGCTGAAGTCCACCTACGTGGACTCGCTGCCGCGCCTGGCCGACGCCGGCGGTCGCATTCACACCCGTCTTCACCAGACCGTGACGGCCACGGGCCGCCTGTCCTCGAGCGATCCCAACCTCCAGAACATCCCCGTTCGCACCGAAGAAGGCGCGAAAATCCGGGCCGCTTTCGTCGCGGCCCCGGGATGTCGCCTGGTGTCGGCCGACTACAACCAGATCGAGCTGAGGGTGCTGGCCCACCTGTCGGCCGACCAGAACCTGATCGAGGCCTTCCGCTCCGGACAGGACATCCACACCGCCACCTCGGCCGACATGTTCGAGGTGGACCTGGCGGCCGTGACCGCGTCGATGCGGCGCGAGGCCAAGGTGGTCAACTACGGGATCGTCTACGGCATGGGCCCCCAGCGCCTGTCCCGGGAGTTGGGGATCACCCGGGCCAAGGCCGAGGACTACATCAAGCGATACTTCGAGAAGTTTCCTGAAGTGCAGAAATTCTATGCTTCCCAACTGGAGCAGGCCCGCGACAAGGGCTACGTGTCCACGCTCATGGGAAGGCGCCGTTACCTGCCCGACATCAGCAGTGACCACGGCGGACGCCGCCAGATGGCCGAGCGCGTGGCCACCAACACGCCCATCCAGGGCAGCGCCGCCGACATCATCAAGAAGGCCATGGTGGACCTCGACGCGGCCCTGTCCGGGGCCGGCCTGGCCGCCCGCCTGGTTTTACAGATTCACGACGAGTTGTTACTCGAAGCGCCGGCCGGGGAGGTGGACGAACTCTCCCGGCTTCTCGTCCGTGTCATGGAGGGGGCCGTCGGCCTCCTGGTGCCGGTCGTCGTCGATGTGGGCTCCGGCATCAACTGGGCCGAGGCCCATTGAACCCGGAATTTCTTCGCTTTCGGGCCGCTTCCCGGCCTGCGAACCCCGAATAAGAGGCTACCTCTACCGTCTATGGGCCAGGACTATGGAGACAGGCGGTTGGAGCCCCCGGATGGCGAACTCGTGGCCCTTGCCCAAGGCGGGGACCGCGATGCCGTGCAGACCCTCCTCGAGCGCTACGAGAGGCGCCTCCTGGCCGTCATCGTCGGCATGGTCCGCAACCCGGAGGACGCGAAGGAGATCCTCCAGGAAACGTTCGTGCGGGCCTTTCGTAACCTCGAGGGTTTCAAAGGCGAGTCGTCCTTCTACACATGGATTTACCGGATCGCGATGAACCTTGCCATTGACCACCAACGCCGCGGCAGCAAACGCCCCCTCGTCGAGTTCGACGAGACCTTCGGCGTCAAGGAAGACGCGGTCGGCGAAGGTTCGGCGGTCCTCGGTGTTGACCCTTTCAAGCGCGTGCGCAGCCGTGAGCTCGGCCGCAAGATTTTCGAGGCGATCGAAAGTTTGACCCCCGATCACCGGGCGGTCATACTCCTGCGCGAAATCGACGGCCTTTCCTACGAAGAGATCAGCGACGTCCTCGAGTGCTCGCTGGGAACCGTGATGAGCCGACTCCACTACGCACGCAAGAAGCTTCAATCCCGCCTCCAGGAGATGCTCTGACGTGTCGTCGCCTACCGACAAACTTGCGGAGATGTGTTGCGCGGACTTCGAGAAGTGCTTCGACGAGTACGTCGATGAGCTTCTCGATGCCGGCATGGCCGGCGCGGCTTCCCGCCACGTCGCCTCCTGCACGGCCTGTGATCGCGAGGTCACGCGCTGGCAGCAGACCAGGATCCTTCTTTCGACGGCCGTTGCGGACTTCGCGACGGCCGTTGACCTTTCCAGCCTGAGACAGGACGTCGAGGC
The DNA here is from genome assembly GCA_046260515.1 of Binatia bacterium. Classification (GTDB taxonomy): domain Bacteria; phylum Desulfobacterota; class Binatia; order UBA1149; family CAITLU01; genus DATNBU01. The sequence continues at coordinate 2,161 of JBHEPB010000355.1, forward strand.
CGCCCTCGGCCTGTCGCTGCAGGCCGGCGACCGCGAACGCCGCCGCAGCGAAGTCCGCGAACCGGCCTCGCCGCGTCGCGACGCCCGTCGAGCGGATCGCCAGGCCAGTCGCCGTGCGGGCCGCGAGGCGGCCTCCGGTCGTCGCGGCGGCCTTGCCGCCGCCGTCCGTTTCCTCTCGGCCGCCACGGTATCCGCAGCCACGGCCGCCGCCGCGGTCCTGCTTCTTTCCCCGGCGCCGCGCACCGCGGTGCAGGTTCTCGCCGACGCTTCTCCGGCCGCGCCGACCTTCCAGGCCGCCTCGGCCTTCGTCCCCGGCTCCCGCGACAACTTCGCCGACGTCGCGCCCGTGGCGTACACGCCTCCGCCCCTGGCCAAGCCCGACGTGGCCAAGGTGGACGGCCTCGAGGCCGCCGCCGGCCACCTCGTCTCCACCTGGGTACAGCCGAAGACGAATGCGCGCGTGATCTGGGTCCAGGACCGCGGCCTCGGCGCGCCGGTGCGCACGGCCGGTTTCGAACGATGAGAGGGGGACTTCACCTGGCCGCCGCGGCGGCCGTACTCACGTGCCTCGCCCCGCTTCCGTCGTTTGCCGAGAACCGGACCACCATCCAGATCGCCACCGTGCTGGCGTCCAACGAGGGCAGGGTCTTCGACGCTCGTCTCTCGGCCCTCAAGAGCGAGTTGAAGCAGCTGCGCTTCCGCAGCTACCAGATGGTGAACACCGAAACGCGCGTGGTGCGCGGCAACGGCGTCCAGGCGGGCATCGAGCTTCCCAACGGGCGCTACCTGCACGTAACGACGCGCGAGCACACGCCGAGCCACCTGCGCCTGCACATCCTCCTCAACGAAGACAACCGCCCCGTCGTCAACACCTACGTGAAGCTGGAACTCGGCTCCGTGGTGCTGCTCGGCGGGCCCCGCGACGAGAACGGAACCCTCGTCATCACCATCCGCTCGCGCCCCTGGCGCGAGGAGGACTCGAGCGACGACGACGACTCCCCGCGCCGGCCTTCTTCCTCGCCGGATGGCGGCCTGCCGGGCCAGGGCGGCGCTGCGAGGCCTTCCGATTCCCTCCCTCCGCGCGAGCCGACGCCGGCTCTTTCGGCCTCGATGCCCGGCACGACGCGCAGTGCCCAGCCGGCCAAGTAGACCGCCGGACCCCTTCGATGACCGACTTTTACTTCGAGGATGCGGTACGCGGCCTGGGACGCACTTTCGGGGGCGGCAGCGGGCAGCAGGGTGGGACAACAGGCGACCCCGACTTCTCGACCCTGTTCTCGCCCGTCGATCCCTACAACCGCTGGCCCCTGCTGGTGCCCTTCGTCTCGGTGATCGGGGCGGCGGCCGTCGTGCTGCTGACGGGAGTGGCGGCGGCCTCGCTGGTGGTCATGAGCTTCGCGCTGCTGGTCGTCGTCTTCCTGC
>JBHEPB010000010.1:0-4120 GCA_046260515.1 Binatia bacterium
GTTCGCGGAAGTCCTGGGTGGTGGTGTCGCGGCGTGCGAAGCCGACCACCGCGAACTCGTCGGGAAGCAGGCCCTCGCGCACCAGGTTGTAAAGGGCCGGGATGAGCTTGCGTTTGGTGAGGTCGCCCGAAGCCCCGAACAGCACCAGGGTGCAGGGGCCGGCCTTGACGGTGCCGGTGTCGTCGCAGGGCATGGGCTAGTCCTCCTTCGCTTCGACTCGCTTCGCGGGCGGCGGTTCGACGTGCCCGCCGAAGCCCTTGCGCATGGCGGAGAGGACCTTCTCGGCAAAGGTGTGGACCTGGCGGGAACGGAAACGGGCGAACAGCGACGCCGCCAGCACGTCGGCGGGAACGGCCTGCTCCACCGCCGCCTCGACCGCCCAGCGGCCTTCGCCGGAATCCTCGACGACACCCGAGTATTCCTCGAGGCGGGGACTGGCGGCCAGGGCCGAAGCGGTGAGGTCGAGCAGCCAGGAGGTGACCACCGAACCGCGGCGCCACACCTCGGCGACGTCGGCCAGGTCGAGGTCGAAGCGATAGCCCGCGGCCGGCGGCGCCGTGGCTGCGCCTTTCAGGATGTCGAAGCCCTCGGCGTAGGCCTGCATGAGGCCGTACTCGATGCCGTTGTGGATCATCTTCACGTAGTGGCCGGCGCCGACGCCGCCGCAGTGCAGGTAGCCTTCTTCGGCCGTGCCGGCCTTGTTCTCCCGTCCCGGCGAGGGCTCCACACCCGAACGGCCGGGGGCCAGTGTGCGCAGCAACGGCTCGACGGCGGCGAAGGCGCTCTTCTCCGCGCCGATCATCAGGCAGTAGCCGCGCTCGAGGCCCCAGACGCCGCCGCTGGTGCCGACGTCCACGTAGCCGATGCCCTTCGCTTCCAGGGCGGCGGCGCGCCGGATGTCGTCCTTGAAGTGGGAGTTGCCGCCGTCGATGGCGATGTCGCCTGGAGAGAGGAGCGAGGCGAGTGCCGTGAAGACGGACTCGGTGGCAGCCCCTGCCGGCACCATCACCCACACGACGCGGGGCGCGCTGAGCTGGGCGACGGCGTCTTCCAGACTCGTGGACGGCAGTGCGCCTTCGGCGGCAAGGGCCGCCACGGCCTCCGGATAGTGGTCGCAGGCGACCACTTCATGGCCGCCGCGCATCAGGCGCCGGCTCATGTTGGCGCCCATCTTTCCGAGGCCGACCATCGCGATCTTCATCGAGAACCTCCAGAACTGCTGCTGGCCGCCCGGCCGTCCGTCACCGCCCAACGGCGGCGATCCGAGCACGAGGGCGGCGCAGTTCCCAGCCCGCGCCCGCATCCGGGACGGAATGGCGGCCTGCTCGACGGGAACCGCCGCGTGAGGCGGGCCATCGCCGCTGCAACGGGGCCCGCCCTTCTGGCTCCTGCAAGGCCCCGCGTCCATAACCCGCGACATGCGCCTCGACCTCGTCGCCACCTCCACCTTCGGCCTCGAAGCCGTCGTCGTGCGCGAACTGGAGGCCCTCGGCTACGAGGCCCGTTCCACGCAGACCGGGCGCATCGAGTTCGGCGGCGAGCCGGACGCCATCGCGCGGACGAACCTGAGGCTTCGCTGTGCGGACCGGGTTTTCGTGCAGGTCGCGTCGTTCTACGCCGCCGACTTCGAGATGCTGTTCCAGGCCGTTGGGGACGTGCGCTGGGAGGACTGGATCGGGCCGGAGGACGCCTTCCCCGTCACCGGTCGCTCGGTCAAGAGTTCGCTGTCGAGCGTGCCGGCCGTGCAGCGCACCGTGAAGAAGGCGATCGTCGAAAGGCTTCTCGGCGCCCACGGCGTGCGCACGCTCCCCGAGACCGGGCCGGTGGTGGCCGTGGAAGTGGCGCTGCTCAAAGACAGGGTCACGCTGCTGCTGGACACCAGCGGACCGGGCCTGCACAAGCGCGGCTACCGCGACCTGACCGGCGCGGCGCCCCTGCGGGAGACGCTGGCGGCCGCCCTCGTGGGCTTGTCGTTCTGGAAGCGTGGCAAGCCCCTGGTCGATCCCTTCTGCGGCAGCGGCACCATCGCCATCGAGGCGGCGATGGCCGGGCGCCGCATCGCGCCGGGTCTCGGGCGCACGTTCGCGGCGGAGGAGTGGCCGCTTCTCGGAGAAGAGATCTGGAGCCGCGCCCACGAGGAGGCGCACGATCTCCAGCTGCCCGACCTCGGCGAGAGGATCGTCGCGACGGACATCGACGAGGCCACGCTCTCGCTGGCGCGCCGCCACGCTCACCGTGCCGGCGTGGCCGCCGACATCCACTTCCAGCGCCTGCCGTTCTCGGAGATGTCGTCGAGCCGCGAGTACGGCTGCGTGGTGACGAACCCTCCCTACGGCGTGCGCCTCGACGACGACGCGGAAGTGAGGCGTCTCTATGAATCGATGGGCGAGGTCTTCTCGCGCCTGCCGACGTGGTCGTTCTTCGTGCTGACGTCGTGGCGAGACTTCGAGCGCATCCTGGGCCGCCGCGCCGACCGCCGCCGCAAGCTCTACAACGCCCAGATCGAGTGCACCTACTTCCAATTCCACGGCCCCCGCCCCTAGAAAAACCCGGGACAGGTACAGGTTTCCAAAGAAACCTGTACCTGTCCCGGGTTTTTTAGCGGCGGCGGGTGGGGGGGGCGCCTTGGGCGCGGCGGATGACGAGGCGAGGGTCGCGGTCGTCGGGCTGGTCGGCGGCGCGCTCGAAGTCGCGGGCGACTTCGTGGGCGACCTCGAAGGACGTCGTGTGCGTGTCGATGTCGATCGCGCCGATGGCGCGGCTCGAGACTTCGCCGCGGCGGCACAGCACGGCGAGCACGCGCTGGGGCGTGGCGCCGCCGCGGTGTCCCCAGTTCATCTCGAAGCGTTCGGCCGAGGTGCGCGACGGGCCGCGCTGCCCTTCCGTTTCGTCGCCGGTGACCCCGTGCTCGGCCACGCGCCGCGCTCGCGGCGTGGGACGGTCCTGCCAGGGCGCGCGCGGCGCATCGCTGCGCGAACGGGCCGCGCCGGGGGAGAAATTCTCCACGTCGCGCGGTTCGGCGCGGCTTGGATCGCGGCAGAGTTCGATCAGGTGGGCGATCAGCGTGGCTGGCTCCACGCCGTCGAGAAGCTTCTCGGCGAAAGCGATCTGCGCGGCCGTCGGTTCGGCCGCCGCGGCGATCGCCTCGCGAAGGCGGCGCCGCTCGCGCTTGGCCAGGGCCTTCTCCACGGTGGCGGCCGTCGGCACTTCGCGCCACTGCAGCTTCACCTTGGCGCGCGAGAGCAGGAACTCCACCTTCTTCTGGCGCATGGGCGTGGACAGCAGCACGCTGCGACCCTTGCGCCCCGCGCGGCCGGTGCGGCCGGCGCGATGCGTGTAGCTCTCGGCGTCGAAGGGCGCGTCGGTGTGGATCACCAGCGCCACGTCCGGGATGTCGAGCCCGCGAGCCGCCACGTCGGTCGCGACCAGCACGCCGGTGACGCCGCTGCGGAAGGCCTCGAGGGTGCGCGTGCGCTGGTTCTGCTCGAGTTCGCCGCTGATCGGCGCGGCCGCGAAGCCGTCGGACGCCAGCTGGTCGGCCAGTTCGGCCGCCTGGGCGCGGGTGTTCACGAAGATCAGGGCGCGTTCGTCCTCGGTGAGCAGCAGCAGGTTGACGATGGCGTCGTAGCGGTCGTGGAGGCGCACAAGGTGACCGACGTGCTCGATGTCCTCGTTGGCGGCGCCGAGGCGCGTTCCCTGCACGGCCAGCGGCTCGCGCTGGTGCTTGCGCGCCAGCTTCTGGATTTCGGTCGGGAAGGTCGCCGACACGAGGTGGGTGCGGCGCTCGGAGGGCGTGGCCTCGAGAATCGCCTCGAGTTCTTCACGGAAACCCATGTCGAGCATGCGGTCGGCTTCGTCGAGGACCAGCTCGGCCACCGACGAGCAGTCGAGGGCACGGGTGCGGACGTGATCGAGAAGGCGGCCGGGAGTTCCGACGACGACGGTGGGCTTGCGCTCCAGGCGGCGCCTCTCCTGGCCGACGCTGGTGCCGCCGGTCATGCACTCGACGGTAAGGCCGGGGATGCCGGCGTAGAGCCACTCGAGTTCGCCGCTCACCTGGACGGCCAGTTCGCGGGTGGGGACGATCACCAGCGCGCGCAGCGTGCGCAGTTCCTTGGAG
>JBHEPB010000050.1:0-11402 GCA_046260515.1 Binatia bacterium
GCACGCCGGCCTGGGCGGCCTGGTGGAACACCCAGTCCGCGCCGGCGACGAGGCCGGTGAGGTCGGCGTCCACGAGGCTGGCCTCGACGAAGCGGAAGCGGGGGTTCGCGCGCAGGGGCGCGAGGTTCCCTTCCTTGGCAGGCCGCGGGTAGTAGTCGAGGAAGCAGTCGATGCCGACCACGTCGTGTCCGGCTTCGAGCAGGGTCTCGGCCAGGGTGGAGCCGATGAATCCGGCGACGCCGGTAACGAGGGCCTTCACCGCCGTGCCCCGGGCGCGAGTGCGCGCGGCGCGCAAGGGGGCGCGGTCGCCGCTGCGGCGCAGGCCTGGAACTTCACGAAACGCATGCCGGGAAAGGTCCTCCGAAGAGGCGCGGATGATGCGTGCAATGGCCTCAGCGGTCAAACGCGGCGCAGGCGTCCACGAGCCCCAGCAAGCGCTCCTCGTCGTCCACTTCGACGGCGATGCGAAGGGCCCGCCAGCGGGGGTGGGGCCGGCTGCCGGCGAGCTTCACGAGATCCTTCTCGGTGGTGACGACGAGGTCGGCCTGCGCCGCGGCTTCGTCGATTTCCCTTCGGTCGTCGGCGTCGAAGAGGTGATGGTCGCGGCGCAGGACGCTGGCGACCACGTCGGCGCCGCAAGCCTCCAGGTCGGCGAGAAAGCGGCCCGGCCTGGCGATGGCGGCGACCGCAACCACGCGACGGCCGGCAAGCCGGGAAGGATCCTCGCCGTGCTCGTCGCCGACTGAGGAAACCAGCATCTCCGGTTTCGTCCTGGCGCCCAGGACGGCCGCCGACGGCAGGCCGCCGGCCCCAGTGCGAACGACGATGCCCGCCCGCCGGAGCGCCCCCGGCCCTTCGCGCAGGGGCCCGGCCGGAAGCAGCGCTTCCCGGCTTTCGCTGCCGGAGACCAACACCACGTCGAGGTCGCGGGCCAGGCGCCGGTGCTGGAAGCCGTCGTCGAGCAGGAAGAGGTCGATGGACCCGGCATCGCGCAGGGCCAGCCGGCAGGCCGCCAGCCGGTCGCGCCCGACGGCTACAGGAAGGCCGCTGCGCAGCGCGAGCAGGCAGGCTTCGTCGCCCGCCTGGTTCACCACCTGCGGGTCCGCGGCCAGGTCGCGCGTGACCAGGCGAGGAGCGGCGCCGTCCCCGCGTCCGCCGTAGCCCCTCGTCACGATGCAGGGACGTAGCCCGCGAGCCACCAGCCGCGTGGCCAGCCACAGCACGAACGGTGTCTTGCCGGCGCCGCCGACCCGGAGGGCGCCCACGCTGACCACCGGAGCCGGCGCACGCGAGACCTGGAGGAGCCCTCGGTCGTAGAGAAAACCTCGCAGCGAGACGACGGCGCCGTAGGCGGCGGCGGCAGGCGCCAACGCTGCTCTGGCGAAGCGGGCAGCGGCAGAGCCCGAGTACCAGAGCCCCTCCGGGCCCACCCCCTGCCGCGAACTCACGCCGCTTCCCTCGTCGCGGCAATCAGGCCCAGTACCGATTTCACGCAGCGCTCCAGGGCGCCGCGTCGGCCCTCGACGGCGCGCCGGGCCCGCTCGCTCGCTGCACGCAAATCCTCCGGCCTTTCAACGGCTTCCAGCCAGAACCTCGTCAGATCATCGACGTTGTTCACGACTTCCAGGGCACCCTCTTCGCGAAGCAGGGCTTCCTGGTCGGGGACGTTGCCGAGGTGGGGGCCGGCAGCCGCCGGGCAGCCGGCCTCGACGGCTTCGAGAAGGTTGTGGCCGCCCGGTCCTTCCACCGCGCTGCCGCCCACGAAGGCGGCGTCGGCCGAGGCATAGGCCTGGCGCAGCAGGCCGAGGCGATCGAGGACGAGAACGTCAGCCCCCGCCGGCCACGCGCTGCCGGTTCTCGAATCTCCCCACGAGGCGACGGCGAAGCCCTTCGCGGCGGCCAGGTCGGCCACCGCCCGCGAGCGTTCCGGATGGCGGGGGGCGACCACCATCACTGCCCCCGGGCGTCGCTCGCGAAGCCCGGCGAACGCATCGAGGGCCAGCGCTTCCTCGCCCTCGTGGGTAGAGGCGGCGAGTACGATGTCCACGCCGGGATCACGCCGCAGCAGTTGGGGAACGTCTTTTGTCTCGCCGGAACTTCCCAGGTCGAACTTGATGTTGCCGGTGACCTCCACCGCTGCCGGTCGTGCGCCAAGAGATATCCAGCGCGCGGCATTCTCCTCGTCGCGAGCGCAGACCCGGGCCAGCCGGGCCAGAAGGGGACGGACGAGAGGACCGAGGCGGCGGTAACGAGGCAGCGAGGAGTCCGAGATACGCGCATTGACGACGGCGGCGGGCACTCCGAGGTCAGCCAGCCGGGTCAGGGTTTCCGGCCAGATCTCGGTTTCGACGGCGACGAAGACGAGGGGCGGCCCCTGGCCCAGAATCCTCTTCACAAAAGGCGCGAAGTCGATGGGAAAGAAACGGGATTCGACTCCGGACTCTCTCGCCGTGCGAGCCACTCCGCCGGGAGTCATCGACGACAGCACCAGGCGCACGCCGGCCAGATGGGGAGCGAGGCGCCGGGCCAGGGCCACGGCGATCTCGGCCTCTCCCACCGAGGCCGAGTGGATCCAGACCCAGGGACCCGTCGCTTCCCGGTGCCCCTTCCAGAGCCCCCTCCTCTCGGCCAGGCGCCTTGCATCCTCGCCTCCGGCCACCAGGGATCCAGCCAGGGTCGCCAGTGCAGCGACCGCGCCGGCGCAGCGGTAGAGAAAGACGAAGAGGCCCCTCATGACTCCTCGACGACGGCGCGGCCCGCCAGGCGGTCGGCGTCGGCCGTGGCCCGCCTCAGCCTGGTCTCGAGTTCGGCCCTCAGGCTCTCGCGCTGGGCGGCGCGCCCCCCTGCCCCTTCCGGCGTCGGCCTCAGCGGTTCTCCCACCACCATCACCACGCGGGCGAAGGGGTACGGCAGCATCATGCGGTCCCAGGTCGGCAGCCTCCAGGCCCGCGAGCAGCTCACGGCTACGGGAAACAACGGGGCCCCGGTCAGCAGGGCCAGTTCGGCGGCGCCGGCCTTGGCCACGCCCGCGGGGCCGCGGGGGCCGTCCGGAATGAGGGCGATGTCCTTGCCGCGGCGGCTGGCGCGCACGAGGCCGAGGACGCCGGCGACCGCGCCGCGGGTGGAGGAGCCGCGGGTGGAGTCGATGCCGAAACGGGCGAGCACCCTCGAGACGATCTCGCCGTCGCGGTGGGTGCTGTTCATGATGCAGGCGCCGCGCCCGCGGTAGACGAATGGCAGCAGGATGGAGCGACCGTGCCAGAAGGCCATGAGCACGGGTTCGCCTTCGCGCCAGCAGCGCTCCAGCGGCTCGGCTCCCTGCTTCTTCCAGCGCACCGTCGAACCGAGCAGCACGAGAACGCCGCGGATGGCGACGGCCGCCGCCGCGATCTCCAGGCGCGCGAAGAAAGGGAAGCGGCGCAGCCCGCGCGGCCCGCTCACGAGCGGTCCTCCTCGAGGATCTGCAGTTCGTGGAGGCGCTTGTAGAGGGCTGCTCCCTCCATCAACTCGGTGTGGGTACCGGACTCGACGATGCGGCCGTCCTCCACGACGAGGATGCGGTCGGCGCGGCGGATGGTCGAGAGGCGATGCGCGATCACCAGCGTGGTGCGCCCGGCCATGAGGGCCGTGACTGCTGCCTGCACGGCGCGCTCGGACTCGGAGTCCAGGGCGCTGGTGGCCTCGTCGAGAATGAGGAGCGGGGCGTCCTTCAGCAGGGCCCTGGCGATGGCGATGCGCTGGCGCTGGCCGCCCGAGAGCTGCACGCCCATCTCGCCCACCACGGTGTCGTAGCCCTGGGGAAGCTTCTCGATGAAGTCGTGGGCGTAGGCGGCGCGGGCGGCGGCCACCAGCGACTCCTCGCCCTGGTCGGCGCGACCGTAGGCGATGTTGGCGCGCACGGTGTCGTTGAACAGGAAGGTGTGCTGGGTGACGACGGCGACGCCCGCCCTCAGCACGTCCAGCGGAATCTCGCGCAGGTCCACGCCGCCAAGGGGGATGCGGCCGATCGTGGGCTCGTAGAAGCGCGGAATGAGGTCGGCGATGGTGCTCTTGCCGGCGCCGCTCGGACCCACCAGGGCGACGACTTCGCCGGCGGGAATCTCGAAGTGGACGTCGTGGAGCACCTCGACGGTGCTGTACGAGAAGCTCACGTGCTCGAAGCGCACGGTCTCGCGCAGTGCGGTGCCGGGCGCGGGTGCAACGGCGGCCGTCGGCGTCGCATCCGGTCCCGATTCCTTCCAGCTCGACTTGGCGCGAGCCGGAGGCGACACCGACTCCACTTCTTCCTCGGGCTCGTCCAGCAGCGCGAAGATCCGTTCCGCGGCGCCGAGTCCGGCCTGCACCACGTTGTTGGTGCGGGCCAGCTTCTTGAAGGGATCGTAGATGAGCACCAGCGTGGTCATGAAGGCGAGGAAACCGCCCGCCGTGCGGGCCCCGGCGAACACCGACTCGCCGCCGTACCAGAGGGCGCCGGCGATGCCGAAGGCCGACAGCACTTCGGTCATCGGCGCCGTGAAGGCGCCGATCTTGGCGGCGCGCAGGTGCAGGCGCCGCAGCCGACGGTTCTCGCCCTCGAAGCGCCGCCTTTCGTAGTCCTGCATGCCGAAGGCCTTGACCACGCGCGAACCTTGCACCGTCTCCAGCAGCAGGGCCGAGAGCCCGCCCAGGGTGTCCAGCCCGCGCCGCGACAGGGAACGCATCTTGCGCGAAAGGGCCTGGAGGGGAAACACGATGGCGGGCAGCACGATGAACGCCACCACCGACAGCTTCGTGTCGAGCCAGAAAGCCACCGCCACCAGCACCACCATCGTCGTCACGTCGCGGATGATCGCGGCCGCGCCTTCGGTGAGGGCCTGGCGCACGAGCAGCACGTCGCTCGTCATGCGCGACACCACGGAAGCCGAGGCCGTGCGGTCGAAGAACGACACCGGCAGGCGCTGCACTTTCTCCTGGAGGCGGCCGCGCAGGTCGAAGACGATGCTCTCCCCCACCCACTCGCCGAGGTAGGCCTGGCCGAAGTTGACGCCGGCGCGCAGCACGAAGACCACGATGATGAGGGCCGGCAGCATCGACAGCATGCGCTCGTCGCGCTGGGCGAAGACATCGTCGATGAGGCTGCGCACCAGCCAGGGCACGGCTCCCGACATGGCGCTGTAGGCCAGCATGCACAGCAGGGCGCCGGCGAACTGGGGCCAGACGTAGGGCCTCAGGTAGCCCAGCAGGCGGCCGAGGACGACGCGGGGGCTCAGGGGACGAGCTCCAGGGCCAGGGCCGCGGCGCGATCGGCGGCGCCGGGCCGGGCCAGCAGGCGGCGGATCTCGCCGAAGTCGGAGAGCATGCGCTCGCGCGCGTCGCCGTCCGACAGCAGGCGCCCGGCCTCGGCGGCGAGGTGGGCGGCGTCGGCTTCGTGCTGCACGAGTTCGGGGACCACGCGGCGACCGAGCAGCAGGTTGGGCATGGCGATGAAGGGAACCTTCACCATGCGCCGGGCCAGGGCATAGCTGAAGGCGGACATCCGGTACGCCACCACCAGGGGACAGCCGACGAGGGCGCCCTCGAGGGTCGCGGTGCCCGACGTGACGAGGGCGGCGTCGGCGGCTGCGAGCAGGTTGTAGGTGTCGCCGCGGCGGCGGGCGACAGTCGCCGCGTTCGCGCGAGCGAGGAGGCCGGGGACGAGGTCGGCGGCCAGCGACGGCGCCTCGGCGACGACCGGCACCACCCCCGGCCCGAGGGAGGCGGCGGCTTCCAGCATCGGCGGCAGCATGGCTTCCACCTCGCGGCGACGGCTGCCGGGTAGCAGCGCCAGAAGCCGCTGGTCGGCGGCAACGCCGAGTTCGCGCCGCACGTCTTCCCGCGGCCTGGTCGCCACCACGTCGCCGGCCAGGGGATGGCCGACGAAGTGCGCGTCGATGCCGTGGCTGCGGTAGATCTCCGCCTCGAAGGGAAAGAGCACCAGCATGCGCGTGACATTGCGCGCGATGGTGTCGATGCGGCCCCGCCTCCAGGCCCACACCTGGGGACTCACATAGTAGAACACCGGCACGCCCACCTTGCGGGCGCTGCGGCACAGCGGAAGGTTGAAGTCCGGGAAGTCGACCGGAACGAAGAGGTCCGGCCTGCCCTCGCGCAGTTCGCGGCGCAGCATGCGCAGGGCGCCCAGCACGCGGCCGAGCTCGCGGCCGAGTTCGGAGAAGCCCATCACGCTCAGGTCGGCGCTGTCCAGGAGGATCTCGACTCCGGCCTCGCGCATCGCGGCGCCGCCGACGCCGTACAGCTTCACCGAAGGATCCGCACGCCGGAGCGCGGCGGCCAGGCGCGCGCCGAGCGCATCGCCGGAAGCTTCGCCCGCCACCATCAGGATGCGGCGCGGCGGGCGATGGCCGACGCCGTTCAACGATCCGCCTCGGCGGCGGCGGCGCGGCGCACCTTTTCGGCGATCTCCAGGGCCACGAGGGCCTCGCTGCCGCTCACGGCCGCGGTCGCCGGCGGGATCTGGCCCGGGAGCCCGAAGCCGCGCACCGCGGCCGCGAACGCGGCGATCTGGTCGCGCAGGGGATCGGCTTCGTCGGCGAAGCTCCTCTCTTCCACTTCGATGGAGCTCATGGGAGAGGCCGGGTCCACCGGGCCCGAACCGGCGCGGCGCCTGACCACGCGGACGCTGCGCGCGTCGAAATCGACGGCCACGTAGGCGTCCTCCTGGAAGATGCGCAGGCGGCGTTCGCGCTTGAGCGACACGCGGCTGGCCGTGACGTTGGCGATGCAGCCGCCCTCGAAACGAAGGCGCGCGTTGGCGATGTCGGCATGGTCGCTCAGCACCGGAACGCCGATCGCCTCCACCGACGCGAGCGGCCGCCCGACCACGAAGGCGATGAGGTCGAGGTCGTGGATCATCACGTCGAAGATCACGTCGGTGTCGGCGCCGCGGCCGGCAAAGGGCGCCAGGCGGTGGCACTCGATGAAGCGGGGATTGCCGACGATCGAAGGAAGGTCGGCGAAGGCCGGGTTGAACCTCTCCAGATGCCCCACCTGCAGCAGTACGCCGGCCGACGCCGCGGCGTCCACCAGGCGGCGGGCTTCTTCCAGGCCGGCCGCCAGTGGCTTCTCCACCAGCACATGGACCCCGCACGCGATAGCCTGCATGGCAGGGTCGTGATGGGCCGCGGTCGGTGTCGCGATGCTCGCGCAGTCCACGGCGCCCAGCAGCTCGCCGAGATCCTCGAAGACAGCCGCACCCGTGCGCGCGGCGACCTCGCGGGCCCGGTTCGTGTCGATGTCGTGGACGCCGACCAGGCGCACGCCTTCGGTGGCGGCGTACTTGGCCGCGTGCAGGGCGCCGAGGTGGCCGACGCCGACCACCCCTGCCCGTACCGCCTCAGTCATCCGACAGCCCCGCGACGGCGCCGCTCGCGCTGCAGCCGACGACGGCGATGCCGGCGCGGGTGGCGGCCTCGAGGAACTGGGAACGGTCGAGGACGAGGGTCGCGCCGGCCTGGACGGCCAGCACCTGGACCTTGGCCTCTTCCATCGCGCGGATGGTGCCGGGCCCGACGGCGGGGACGTCGAAGCGCATGTCCTGGCCCTGCTTGGCGGTCTTCACCAGCACGCCGCCTCCGCTGCCGAGCTTTCCCGCGCGGCGCAGGCATTCGTCGGTCCCTTCCACGGCTTCCACGGCCAGCACGATGCCTTTCTCCACGACGACGCTCTGCCCCACGTCCACTTCGCCGAGGGCGGCGAGCACCCTGCAGCCGGTGCGGATGTCGGCCAGGGAACGCGCCGAGGGCTTGGGGCCGGCCAGGCGACCATCGGCGGCCAGCAGGGCGCCCAGGAACTCGGTGGACGGAACGATGGCGATGCCCTCGCCTTCGAGTTCGTCGGCCAGCGCCCTCAGCAGCGAGTCGTCGCCGCGTCCGGCCGCCGCCATCGAGCGCCTCAGGAAGAGGAGGCCCCGCAGGTCGGGCCGGATGCCGGTGAGGGAGCGCACCTTGTCGATACCGCCGGCCATCACCGCACGGCGCACGCCGGCGGCCTTCAGGGCGCGGATGAGTTTGCCCAGCTGGCCCACCTTCACCCAGGTCAGCTCGTCCACTTCGCCTTCGATGGCTTCGTCGGTCTCCCCGCGGTGGGCGACGGCGGCGACGCGGTGGCCCCGCATCCTCGCTTCGCGCGCGAACATCAGCGGGAAGCGGCCGTTGCCGGCGATGAGGCCGATGACCTCGCCGCTTCCCGCGGGACCGCGCTCGGACGAGGACGAAGCGCCGGCGCCGCTTCCGGCACCGTCGCTGTTCATCGGCAGATCCCGCGCTGGGACTGCTCGATGAAACGCACGAAGCGGGCCACGGCCGGCTCGTCGGAGGCTTCCGCGCGCAGCGCCTCCAGGGCGTCCTGGAGGCGCTGCCCGGAGCGGAAGACGGTTCGGTAAGCCGAACGCAGGGCCGCGACGGTGGCCGCGGAGAAGCCGCGGCGCTTCAGTCCGATCAGGTTGAGACCGTGCAGCACCGCGCGGTCGCCGGCAGCCATGCAAAAGGGCGTGATGTCCTGGGTGACCATGGCGCCGCCGCCGAGGATGGCCGACTCGCCGATACGCACGAACTGGTGGATCGCGACCAGGCCGCCGACGATGGCGTGGTCCTCGAGGGTGACGTGGCCGGCCAGGGTGGCGGCGTTGGCCATCACCACGTGGTCGCCGACGGTGCAGTCGTGGGCCACGTGGGCGTAGGCCATGAACATGCCGTGGCTGCCCACGCGGGTGACGCCGCCGCCGTGCTCGGTGGCGCGGTTCATGGTGACGAACTCGCGCACGATGTTGTCGTCGCCGATCACGAGGCGAGTGGCGCCGCCGGCGTACTTGAGGTCCTGGGGAGGGGTGCCGATCGAGGACTGGCCGACGAAACGGCAGCGCTCCCCGATCGTGGTCTCGCCGTCGAGGACGACGTGGGGGCCGATCTCGGTGCCGGCCCCGATCGCGACGCCGGGACCGACGATGGCGTAGGGGCCGATGGTGACGCCGTCGCCGATCCTGGCGGCAGGATCGACGACGGCCGTCGGATGGATGCGCGCGCTCACGCGGGAGCGACCACCGGGTCCGGAGAGCTCAGAGGCTCTTGTCGGCCAGCTGGATCACCTCGTCGGTGACGTCGGCCTTCTGGGAGATGTAGAGGAGGGTCCCGGCGTCGAGCACCATGTCGTAGCCGTTCTCCTTCGCGAACTTCTCGATGACGTTGCGGAACTTCGACATCATGTCGTTCTCGATTTCCTGGCGGGTCTTGTCGAAGTCGCGCTGCGCGTCTTCCTTCATGCGCTTGGCGTCGCGCAGCTGCCGCTCGTACTCTTCGCCGAGCTTGGCCTTCTCCTGGTCGTTCAGGACGGCCATGCGCTTGGTGATGTCCTCCTGCAGCTTCTTCACGTCGGCCATCTTCTTCTCGAGGCCTTTCTCGGCAGCTTCGGCCTTGGCCTTCAGCTTGGCGCTGGACTCCTTGCCGAGCTTGCTCTCGCCGAGCAGGCGCGGGGTGACGATGTAGCCGATCTTGAGGTCGGCAGCGGCGGCGGGAACGGCGGCGACCATCGAGCAGAGGGTCAGGGCGGCCAGGGCGGGTGCGATCCAGTTCTTCATCTGTTCTCCTGTGGGCGGACGGGTCAGTACGGGGTGCCGAACGAGAACAGCACGAGGCTGGTCTCGTCTTCGGGTTTGTCGTTGAGGGGAAATCCAAGCTCGATGCGCAGCGGGCCGAAGGGCGACAGCCAGCGCAGCCCGACGCCAACGGCCAGGCGCAGGTCGGTCACGTCGATGTCGTTGTCGTTGGTGGTGTCCACCGACTCCTCGCGCATCCACGCGTTGCCGGCGTCGAAGAAGATCACTCCCTTGACGCCCGCGTCGGGAATGATCGGGAAGATGACCTCGTTGTTGATGATGAGCTGGGCGCTGCCGCCCACCTCGCTCGAGCGGATCTCGCCGCTCTTGGGATCGCTGAAGTCCTGGCGGGGGCCCAGGGTGCGCACCTGGAAGCCGCGCACCGTGTTGATACCGCCGGGGAAGTAGCGCTCGGACAGGGGCAGTTCCGCGCCCGAGGTCCCGCCGTTGCCGAAGCCGTAGCCCAGCGTGGCGTTGAAGGAATAGACCAGCTTCCAGCCGCTCTCGGCCTTGTAGAACGGGTAGTACCAGCGCGACGAGAGGTCGAACTTGGTGAACTCGTTGTCGCCGCCGAGGCCGGCGATCTCGACGGAGGCCGTGTTGATAGACCCTTCGGTGGGGTCGAAGGGCGCGTCGATGGTGTTGCGCGACAACGAGGGCCTCAGGCTGCTGGTCAGCCGCGTGCCTTCCTCGCGCTTGATGTTGGCCGGCGCAGTGCGGGAAATGCCTTCGATCACCGTGTTCTCGATGCGGTACTCGACGCCGGCGCGGATGTCGTCGAGGGAGCGGCCGAGCAGCTCCCGCAGGCCGAGCTCCCACAGGGGATAGCTGGCCCGCAGGGACGCGCCGGTGCCGCCGCGCTCGAAGTCGCTGAAGCGGAAGCTCCAGCTGAAGGCCTCCACGCCCAGCAGCAGCGGAACGTCGAAGGCCCAGGGCTCGGTGAAGCCGAGGCGGAAGTTGCGGCGCCGGGCTCCGAAATCGACGTTGACCGTCGCGATCTGGCCGCGGCCGAAGAGGTTGCGCTCGGTGATGCGCGCGTTTGCCAGCAGGGAATCTTCAGAGCTGAAGCCGGCGCCGGCCGAGAAGGTGCCGGTGCGGCCCTCCTTCACGTCCACCACGAGGTTCACCTTGTCGGGCGCATCGGTGCGCGTGCTCTCCACCTTCACCTCGTCGAAGATGCCGAGGCGGCGCACGCGCGAGGTGCCCTGGCGCAGGCCCCGGCCGGTGAACTGCTCGCCCTCCTGCTGGCGCAGTTCGCGGCGGACCACCTCGTCGCGGGTCTTGGTGTTGCCGCGGATCTCGATGCGGTCCACCGACACGAGGGGCCCGGCGGTCATGCGGAAGCCGACGTTGACGGTCTTCGTCTCCGGCTTGATCTCGGTGAGGGGGACCGCCTCGGCGAAGGCACGGCCGAGGTCGCCGTAGGCCTCGGTGACCGAAAAGATGGAATCGCGCAGGCGGCTGGGGCGGAAGATCTCGCCGCTGACGAGCCCGGAGGCCGTGATCAGCTTCTCCTGGTCGTCGAGCACTTCGCCCTCGAAGCGGACGGTGCCGATGCGGTACTGCTCGCCCTCCTCGATGCGGACGGTGAGGATCAGCTCGTCCTCCTCGCGCTTCACGTCGATATCGTCCACGCGCACGGTGATGTAGCCGCTGTCGTAGTAGAAGGCCGTGAGCCTCTCGACGTCGGTGCGCAGTTCCTCTTCCTTGAGGAGGCCGGCCCCCGTGAACCAGGAACCGATCCACTTGCGGCGGGTGGACATCACGCGGCGCA
>JBHEPB010000077.1:0-2224 GCA_046260515.1 Binatia bacterium
ACCAGGTGCACCAGGCCCTCTCGCAGCTGGACCACGAGCTGGCCGTGGTCACCGACGCCGATGCCGAACTGGATCCCTCCTGCATCCGCGAACTGGTGCGCGTGCTGGTGCACGAGCCCGGCACCGCCATCGTCGGCGCCACTATCGAGCCGCGCACGGCCCTGCTCGAGGAAAGGATCCACTGGTGGATGCTGAACCGCCTGTGGTGGCTGGAAGGCGAGGCCCTGTCGTCGGCCATGGTGTCGGGCTCCTGCTTCGCGCTGCGCCGCAAGAGCGTGTTTCCGCTTTGCGAGGACGCGCGCATGCACGACGTGAACCTGGCCCTGGTGGCCAGCGCCCGCGGCTTTCGCGTGCGACTTTGCCGCCAGGCCGTGGCCCGCGACGTGCGCGCCCCGCAGAACGCGCGCGACCTGGTGCGCTTTCGGCTGCGGCGCGGGCGCTACTATGTCTCTGAACTACGGCGCTCGAGCGACGAGCCGCCCGGCTCGCCGTCCTGGCGTCTCGTGCACGGGATACGGCTGTGGCACTTCCTGGTGAGCCCCGCGCTGGTGACGTTTCTGGTGGTGCTGGGAACCGGCCTGTTGTGGACGCCCGCGTGGCCCTGGCCCTTCGCCACGCTCGCCGCCTTCGTCGCGCCGGCCGGCACTGCGCTGCTGCTGTCGACGAGCCTGCGAGTCCCCGACGGTCGGCCCTTGGCCCTGGTGATGGCGGCAGGCCGCCTGGTCGCTCTCACCTGGTTCTCGCTGTTCGCACTGCACCGCCGCGCGCCTGCCCCGAGCCGCGGAAGAAGCACGCCGTCCGCCGCCGAATCGACGCGGCCCTAGTCCTGGACCGGCCCCGGTCTGTCGCCCGCAGACGACATCCGCGCAAGCTCCTCGTCGAGGCGAGCGCGGCGCTGCGGCGAGATTTCCTGTCGGGGCTCCGCCGAAGCCGCTGCGCCGGCGCGGTTGGCCCGTACCCACCTCACGGCCACGCCGGCGGCCAGAAGAAGAACCACAAAGGGAGTCCACCAGGCCAGCAGCCCGAAGCCCCGGGCGGCGGGAGCCGCCCTCAGCTTCTCGCCGTAGAGCCTCTCGAGTTCCTCGCGGACCTGGGCCTCGGACTGACCGGCGGCGAGCTTGGCGTGGATCTCCGCGCGAAGCTCCACCGCTGCTTCGCTGCGGCAATCCACCAGCAGCAGACCGGGACAGTAAGGGCTCATGAAGTCGGCGTAGATCGCCCGGGCAGCCTTCTCTACCTCGGGAGACGAATCGGCGGCCCGGGAAGCGGTACAGAAGGCGAGGAACACGAAGGCGGCGACGAGAAGTTTTTTCACTTCCGGTGGATAGCCACGATGGATGGCGAGGCAATGGGATGGACCGCGGCGAAGGCGGCGACAGGCGCCGTGCCCTCAGAACTCCCGCGTTTCGCCGATGCGCAGGATCCAGGCGTCGTCCTGGCCGAGCGGCGTCTCCCTCGCAGCCTTGAGGAAGCGTCGCGGCGGATCGTCCAGAGGCTCGTCGGAAAGATCGAAGGTTCCGAAGTGCACGCCAAGGGCCCGCTTTGCGCGAAGGTCGAGCGCGGCCTGCAGGGCTTCCTCGGGATTGACGTGGGCTGCGCGCATCATCTCGCGCGGCTCGTAGGCGCCGATCGGCACCGCTGCAAGGTCGAAGGGACCGAGGGCCTGGCCGATACGCGCGAAGCCGTCGAACGCCCCCGTGTCGCCGGCGAAGTAGAAGCGGCGGCTGACGCCCACCACCGCCCACGACGACCACAGCGTCGCGTTGCGGTCGGTGAGGCTGCGCTGGCTCCAGTGCTGGGAGGGCAGGCAGTGGATCGTCACGCCCGCCACCTCGCGCGTGTGTCCCCAGTCCATCTCCTCCACGTTGGCGATGCCCGAAGCGCGCAGCAGCGCGGCGTTGCCCATGGGCACCAGGAACAACGTCTTTGGGCTGCGCTGCGCCAGCTCGCCCAGCGTGCCGAGATCGAGATGGTCGTAGTGGCTGTGCGAGACGACGACGAAGTCGATCTCTGGCAACTTGTCCAGGGCAAGGCCGGGCTCGACGAAGCGGCGCGGGCCGAGAAAGGAAATGGGACTGGCCGTATCCGACCAGGTGGGGTCGGTGAGGAAGCTCACGTGGTCCATCTGCACGAGCAGCGTGGCGTGGCCTACCCAGGTAACGGTGGGAACGCTGTGGCGGGCGTTCTCGCGCAGGAAGGCCCCGTCGTTGGCGACGATGGCCGG
>JBHEPB010000100.1:0-14497 GCA_046260515.1 Binatia bacterium
GCGAAAGCGAAAGCGCCGGCCAAAGCCAAGTCTCCTGCCAAGGCCAAGGCGCCCGCCAAGACGAAGGCCGAACCCCCGACGCCCGTCGAGGAACCTGCGACGCCGCCCTCCCCGCCGGGTTTTCCCGACACGAAGTACGCCGTGGTCGAGAAAGTGCTGGTCGGCTTCCTCGCCCACGAAGTGCGCAAAGTGGGCGTCTCTCGCGCGGTGCTCGGTCTTTCCGGCGGCGTCGATTCGGCCGTCTCCGCCGCCATCGCCGCGAGGGCCCTCGGCCCCGCCAACGTGCTCGGCATCCTCATGCCCTACCAGTCCTCGAGTCCGGAGAGCCTGGCCGATGCGCGGGAAGTCGCCGAATCCCTCGGCATCGAAACCCTGACGGTGGACATCACGCTCCAGGTGGATGCCTACTTCGAGCGCTTCCCGGACGCGTCGCGCCTGCGCCGCGGCAACAAGATGGCCCGCGAGCGCATGACGATCCTCTACGACCACTCGGCCGCGCGACAGGCCCTGGTGATCGGCACCTCCAACAAGACCGAACTGCTGCTCGGCTACGGCACACTTTACGGCGACATGGCCTCCGCGCTGAATCCCATCGGCGATCTCTACAAGACCCAGGTCTGGGGGCTCGCGCGTCACCTCGGCCTGCCGCCGTCGGTGATCGAGAAGGCGCCCACCGCCGATCTCTGGGACGGTCAGACCGACGAGACCGAACTCGGGTTTTCCTACCACGAGGTGGATCGCCTGCTGTTCCGCATGATCGACGAGCGCTGCAGCCGCGACGAGCTGCTCGACATGGGCTTCGACGCCGACTTCGTGGACCGCATCTCGGGCACCGTGCGCTCGTCGCAGTTCAAGCGACGGCTGCCCGTGATCGCCAAGCTGTCGGCCCGCAGCATCGACACCGACTTCCGCTATTCCCGCGACTGGGGGCTCTGAGGCCGTGACCGGTCGGCTCTTCGTCGTCGCGACGCCGATCGGCAACATGGGCGACCTCTCGCCGCGCGCCGCCGAGGTGCTGGCGGCCGTGGACGTGGTGGCGGCCGAGGACACCCGCGTGACGGGGAAACTCCTCGCGCGCATTGACGCGAAGAACCGCATGGTCAGCTATCGCGAGCAGACCGAGCACCGGCTTTCCACCGAACTCGTCCAGCGCATGCTCGAGGGCCAGAGCGTGGCCCTCGTCTCCGATGCCGGCACACCCACCATCTCCGACCCCGGCTACCGCCTCGTCCACGCCGCGGCCGAGTCCGGCATCGAGGTCGTCGCCGTCCCCGGACCTTCAGCGGTGATCGCGCTGCTTTCGGTCGCCGGCCTTCCCACCGACCGTTTCCGGTTCGAGGGCTTCCCTCCCTCGAAGGCTTCGGCGCGCCGCCGTCTCCTGGAGAGCCTGCGCGGCGCCGGCACCACGGTGGTCTTTTACGAATCACCGCACCGTATCGTGGACTTCCTGGGCGAAGTGTCCGCGGCCATCGGCGACCCGCCGGTGGCCGTGGGGCGCGAGCTGACCAAGATGCACGAGGAAGTGCAGCGAGGGACAGCGTCGGCGGTTGCCGCGTACTTTGGGCGGAAGGAACCGCGCGGCGAGTTCGTGGTCGCGGTGCACGTCGAAGCCGAGGCCGAGGAACTGACGGGCGAGGCCTTGGAGGACGAGGTCGCAGCCCTCGCCGCCGAAGGCCTGCCGGCGAAGGCGATCGCGGCCAGACTGAAAGGCCGCGGCGCCCACCGTCGCGAAGTCTACGATGCGCTCCGGCATCTCTCCGGAGCTGGGTCCGGTGAGGACGACGCCGGCACGGACGAGGACGGAACGACGCGCTGACGCGGTCCGGCTGGCGCGAGGCGCGGGCGCAGGTTTCAGCCCTTGCGGGAGATGGACACCAGCGCGTCGAGCAGGTCGCTGCGCGTGAGGATGCCGACGAGCTTGCCGTCCTCGAGGACGGGGGCGCTGCCGACGCGCTCGGCTCGAAGGCGGGCGGCCGCGTCGGCCACGTGATCGCCGGGCGCCAGGGTCACCGGCTCGGGCGTCATGATCTCCTCAACGGCCAGCTCCGTGGGGTCCGTCCACTTGGACTTGCCGCGGGACTGGGCCGCGGCCGCTTCGAAGGCCGTGGGCATCACTTCGCGCAGGTCGCGGTCGGTGATGATGCCGACGAGCTGCCCGCGGGCGACCACCGGGAGCTGGTTGATGCGTTCGCGCACCATCACCTCACGCGCATGGGCCACGGTGTCCAGGGGACCCACCGTTCGAACGGGCTTCTTCATCCACGAGCGTACTTCGAGCATGGCGCAACTCCCTTGGCGGCACTTCACCGCGCCCGCGCACCTTGGCGGGACCCACCCGCGATTGCACGCGAAAACCCGGGACAGGTACAGGTTTTTCCGAGGTGGCGGTCGCCGGTCCTGGGAACCCGGTTCGTGGCGCGGGGTCAGAGCCCCAGGCGCACCGGCCCCTGAAGGGAACTCCCCGTGCGCGAGAACAGCGTGATGCGCGTTCGTGCGCGTTCGTGCGCGGGGGCGACGCGCGCGAAACGCAATCCGCCCATTTCGAGAGTCTCGAGCGGGTCGCCCGACGCGGCGCCAGGGGAACGCCGGAAGTAGGCGACGTCGGCCACCGACTCGCCGATGCCTGTCTTGAGGAATCCTTCCGGGAGTTCGAGGGCCTCGAAGGCTTCGGGCGTGATGGCCTCCTGAACCAGCCACACCGAGCGGCTCTCCTCGTGAAGGATCTCACCATGCACGGCGCCGGCGCCGTGGGCCCAGTTGTCCGTCCACGCGCTGTTGCCGAGCGAAGACACGTCGAACGCCGTCGCGGTGTTCATCGCGCTTCCATGGCGGGCGGCTCGCGCGAGGCTACTGCCGCTGGCGCAACGGGGACGACGGCGTGCCGCGTGCTTTCGCCTCCCGTTCGCCAAAATCGTCGTTTCCCCGCGGGTTTTCGCGGTTTCCCGCTGCGCGAGGGTCGGCTTCTGACCCCGCGCGGCTCCAGCCTTCTCCCAGGACATCGGCGGGCCGCAGGTGGCGGCGCGGCGATTCAACCGGACGGAGCAAGGGGGAATCCGAAGATGTGGGAGCGTGAGACAGCATCCTTTCGCGGCCGAGTGGACGGAGAAGTCTGGTCGGTGATGGCGCGCAGCAGCGGCTCCGCGCCACGCAGCGGGAATCGCAGGAGTTCTCCACACTCGGTGGGCCTCGCGGGCAAGGTGGACGCCCTGCGAAGGCTGGCCCTTTTCGGCACGGGCAGCGACGAGGAACTCGCCAAGCTGGCGACAGCCGCGAGCATGCGTCGCCTTCGCCGCGGGCAGCGACTCGTGCGCAGCGCGCTCGGCGGCCATCTCGTCGCGATGGCGAAGGGACTCATAGCGGTGAGCCTCGCGCGCGACGAAGCGAATGACGACCGGCGCGGCGAACTCATCGTGGACATCCTCGTTGCCGGCGGCGTGTCGGTGGATTGGTGCTGGGGCGGACAGGAGTTCGCGAGCCACGGAGCCGTGGTCGGATTGGATGATGCGGTGGTGATGCTGGTTCCGCGCGGGCCCCTCGAGAGCTACCTGGCGGTCGAGGTCGGGGCCGCGCTACGGTTGCTCGCGACGGTGGCCGCAGCGCGGGCCCGGGCCGTGGCGATGGCGGTCCAGAACGCGCACCTCGGCATAGGCGACCGCCTCTACTGCCGTCTCGTCGAGCTCGCGCACCTGCGGGGAAGACCGGTCGTCGGCGGACTGCTGGTCGAGCACGGCCTGGCCCAGTCCCAGTTGGCGGCCTTCGCCAACGCTTCGCGTGAGAACGTCAACCGCCAGCTCGGCGAATGGCGCGCCGACGGGTGGATCGCGCTGAAGAGGGGCGCCGTGCTGGTGCGCCACGCCGACGCCCTGTCGCGGTCGGTGTCGCCGCTGGCCAGGCGAGTCGGTTTCGGCGCCGGAGACGGCCGCCTGCCTCTGGCCTAGCGAGAAACCCGGGACAGGTACAGGTTTCCGGAACGGAAACCTGTACCTGTCCCGGGTTTTCAGGGAGGCGGGTCGCCGGCGAAGAAGCGGCGCGGGTTGTCCACCAGCATCGTCTCGATCTGTTCCTTGGTGGCGCCGCCTTCGAGGAGCTTGGGCACGATGCCGGTGAAGAAGTGCGAAGGCGTCCACACCGACATCATCTCCAGGAAGTCCTCGGAGTTGGGGATGGGCTGTCCCCTCCAGCACCATACCGAGTCGTGGGAGACCACCACGCGCGAGCCGGCGCCCTTGGCCAGCACCGCCAGCAGGGAAGACACGCGGACGTCGTCGGGCTGCAGCACGCCGAGGCCGAAGCGGTCGAAGCCGAGATAGGAGCCGCCGCGCACGATGTTCATGTGGTAGTCGTGGTCGGCGCTGCCGCACGAATGCCCGATGATGATGCGGTGGGCCGGCACCCCGGCTTCCACGAGGATGCGCTGCTGCTCGTCGCCGAGCATGCCGTGGTCGGTGTGGGTGGTGATGGGAGCGCCGGTCTCGACCGAGGCTTTGGCCGCCGCCGTGAGGAGCATGCGTTCGTAGTCGCTGATCTTCGGCGAGCCGGTCGCTACCTTGATGATGCCGGCGCGAATGCCCGTCTGTCCGATCCCCACCGTGAGCTCGCGGATGAACACCTCGGCGATCGAATCGGGATGGGCGCCGAAATTGGCCCGGAACTTCCAGTAGGGAGCGCCGCCTTCGTTCTCCTTGTAGAGCCCGGTGGCGCAGATCACCCGGAATCCCGTGCGCGCCGACATCTCGGCGGCGAACTCCACGTCGCGGCCGAGATCGTTCGGGCAGGGATCGACCATGGTGGTGACGCCGTGGGCGCGCATCTCGTCGATGCGGTCGCTGCACATGCTCACCATCTCGCTGCGCGCGGGGCCCGGCCTCAGGGTGTCGGACTCCCAGCCGGGATAGCCGATCAGCATGTGCTCGTGCATCAGCGTGCGGCCGAGGTCGGACACGGCGATGGGGCCGGTGACGGTCTGGATGGTGGTCGTGGTCGGCATGCTCGTCGTTCTCCCTCAGTGGCGGACCCGAAATCCCTTCTCGGCCGCGGGTTCTTCCTCACCGGCCTGCACTTCGAGGACACGGGCAGCCGGCGGTCCCTCGTGGCACCAGGCCTGCATCGCCCTCACGGCCGCCGCGTCTCCTTCGAGCACGGCCTCGACGCTACCATCCGCGCAGTTCTTCACCCAGCCGCGCACGCCGAGGCGCTCGGCTTGCTGTCGGGTCGCTTCGCGAAACCACACTCCCTGGACGCGTCCGCGGATCCGCAGCCGAAGCCGCAGGGTCGTGTCCCCGCCGCCGGCCATCACTCGCCCTGGCTGCGCCCGAGCAGCCGCATCAGCTCGGCTTCGTCGATCACCGCCACGCCGAGCTTCTCCGCCTTGGCCAGCTTGCTGCCCGGATCGGCGCCGGCCACGAGATAGTCGACTTTCGCGCTGATCGAAGAAGCCACGTTGCCGCCGGCTTCCTGGATGAGATCCTTGGCGCGGCTGCGGGGCATCGAAATGCTGCCCGTCAGCACGAGCGACTTGCCGGCCAGAGGCCCGCCGGCGGCGGCCTCCACCGTGCGCGGATTCAGCCCGACTTCCGAGAGCTCCTCGATCATGCGGCGGTTGGCCGCGTCGCGGAAAAACAGCACGACGGAGGCCGCCATCTCGCCGCCGATGCCGTCGAGGTCTTTCAGCGCTTCCTCCTCGGCCTCCGCCAGGGCCTGGAGGGATCCGAAGCGTCGCGCCAGCAAGCGCGCAGCCGACTCTCCCACGTGGCGGATGCCGAGCGCGAAGATGAGGCGGTCGAGCCTCCGCTCACGGCTGGCGGCGATGGCGGCGACGATTTTGGCGGCCGTCTTCGCGCCGACCTGGATGGCTTTCCTCGCCTTCGTCGGCGCTACGTCCCCGGTGTCCGCCTCGCCGCGCTCGGGCGTGCGTTCGAGGGCCGCGAGGGTTTCGACGTCGAGGCGGTAGAGGTCGGCGAAGCTCTTCACCACGCCCTGTTCGACCAGCTGGGCGACGATCTTGTCGCCAAGGCCGTCGATGTCCATGGCGCCCTTGTGGGCGAAGTGGCGCAGGGCCTCCTTGAACTGGGCCGGGCACTGGCGGTCGCTGCAGCGGAAGGCGGCCTCGCCTTCCACGCGCACCACGGGCGAGCCGCATGCCGGGCATTCGGTCGGCATGCGGAAGGGGCGCTCCTTACCGCTGCGCTGCTCGACCAGGGGTCCGACGACGTAGGGAATGACGTCGCCGGCTCTCTCGACGGTCACGAGATCGCCGATGCGAACGTCCTTGCGCTCGATCTCGTCCATGTTGTGCAACGAGGCGCGCGAGACGATGACGCCGCCGACCGCGACCGGTTCCAGGTCCGCCACCGGAGTGAGGGTGCCGAGGCGCCCCACCGACGCGAAGATGTCGCGGATGCGGGTGACGGCCTGGCGCGGCTTGAACTTGAAGGCCACCGCCCAGCGCGGCGAGCGCGCCACCTCGCCGAGCAGTTCCTGCTGGACGGCGGAGTCCACCTTCACCACGACACCGTCGATGTCCACGTCGAGCTGGTCGCGGCCGGCCTCGAGGCCGGCATGGTAGGCCTCCACCTCGTCGATGCTGCCCAGCGTGCTCGACTGGGGCGACACCGTGAAGCCCCAAGCTGCCGCCGCCTCCAGGAACGCCGAGTGCGAGTCGAAGCCGCGCGGCTCGACGTGGCCGTGGCTGTGGGCGAAGAACACCAGCGGGCGCGCTGCGGTGATCGAGGCGTCGAGCTGGCGCAAGGATCCGGCGGCGGCGTTGCGCGGATTGGCGAAGACGTTCTCCCCGAGTTCCTCGCGTTCGCTATTGAGGCGGGCGAAGTCCTCCTTGCGGATCACGATCTCCCCCCGCACCTCGATGCGCGAGGGCAGGGGATGCCCTTTCTTCGAGGTGAGTCGGGCCGGGATGCTCGCAACCGTCCTCGCGTTGGCCGTTACCTCCTCGCCCGTGCTGCCGTCGCCGCGTGTGGCGGCCCGCTGCAGCGCGCCGTCTTCGTACAGGAGGCTCAGCGCGAGGCCGTCGAGTTTGGGTTCGACGGCGTAGCGGACGTCCTGGCCCGGCAGGGCCTTCTTCACGCGTGCGGCGAACTCCTCGAGCGTGGCGCGATCGAAGACGTTGGCCAGCGAGAGCATGGGCCTAAGGTGCGGCGCGGCGCGGAAGGCGGCGACCGGGCTGGCGCCGGGACGCTGGGTGGGCGACGACGGATCGCGAAGCTCCGGATGCGCTTTTTCCAGCTCCTCGAGTTCGCGCAGCAGCGCGTCGTACTCCGCGTCGCTCACCGTCGGCGCGTCGCGCTGGTAGTAGGCCTCGTTGTGTCCGGCGATCAGGCGTCGCAGTTCGAGGGCGCGCTGCTCGTCCTTCTTCGTTCCCTTGCGCGTCGCCACGGCGCATCCCTAACACAGCGCTCCGGTCAGGCCACCACCACCTGCGCGGCCCGTGCCCCGTGGTGACGCGGGTCCCGCCGACCGCGCCCCGATGACATCCCTGTCCTAGGCGACGTCGCATCACATCCCTGTCGTTGAGGAGAAGGACGCTTCGGATCCATGGTCCGGGGCGAGACCGAGGCGGGTCCGCGAGCGGACACCACGGTCTACAACCAGACCCCAGGAGGACAAACAGATGTACGGACGAGGATCGAAACAGACGGGAAGGACCTTGGCAGGATTGGTCGCCGGCGGCGCCTTCGTGGCAGCCCTGCTGCTGGCCGCCGGTGCGGCCAGTGCAGCGCCGGGCGCGGCGCCCGGGCCGGCCGCTGCCGCATCGGCGGGGCGCGTGGACGTCAACTCCGCCAGCGCGGCCGAGTTGGCCAGCCTGCCGGGAATCGGCGACAGCAAGGCGGCCGCCATCATCGCGGAGAGGGAGAAGAAGCCCTTCGCGTCGGTGGACGACCTGGAGAGGGTGAAGGGCATCGGCGCCCGCACCGTCGAAGACCTGCGCGACAAGGTCGCGGTGGGCTCACGCTAGCAGGCTGACCGGCCTCTGCCGGCGCCGGCCTGTGGCAGGCTGCTGAAGGACAACGCCTCGCCAGGCTGTTGAAGGCCAACGCTTCGGCAGGCTGCGGAGAGTGGTCCAGATGCGAGGCGGCGGGACTCGACCGCTCGACGGTCGGGTCTCGCCGGCTCGCGGCTCGTCGTCGTAGCCCACAACCCCGGCGGCCAACGAAACAGATGGGCCGCTATACGCAGCCGTACGTCAGTCGGTGAGGGCGAGGATGTTGGCTACGGTTTCTACAAGCAGCCGGGGACGGAAGGGCTTGGCCAGCACCGGGCAGCCGTAGCGCTCGGCCTCGTGGTGGCCGGGGATGCTCATGAGGTCGCCGGTCACCACCGCGCTGCGTCGCAGCAGGCCGGGGTGGCGGTCTTTCAGCCGTTCGAGCAGGACGCCGCCGGTTTCGCCGGCGAGGTTCCAGTCGAGCACAACGGCATCGAAGGTTTCCTTCTCGAGCAGGGCGAGGGCCTCGGCAGCCGTCGCGGCCTCGAGGACCCGGGCGCCGGACGCGCGAAGGATGGTGGTGGTCATCGAACGGATGTCCTCGTCGTCCTCGACGACGAGAACACAGCCGCTCAGGCGGGCACGCATCGAGGCCAGCCGCTGCTCGGCCCCGCTCACAGGTCGGTGGTTCCCATCGATGTATTCGGGTGAGGTCCCCATCCTGAGCACTTGGCCTCTTGCCCTTGCCACTATGCCGGTTCGTTGGGCTGGCTGCCAGAAGCTCGCGGCCGGAGTTGGCGATTTGTCCCCAGCCGCGCGTTCCGTGCGGGCCGGTTCGCCCGCCGCGGCGTGGAGTCCCACCCCGTTGCCAGCCCGCCGGTGCTGGGGCATAACCGGGCACTCGGCCGGCGCCGCCAGGTCGTGGCGCCGTGCGGCCGGGGACCCTCTTGGATTTCTCTGAAAGCCTTCAACGCTTCCTCGTTCGAGTGACCGGGGATCCGCAAGCCTCCATCGAAGAGCTTCGCCGTCACACCGAAGGATTCTCGCTGGAAACCCTGTCCTTCACCGCCGCCTGGCGTGAGGGAGGTCGGGCCGGGAGTCGTCGCCTGGTGCTGCGTCGCCAGCCTGCAGCCGGCCTTCTCGAACCCTACGATCTTGCTCCCCAGGTGACGGCCATGCGTGCCGTCGAGGGAGTCCTGGCCGTTCCCCGCGTGCTCTGGTTCGAACAGGACCCTTCGGTGCTCGGCGCGCCGTTCTACGTGATGGAGTTCGTAGACGGGGACGTCCCGCTGCCGGTGCCTGCGCCCGGTGGCGGCCCTTCCATAGCGGACCCGGCCGAACGCGAAGCCCTGGCGCGCGACCTCACCGCCAACCTGGCTCGCCTGCACCGCTTCGCGTGGAAGGACTCGCCGATGTCCTCGTTCCCGGCCCCGGCCGGAGTTCGCGACGCAGCCCGCCTCCAGCTCGAGCACTGGCGCGGCTGTTTCGAACGCTCCGGACCGGATCCTTCCCCGATGCTCGCCCGCGCCCTGCGCGAACTGGAAAGGCGCGCGGCCCTGCTCCCCGAGGAGGGGCCGCTGGTGGTGGTGCACGGCGATTTCCGTACCGGCAACTTCCTGCGTCAGGCCGGCAGCGTGAGGGCGGTGCTCGACTGGGAGATGGTCCACCTCGGCGATCCGATGGAAGACCTGGCGTGGGCGACGTGCCGCCTCTGGCGAGGCCAGACCCGCCTGGCCGGCGTGCTCGTCCCCTGCGAGGATTTCCTGCGGTTCTACGAGCAAGCCGGCGGCTTTGCCGTGGATCGCGAGCGGCTGGCCTTCTACGACCTGCTCTCCGGTTTCAAGATGGCGGCGATCATGCGCACCGGGCTGCGCGCCTTCGCCGAGAGTCGCACCTCGGACATGCGCATGGCCATTTTCCGCCACCAGCTCGTGGGCATGAACCTGGTCCTCGGCGAGTCCCTCGGCATCGTCCCCAGCCTCGACATTTGACGCCGCGCACGGATGCCAAGAAGAAGAGAACGGCAAGGACCCCGATGATCGAACTGGACCGCATGCTCGAAGGCCTCGCCGCCACGCTGGAGGAATCCGTCCTTCCGGCCGTGGGCAGCGGCTTCGCACGCGGACAGCTCCACTCGGTGCTCGAGGTGCTCGGCAGCCTGCGCGGCCAGGTACAGTGGGGAGGCCTGCTTCTGGAAAGCGAGGTTTCCTCGATCGCGGCCCTGCTGGACGAGGTGGCCGGATCGACGAGCGGCGCCTTGCGCGAACGCATCCTGGCGTGGGGCCGGGCCGCGTCCTCGCCGCTGGCCGAGCGACTCGTCGAAGGTCGAGGCCTGGTTTGCGCCCTGATCGAAGCGGGCCTCGCCGACGAGGGGCCGGTGAAGGCAGCGGTGGATACCTGGCTCGCCAACGACACCATCTTCAAGGCGATGGCCCTTCCGGCGGGCCGCCTCGCGGAGATCTCCCAGGGATGAAGCCGCGGCGACGATCGGCGGCGGTTCCGGCCGTTCTCCTCGGCCTTGGCTTGCTGGCTTTCGCGGCTGCGGCGAGGGCCCAGGACGGGGACGCGTCGTTCCAGTCGGGCGATGCGCCGGTCGCCACGGAACCCGATGCGGACGACTCCTTCGTCCCGGCGGAGGAGTCCGCTTCGGCGGAAGACAACGCCCAGGCCTCCGCCGTGCAGGCCCTTGGGGAACCCGGCCAGAAACTCTACGTGGTGGATCACGGCGCCCACTGGTCCATGCACGCCGAGAACCTCGCCACCGATGTCCTGCTGCGCCTGTGGCAGCAGGCCGGCGGGCCCGAGGTGATCTCGAAAACCCTGCTCGACCGCGCCTACACCATCTCGGTGCATCGCCTCGGGGCCGATCGCATCATGGAACGCCTGCTCGACGGCTACGGCTACACGCTGCACTACGACGAAAACGGGCGCCTGGTGCGCGTTCGCGTCTACAGCCCGGTGCCGGGCCCGGTGTTCAAGACCCCGCGTCTAGTGGAGAGCCTTACAAAGTGGAACGACGAAGCAACGACTTCTTCGTCGCAAGCCTCCGCTCCCTAGCTCACCACAGCGGATCCCGGATCAGTCCAGACGATACATGGCGAGGTGCAGCGGCAGCGAGTCGCCGCGGGCGGGCGTCGTGCTGCTGGTGGGATAGCGGGGCGGCAAGCCGTCGCCGTCCAGGGCGTAGGCGTCGATGCGGTCGAGGCCGGCCTGGGCCACGTAGAGGATGCCGTCCGCCATGATCATGTGGGCAGGGTAGGAGGACGGGTCCTGCTGGGTCTTCAGGAAGGGACGCTCCTCGGGCAGCATGCCGTTGGGGGAGATGGTGTAGAAGTCGATGCGCCCGGCGTTGTAGGCCGCGGCGACCAGGGTGTCGCCGTCGAGGAGGATGTCGGAGTAGAACTCCTCGTTCCTCGTGCGCGAATCTTCCTCGCCGGCGAGGAAGCCGTTCGGCTGGATCCTGTAGGCGCGGATGCTGATGTCGGAAGCGGAGGTCACGTACAGGATGTTGTCGCGGATGACGATATCCTCGGGCAGCGCGATGCGGTCCTGTGGAACCTGGGGCTCGGCTTCGGCCGGGACGTTGCCATCCTCGTCGAGGAAGAACACGTCGATGAACTGCGACTCGCGCGCGCCGGCGTAGAGGAACTCACCGTTCCTTTCGAGGGAGGAGTAGTCGCCCGGGAACTCGCCGGTGCCGGATCCGGAGGGCTCGAAGGGCAGGCTGCCGTCGGCCTCCAGTTCAAAGGACTGCACGCGTCCGAGGCCGGCAGAGGCCACGTAGAGGATGCCGCCGTTCACTTCGAGATCGACCGGGTCGTAGTCGGAGCGATTGCTGGTGGTGGAGGTGGCCGAGCTCGGCAGGGAACCGTCGCTGCCGAGTTTCATCGAGATCACCCGGTCGAAGAGCGTGGCGTAGAGCACGCCGTCGGCCAGCGCGAGTCGGCGCGGATTGGAAACGAAGATGGTGTCGAAAGGCTCGGAGGGCATCAGGCCGTCGGCGCCCAGCCGGAAGGCATCGATGCGATTGCCCTGGGCCATGGCCGCGTAGATCACCACGTCGCCGGGGGGCGCCGAGGTGGGCGGTCCGGGCTGCAGGTCGGAGGAGAGGCCGCCGTCGGCGCCGCAGGCCGTCAGGTTGGCAGCAAAGGAGGCGACGGCAGCGACGAAGACCAGGCGCGCGGCAAAGGCCGCGATCGGAGAGGACGACATGGGCGACGATTAGCCAAGGGGACGAGGGCTGTCCAATGGGGCCGCGACCGCGCCTGCATTGCCCTCGCCGCGCCGCCCGCCATAATCCGCCGATGGCACTTCGCCGCGACGACGAGGAATGGAACGTTCTGGCCATCGGGGCGCGGGGGGAGACCGGCAAGGCCCTGGCCCTGCTCGGTGAAGTGGGCAGGTTTCGCACGGGAGGCTTTCCCCAGGTGCTCATCGGAACGGTGGCGCGCCCCGGCGGCCCCGACGACCTGCTGGCCGGAATCGGCGACCTCTGCGAGGGCGGCGAGCGCTGCGCGGGCATCCTCGACCGCCTGATCCCGGTGGAGGAGTCGGTTTCCTTTCCCCGCGACGACGTCACCGAGACCCTCTGCGAGCGACTCGAGCCCCTGGCGCCCCGGCTTTGCGGCAAGACCTTCTACGTGCGGGTCCACCTGCGGGGCCTCAAGGGCCGCATCGAACACCCCGCCGTCGAAAGGGCCCTCGGCGACTTCCTGTCGGATTTCGCGGCCCGCGGCGGGGCCCCTCCGAAGGTGAGCTTCCGCGACCCGGACGTGATCGTGGTGGCCGAGGTGGTCGGCCGCAGGGTGGGCTACGCTTTCCTCGGGCGCGAGGAGAGGGCCCGGCCCCTGGTCCGGGTGAAATAGCGCCCTTCCGGATCGCCGGCGACCTGCGTCGCTTCCAGTCCGAGGACCTGCTGGCGGACCGCCGCCAGGTCAGGCGGGAGCCAGCAGCACCTTGACGGCGCCGCTCTTCTTGTCCGCGGCCATCTCGAAAGCCGCCTGCACTTCGGCAAGAGGGAACGTGTGGGTGACGAGGCCGCGCATCGCGGCGGCGTTGGCCTCGATGCATTCCAGGGCCAGCTCGAAATCGGCGATGCCGGCCGGGGGCCGGTTGTAGACCATCGAGCCGACCAGGCGCACTTCCTTCAGGATCATCACGCCGGGATCGAAGACCGGGGTCTTCTCGAAGAGCCCGATGACAACGATGGTGCCGGCCCGCGCGACGGCGAGCATGCCGTCGGCGACGGTGGTCGCCTCGCCGCCGACAGTCTCGAGCACCACGTCCGGCTTCTCGCCGGCGATGCGCAACTGCGCGGGATCGAGCACTACGTCCACGCCGAGGGCTTCCGCCAGTTTTCGCTGCTGGGGATGCCTGGCGGTGATCGCCACGTGCGCGGCGCCGAGGTGGCGGGCCGCCGCCGCCGCGACCAGGCCGATGGTGCCCGCCCCGAGGACGAGCACCCGCGAGCCGTGGCCCACGCCGCCGAGGCGCGCGGCATGAATCGCCACGGCCGTCGGCTCGGCCAGGGCGCCGAGGTCGAAATCAAGGGAAGAGGGCAGGAGGAACAGCGTGTAAGCGGGGACGACGATCGCGGAGGCCATGCCCCCGGGCGCGGAAACCCCGCACAGCGAGAGACGGCCGCAGAGGTGGTAGTTGCCGCCGCGGCAGTGCCTGCACGAGCCGCAGCGCAGCAGGGGCTCGACGACGACGCGGCTGCCGCGGCCGAGGCCGGTGACACCGCCGCCGATCGCATCGACTACGCCGCTCATCTCGTGGCCCGGGCACACGCCCGGCAGCGGCGCATGGCCGCGGAAACAGTGCAGGTCGCTCCCGCAGATCCCGCAGCGCTCGATGCGGACCCGGACCTCGCCTTCGCCCGGTTCGATCTCGTCCTTCTCGACGGCGCGAATGCGGCCCGGCCCCTCGTAGTGCGCTTCCAGGCCCATTTGCGGGTTTCTATCCACCACGTTGCGCTCACGCAACGCGGCTGCCGCCACCTGGGGGATCGTCGCGGGCCGGGGTCTGCCGGAGGGAGGGACACCGGGTTACTCGCGTTTCCGGGATTTCTCCGCTACGCCTTCGCGTCGGCGCGCGATCGGAGCGTGCCCAGTTTCGGTCCGGAGGAGAACGCCCATGGTTGGATACGTCACAATCGGCACCAACGATTTCCCGCGCGCCGCTGCCTTCTACGATGCCCTGTTCGGCGACATGGGCGGCAAGCGGATCTTCGACATGGAGACTTTCATCGCCTGGAGCACGGCGCCGGGCGTGCCGGCGGTTGCGATCGCCAAGCCCTTCGACGGCAAGCCGGCCACCGTGGGCAATGGAGTGATGGTGGCCCTGGCCGCGGGTTCCAAGGCCCAGGTTGATGCCATTTATGCGAAAGCCATCACCCTCGGGGCCACCGACGAGGGCAAGCCTGGACCCCGGGGTGACGGTTTCTATGCCGGCTACTTCCGGGACCTGGACGGAAACAAGCTGAATGCGTTTTTCATGGGATGACACTTCCCGACCGCGGGAAAAGGTCTGAAGGCCGCTCGCGTGCCCTCGGAACCAACC
>JBHEPB010000129.1:0-23792 GCA_046260515.1 Binatia bacterium
CGGCAACCTCGAAGCCCGCCGCGACTGGGGCTATGCGCCGGACTACGTCGAAGCCATGTGGCGCATGCTGCAGCAGCCGGAGCCGGACGACTACGTGATCGCCACGGGCGAGACCCACTCGGTGGGAGAGTTCCTCGAGGCAGCCTTCTCCCGCCTCGGCCTCGACTGGCGCAAGTACGTGGTGATGGACCAGCGCTTCGAGAGACCGGCCGAAGTGGACCTGCTGCTCGGCGACGCCGCCAAGGCCGGCCGCATTCTCGGTTGGGAGCCCACCACGAAGTTCAACGACCTCGTGAACATGATGGTCGATGCCGACCTGGAACTGGCCAGGAAGGAAGCCGCTGCCTCATAGAAGGAACGTCGTGGGTGAAACCGGACCCAAACCCAGGCCCCGCGGCCGCACCACGAAACCTTCCAGCAGGACGGGAAAGCCGGGCACGAAAAAGTCCTCGCGCCCTGTCGCGCTCTCCGCCCCGGCCGTCGGCGTCTTCGTCACCGGCGCCACCGGCTTCATCGGCCGCCACCTCGTCTCCCTTCTCCTGAAGCGCCCCGGCGGCCCCATCTTCGTGCTCGTCCGGGCCGCGTCGCTGGCCAGGCTCGAGGTGCGCCGCCGCGAGTGGAAGGACGACGACCGCCGCATCGTGGCCGTCGTCGGCGACATCTCCGAAGCCGGCCTCGGTATCGCTCCGGAGGACATGGAAAGGCTGCGCGGCTGCGTCGGTCATTTCTTCCACGTGGCCGGCCTCTACGACATGAGCGCCGGCGACGCCGACCTGGAGCGCACCAACGTGGCCGGCACCGAGGAAGCGGTGGCGGCAGCCGTGAGGATGGGCGCCTCCTGCTTTCATCACGTCAGCTCCATCGCCGCGGCGGGGCGCTACCGCGGCACGTTCCGAGAGGATATGTTCGAGGAAGCGGTCGGCCTGGACGACCCCTACTTCCGCACCAAGCACGACTCGGAGGCGGTGGTGCGCCGCCAGTGCCCCCTGCCCTGGCGCATCTACCGCCCCGCCCTCGTCGTTGGTCACTCGGTGACGGGGCAGATGGACAAGGTGGACGGGCCCTACTTCCTGTTTCCTGCGCTGGAACGCCTGGCAGCCGCGCTGCCGAGCATCGTGCCGCTGCCGGGGATCGAGGGAGGGACGATCAACCTGGTGCCGGTAGATTTCGTCGCCGCGGCCATCGACCACCTTGCGCACGCCGACGGCCTCGACGGCAGGGCCTTCCACCTGGCGGATCCCTCGCCGGGCAGCGTGGGCGAGACCCTCAACGTGTTTGCCGACGCCGCCGGCGGTCCGCGCTTCTCGATCCGCGTTCCGGGAGCGGAGACGGCGCTGGCGCCGCTCACCCATCTGTTGTCCCAGACCTCGGCCTCGTGGCCGGGCAGGAAACTGGAAGACGCCGTGGGCATCCCCCTGCGTGCCCTCGACTACATCAGCAACCCGACGACCTTCGATTGCTCGGGCACCACCGCGGCGCTGGCCGGGAGCGGCATCTTCGTGCCGCGCCTCGACAGTTATGCCAGGGCCCTGTGGCTCCACTGGCAGAGGCACCTCAACACCAACACGGACCATGCCCGCGCCCTCGACAGCGCCGTGCGCGGCAAGAGGGTGCTGATCACCGGCGCATCGGCGGGCATCGGCAAGGCCGCCGCCCTCAAGTTCGGGGCGGCCGGCGCCCATGTGCTGCTGGTGGCCCGCGACGGCGAGCGCCTGGCGGAAGTGTGCGAGCAGGTGGAGCGCGTGGGCGGCAAGGCGACGGCCTACGCGGTGGACGTCACCAGCGCGGATGCCGTCGATGCGATGATCGCCGACGTGCTCGAGCGCTTCGGCGGCCTCGACGTGCTGGTCAACAACGCCGGCCGTTCGATCCGCCGTTCGCTGCGCCTGTCCCAGGGGCGCTTCCACGACTTCGAGCGCACCATGGAGATCAACTACTTCGCGGCGCTGCGCCTCATCCTCGGCTTCCTGCCGTCGATGCGGCGCCGCCGGCGGGGGCAGATCATCAACGTGTCGTCCATCGGCGTGCAGGTGGGGCCGCCGCGCTTCTCGGCCTACATCGCGTCCAAGGCTGCGCTCGACGGTTTCTCGAAGTGTGCGGCGCCCGAACTGATCGGCGACGGCATCGTGATCACCACCATCCACATGCCGCTGGTCAAGACCGAGATGATCGCGCCCACGCGCCTCTACGACTCGTTCTCGATGATCACGGCGGCCCAGGCCGCCGACATGATCTGCACGGCGGTGGTGCACCGCCCCAAGCACGTGGGCACCATGCTCGGCCTCATCGGCCAGGTGACATCCAGCATCGCGCCGGAGACCTTCGACGTGGCGCTGCACATGGCTTACCGACTCTTCCCGGACTCGGCGGCCGCGCGAGGAGAGGTGCCGGTGCAGGACGAACAGCCGGGGAGCCTCGCGAAGGTCTTCGCGAGGCTCCTGCCCGGGATTTACTGGTAGTCGGCCGCGCGGGCGTTCAGCTCGAAAGCCAGTTGGATAGATGGGCCCAGGCCACGGGATGGCCGAGCAGGTCCATGTGGTGGGCGCCGGCCAGCACATGCTGGCGCGCTTCGTCGATGGCCAGGCGCCGCGACGGATCGGGGTGGTGGCCGAGGGCGCTGGCCACCGGCACCAGGCCGTCGCCGACGAAGCGGTCGCGGATGTCGCCGAGGGCCCGACCGGTGGTTGCGGCGATTGCGATGCAGTCGAGGCCCGCGGGCAGGGGCAGGGGCCGACGCGAATCGCCGGAGGGAGCGAAGCGGTCGCGGCCCTGCCAGTCCTCGTCCACGAGGTTGCCGTGGCGAAGATCGGTGATCCCGGCGCTGCGCAGGCGGCCGAGCCGCGACAGAGGCGCGGCGTAGGGTACCGATCCCAGCGTCTCCTCGAACCAGTTGCCCCCGCGTTCCAGTGGAGCCCCGTGATGGGGGGCGCCAAGGAACACGGCGCGTCGCACGCGCAGGGGCCAGGCGTGCTCGAACTCCGCGCCGTAGTGGAGGGCGCTGCGCGCCACCAGCGCTCCCATGCTGTGCCCGAACAGGAGAAGTTCCTCGACGGGCAGGGGCCATTCCTCGACGAGGACCTCCAGCAGGCCGGCCAGTTCGCTGCCGTTGCGCGAGATGTGGCGGCCGCTGTTGTAGCGCAGGTAGAGGGGCGTGAAGCCGAAGTCGCGCTCCAGGGACGCCCCGTAGTCCACGGCTCGGCGTTTCCACTGGCCGTCGCTGCCGCAGAGCCCGTGCAGCATCACGGCGAGGCGCGGGGACACGCGCGGCAGGGCGGCGGCGAGGGCTTCCTTGCGAAGCTCGAGGGCGCGCCCGCAGCGACGAAGCTCCATGCGCACGGCCAAGGGATTGCCGGTATCGGCGAGATGGTCGCCGACTACGCCGTTGACGACGGAGAGCAGGGTGTCGCGTTCGGGCGTGGAGTTCCTTTCCCCGACACGCGCGACGAGGGGAGGAAGAGCGAGATCGAGGCCGCTGCCCAGCAGGCGCGCCACGGTGCGCACTCCCGCGAAGGGTAGCCCGGCCACGCCGCCGAGGCGGCTGTCGCGCGAAACGCTTTTCGTGAAGGAAGGCCAGCCGACGATGGCCGCCTGCATGGCCTCGACCACGTCGGTGACGGCGCTGGTGGCGTCGGTGGCCAGGCGGGCAAGACCGTGAAGGTCGCGGGGGTGAAGGTGGGCGGCAGGCTTCGTCATTGGAGGAACTCCTTCAGCACCACGGCAAGGGCCGAGAGGCTAGCGACGGCGAGCACGGCTGAATGCGTTCTGCCACGATCGAGCCACGAGCGCGAGAAGCCTGAAAGCGCGAACCCGACCACGGTGGCCGGCATCAGCATCATGCCGGCCACGAACTCCTGACGGCCGAAATGCCCCGCCAGAGCGAGCGCCGGGATCGACATGGCCGACCCGAGCGCGAAGTACGTGTTGAGCGTTGCGCGCAAGCGGGGGCCGTCGGCGTCCTGGTAGACGAGGGCGATGGGCGGGCCGCCAATCGAAGTCATCGTTCCCATCACTCCGGACAGGAAGCCCGTTCCCAGCAGCGTCCTCGTACTCAAAGCGAACCTAAGGCCCGAAGCGCTGAGGGCAACGGCCAGCAGCACGACGGCGCCGAAAACCACGCTCATCGTCTCGGAGGGAAGCAAGGCCAGGGCCGAAGCACCGAGGGCCACGCCGGGAACGCGACCGACGAGGGCCAGCGTGACGCCGCGCCGGTCGATGCTCGGGTGCTCGCGTATCGCGGAGGCCATCGACAGCAGCATGGAGCTGAGCATGATGGGGCCGGGAACCAGGTCGGGCGCGATCAGGGCGAGAAGGGGTGCGGAAATGAGCGCGTAGCCGAAACCGACGGAACCCTGGACCCAGGCGCTGAAGGCGACGGCCACGGCGGCGGCCGCGTCTTCCGGGGTCCCCATTCGCGCACGGTAGCATGCCGCGAGGAGCGGTCACGCTCGCGCGGCCCTGTGAAGATTGTCGCTTGCTCTACCCCCGACCGGGGAAGTAGGTTCCGCCCCGGCCAGGGCCTTCCGCAGGCGCAAGGAGACCCAATATGGCTTCACGGCGATGCCCCCGTCCCGTCCGGCTTTTTCTCATTCCCTTCCTCTTACATGTGCTTTCCCTGGCCCAGCCGGCCGCGGCCGCGACCAGCGACTGCAACGTCGATGGCTTGGAGAACCAGCCGGCGAAGCATCAGATCCGGGGGACGATCGCTCCCGGTGTTGATGACGACACCCTTCTCGTCCGCGCGAACGCCGACATGGCCGTCCTGGAGGGCCAGGGCGAACTCAGCATGGAGGCGGGGGTCGGACTCGAGGCGGTCGGATACTGCCTGAAGACGCGGTCCCTGGCGTGCCGACCTGCGGGTGCGAACTTCGTCTGCGACTGAAGCGTCCCGGCCGGGCGACCGCCTTACTCTCCCGCAGCCAGGCGCGAGATCACGCTGTCGGCGATCTCGAGGCCCCTCGGCGTGAGCGTGACGCTGCCGCCCTCGCGGCGAAGCAGCCCGCCCTCCAGAAAGGACTCGAGCCTCGGCGCCGCGAGGGCCAGACTCCTGCCGAAGAGCGCGGCGAAGCGCGCTTCGTCCACGCCGTCGGCCAGGCGCAGGCCGACCAGCAGGTACTCGGCCATCGCCATTTCCAGGGAGACTTGCTCCTCGGTGGCGTGCCAGGCCCCGTCGCGGGCCGACATGTAGATCTCGGGCAGGCGGATGTTGGAGTAGCGTCGGCCCTTCGCGTCCGCTTCGCCGGCGGATGCCGCGCTTGCAGCGAACCCGTGGGCGCCGGCGCCGAGGCCGAGGTAATCGCGCCAGGTCCAATAGGCCAGGTTGTGGCGGCTCTCGCGGCCGGGCCTGGCGTAGTTCGACACTTCGTAGTGGCGAAGGCCGGCCGCGGCGAACAGTTCGCGCGCTGCGCGGAACATCGAGAGTTCGGTTTCCTCGTCGGCACCGGTGACGAGGCCGGCCTTCTTCATGCCCGTCATTGGCGTGCCTTCCTCGTAGGTCAGCCCGTAGGCGGAGACGTGTTCGGTGCCGAGGTCGATGGCCGTGCGCACGTCGCTCTTCCATTCCTCCACGGATTGGCCCGGCACGCCGTAGATGAGGTCGCAGGAAACGTTGTCGAAGCCGGCGCGGCGGGCCGCGGCGAAAGCCTGCTGGGTTTCGGCGGCCGAATGGATGCGCCCGAGCGTGGCGAGGTGCCGGGCCTGGAAGGACTGGGCCCCGAAGCTGACGCGATTGATGCCCGCCGCCCGGAACCCGCGCAGCTTGTCTTCGCCGCCGCCTTCGAGGGAGCCGGGGTTGGCCTCCAAGGTGATCTCGGCGTCGGCGTCCAGGCCCCACAGGCGATCAAAGGCCGACAACAGGCGGCCAACCCCTGCGGGCGAGAAGAGCGAGGGCGTGCCGCCTCCGAAGAACACCGTGGCCACGCTGCGATCGGCCCAGGGCCCCTGCGAGGCCGCGAAGGTGGCCTCGCGCAGGAGCGTCTCGATGTAGCGCTCCTCCGGGATCGCGTGGACGACGTAAGTATTGAAGTCGCAGTACGGACAGCGCTTCGCGCAATACGGCAGGTGAACGTAGACGGAGAAGGTATCGGGCATGGCAGCGCGGCGACGCGAAGTCGTCGCCACGCGCAGCCTGCCTAGTGGTAGCGCCGGATCAACCCGACCACGGCGCCGCGAATCTTCAGGTCGCCGTCTTCGACGAGGATCGGCTTGTAGGCGGCGTTGGAGGGCTGGAGTCTCACGGTGCCGTTCTTCTCGCGGTAGAAACGCTTCACGGTGGCTTCGCCGTCCACGGTGGCCACTACCACTTCGCCGGCCCGCGGATCCGGCCTTTCCTCCACGAGGATGATGTCGCCGTCGAGGATGCCTTCCTCCATCATCGAGTCGCCGCTGACGCGCAGCGCATAGCTGTTGCGCTTGCGCAGCAGGCTGGCGGGCACTTCGATGCTGTCGCTGCCTTCGATGGCCTCGATGGGGCGGCCGGCCGCGACGCGGCCGAGGAGGGGAATGGTGACGGCGGCGGCCTTGCGGCGGTCGTCGGTGACCTCGATGGCGCGACTGTGGTTCCACTTGCGGCGGATCAGCCCCTTGGTCTCGAGGTTGGACAGGTGCTTGTGCACCGTGGCCATCGACCGCAGTTCGAAGCGCTCGCCGATCTCCTCGAGGGTCGGCGCGTAGCCGTTCTCCGAGATGCTCTGCTCGATGTAGTCCAGGATTTCTTTCTGGCGTTTCGTCAGTGTGGCCATGCCGCTCTCCTGTTGCGCCGGTCGCGCCCCGGCGGGGCGAAAGTTTAGGCCGGAAGCATCGGTCGCCGGTGGGCGACGCTGCGGATCCCTCCCGGCGGAACCAGGCCCAAGCTAGGCGAAAAAGAGGCGAACCTCAACCGCTCAGCGCAATTGAAATCGGCGGACGGCGCGATTGTGGTCGTCGAGGTTGGTGGTGAACTCGTGGGAGCCGTCGCCGCGAGACACGAAATAGAGCTCGGACCCTCCCCTCGGCCGGAGCACGGCGTCCAGGGAAGCACGACCGGGATTGCAGATGGGGCCCGGCGGCAGGCCCTTCATCCGGTAGGTGTTGTAGGGGGTGTCGGTTTTCAGGTGGGCGCGGGTCAGGTTGCCGTCCCAGGGCCGGCCCGAGTCGATCTCTCCATAGATGACGGTGGGGTCGGTCTGCAGGGGCATACCGATTCTCAGGCGGTTATAGAAAACCGCGGCGATGCGGGGGCGCTCGGAGGCCAGGCCCGTCTCCTTCTCGACGATGGAAGCCAGGGTGAGGAGGCGGGGCAGGGGGTTATCGCCGCCGACCTTGGCCGCCGGCGAGTCCGGGCTCGCCGCGAGTGTCGCCAGAAGAGGATCGACCACCTCGCGGAAGCGCCGCACCTGGACGTCCACGACGTTGCCGGCCGAGATGCCCGGCAGCAGGTCGTAGGTGTCGGGGAAGAGGTAGCCCTCGGCGCAGGCGAGGCCCTCGGGGGCGCCGACCAGGCGCCGCAGTTCCTCCGAGCAGGCCACCGCCAGATAGGCCTCGGCCGGGACGGCGCCGGCCGCTTCCAGCAGAGCGCCGATATCGCGCAGGGTCAGGCCCTCCGGGATGGTGACCCGCAGGATGGGCTTGGGCGCCCGGGCAAGCTCCTCGAGGATCCCGGCCATCGAGACGCTGCCCTCGAACTCGTGGCGGCCGTGCTTGATGGATCGGTCGGTGCCGCTGCGGGCCGCCACAAACAGGAAGATCCTCTCGCTGCCAATGAGGCCGGCCTCGCGAAGCTGGGCGGCCACACGCCTCAGGCTCTGGCCGGGCTGGATCTCCACCACCACCCTGGCCGGGAGGACGACCAGGCGCTCGGTCTCCTCCTTTATGACGGAGATGGCAGTGACAGCCGCCGCGGAACCTGCGACCACCAGTGCGGCAAGGAAGAGAAGGATGCGGCGCTTCATCTATGGACGGGGCCGGCCCCGTGGGAGCCGGCAGTGGTCGGAACCGCCTTCAAGAGGAGGGTTGGGAGTCCATCCAGGCCTGGAGAATGAGGGCGGCGGCTACCCGATCGCGCACTTCCCTGCGGCGATTTCGCCGCATGCCGCTCTGGATCAGCATGCGGTCGCCCTCGGCCGTGGTGAGCCTCTCGTCCTGGAAAACCACCTCCCGGCCGGTCTCTACAATGAAGCGTTTACAGAAGTGGCGGACCCGATCGGCCTGCTCCCCTTCCTCCCCCCTCGGGTTAAGTGGCAGTCCTGCAACGATTTTTTCGATATCGTAAGCTTCCAGCATCTTCTGGATGGCGGCGCAGTCGGCGGCCAGGGAGCGGCGCTCGACGGTCCCGATCGGCTGGGCCGTCAATCGCAAACCATCGCTCACGGCGACACCTATGCGTTTGTCTCCCACGTCCAGTGCGGCTAGCCTGCTTCTCATCGGATGAGGATCCTCGGACCCCGGGGACGCTTGGAGGGGTCAGGGTTCTCCCAGTCGCGGACCAGAGTAGCGATGCAAGCCGGTCGGGCAACACCGACCGGCTCTCCACCCGGACTGCCCGGCGGCACAGGCGTCGGCGTTGACAGTCCGGCAACGGGTAGGCAACGTAGTTTGAACTTGATCCTGACGAAATCTTTGGACTGGCGGCCGTGTGGGCCGTTGTCCAGCGTGGGGTGTGGAAGATGATGGTGGGGACGCTGGGACAACCGCCGCGTAGCGGCGACCTCGGACCTGGGCGACTTGTCGCCCTCGGTCTGGTGGTCAGCATGGTCTCCTTCGCCGGGTTCCGTGTGACGACCAACACGAAACCGGTGCAGCCCCGAACCGAGGGCATCGTCAGCGCCTCCCTTCCCTCCCCGATCCCAGGCATCCTCTTCCCCCGCCTCACCGCTTCCGACCCCGTCCTCTCCCAGACCCGGACCACCCCCAGCCCCGCCGCCATGGAGCCCGCTCCTCCGGCTGAGGAAGTGTCGTCCCTGGCCGTTGCCCTCCCCATCGACACGGCGCCCTCCCTGGCCGCGGTTCCCGAGTTTCGCGATGTGGACCACCGCTTCGTGGCCGGCGAGACTTTTGCCGAGGTCCTCGGCGAGAACGGCGTCAGCAACACCAACGCCGCCGCCTGGATCAAGGCCGCCAGCCGCATCTACGCCCTGAGCCAGATCCGCGAGGGGCAGAACCTGTCCATGCGCGTCGATGTGGCCTCCTCCGATCTCGTTTCCCTCAAGATGGACATCGACGTGGCCAGCTACCTCGTGGCCCGCCGCAAGGACGGCGCGGTCGTCGCCAGCCGTGAATCGGTCGAGTTCGGTCGCGTGCGCCGCGTGGTCGAAGGCGTCATCGACAGCAGCTTCTACGCCACGGCCGCCCGCAGCGACGTTCCCGACGAGATCATCGCGGAAGCCGCCGAAGTCCTCGGCTGGGAACTCGACTTCGAGAAGCTCAAGCCGGGCGCCAAGTTCAACCTCCAGTTTGAGGAGCTGCGCAATCCGGACGGCGTGGGCACGCTTCCCGGGCAGCTCCTCTCGGTACGCATCGCCGAGCCCGCGGGGAAAACGTACGAGGGCATCTGGTTCCAGCAGCCGGACGAGAAAACCGGCAGCTACTACACCAGCAAGGGCCAGGCCCTCGGGCGCTCCTACCTGCGCTTCCCCGTCTCCTTCACGCGAATCAGCTCCGGCTTCACCCACGCCCGCCTCCATCCCGTCCTCAACCGCACCCGTCCCCACTACGGCGTGGACTTTGCGGCGCCCACCGGCACTCCGGTGCGCGCGGTGGCCGACGGCAAGGTGGAGATGGCGTCGTGGCACGGCGGCAACGGCCGCTACGTGGAAATCCGCCACGACGACGTGTTCGAATCGGGTTACGGCCACCTTTCGCGCATCGCGAGCGGGCTGAGGCCCGGCTCCAGCGTCCGCAAGGGCGACGTGATCGGCTACGTGGGATCCACGGGCCTGGCCACCGGTCCTCACCTCCACTTCGTGATGTACAAGAGCGGCAAGTACATCGACCCGCTCAGCGCCGCGGCCCCGCGTTCCAAGTCCCTGTCGGGAACCTCGGCGCGCCGCTTCAGCGACGTCGTGAAGAAAATGGAAGCGGCCTACGCCGCGGCCGAACGCGCCGGCGGAAACCTCGTACTGGCGGCCAGCGCCGCGTCGGCTTCGCCGACCGCCGTCGCCGTTGACTGAACCGGCTCTCCGCAGCTGTCGTCGGATGATCGCGGCGGCGCCTTAGCGCCGCCTACTCCCCGCTGACTTCCAGGATGGTGTCCCGCAGGGGACCGTAGAGCACCGAGCTCGCCGCGATCAGTCCCGGCAGCAGGGTCTTGGCGTTGTTGAAGGTGAGGGGCTTGCCGTAGCGGTCGGTCACGACGCCGCCGGCTTCTTCCACCAGCATCGTTCCCGCGCAGATGTCCCACTCGTTTTTCGGTGTCAGCGAGAAGGTGGCGTCGGCCATGCCGGCGGCCATGAGCGCGAACTTGTAGGCCACGCTGCCGGTGAGCTTCACTTTCATGAGGCCCTTGTAGGCGTCCCACTCGCCGCGCTTGTCCTCGCTGCGGCTGGCCAGCACCACGGCGTCGGCCACCTTGTCCACCGGCGTGCAGCGGACGGGCTTGCCGTTGAGCGTGGTGCCGCCCCCGCGCCGGGCGGCGAAGAGCAGGTCCTCGGCCGGGTTGTAGGAAACTCCTACCTGCACGACGCCGTCCACCACCAAGGCCACGCAGACGCAGAACTCGGGAATATGCTGGGTGAACTCCTTGGTTCCGTCCAGGGGATCGACGATCCAGACCCGCCGCTTGGACAGGCGCTCGGGCGAGTCCAGGGTCTCTTCCGACAGCCAGCCGTCGTCGGGGAAGGCGCCGAGCAGCACTTGCTTGATGGCGGCGTCGGCCTCGGTGTCGGCGACGGTCAGGGGGTTGTCGGGGGCCTTTTCGTGGACCTCGTAATCGCCCTTGTAGTACTTGGCGACGATGGCGCCTCCCGTCCGGGCGGCTTCCACGGCAATTTCGAGTTCGCGCTGCATTCGGGATCCCCTCAAGGTGCCGGCGGCGTCGAAAGGAGGTGCGCGGGCGACTTTCGGCGCTGCGTCTCCTTGCGTCCTGTCCCGGGTGGCTCGCGGCGCCGGGCGCCGCGGAAGGGCGACGAATAACGG
The DNA here is from genome assembly GCA_046260515.1 of Binatia bacterium. GTDB lineage: Bacteria > Desulfobacterota > Binatia > UBA1149 > CAITLU01 > DATNBU01. Next base: position 11,107 of record JBHEPB010000129.1, read on the forward strand.
GTTCCCACGCCGCTTCCAACCGTGCGGCCCCCGGTCCCCGCGCTGCCGCGGCGGCGGTTTCCGGCGGAAACAGGGTTGCACCGCGGCGCGTTCCCTTGGATCCTTGCCTCTTGCTCGCCGCGAGCGCTCTCCTTCGTGCGGTGTTCGGGGGAGAATCGCCGCCATCGGAGAACGGGTCCTTGGGTCGCATCCTCAGCCTTACAGCATCTGGCCTTGCCCTTGCCGCCGCCGTCACGGCGGTGCTGCCCCTGCGTGCCGCGGCCGACACCGTCCAGGTGACGACGGACACCTCCGGAACCGGCTGCACCAGTACCTCTCCGGTCGTCGAGGACACCGGCACCATCGCGGCCTGGGAGTCCAACTGTGATCCCCTGGCCTCCAACGCCGACAAGAGCCTCGAGATCTTCCGCGCCGTCATCGGCTCGCCGCCCCTCCAGCTTACGAGTTCCACCGCCTGCTCCAGCCGCCGCCCCAGCATCGACGCCGACGGCGACCGCATCGCCTTCGAGTCCAACTGCAACCTCACCGGCGGCAACCCCGACGGCAATGTCGAGATCTTCCTGTGGCGCAACGGCACCATGGTGCAGCTCACGGCCTCGACAGGCTGCGACAACCTGGCGCCGTCGATCAGCGGCCAGGGCAACTTCATCGCCTTCGACAGCACCTGCAACGCGGCCGGCGTCGTCAACGACGGCCGCGGCTCGGAGATCTTCCGCGTGGCCGCCGCCAACCCCGGCGTGGTCGAGCAACTCACGGTCGATCCCAACGGCGGGGCCTGCGACAGCACCTCGGCTTCGATCAACACCAAGGGCAACCTGGTGGCCTTCGACTCGGACTGCGACCTGACGGGCCAGAACGAGGACTTCGCCATCGAGATCTTTACGGTGACGGCCGCCAAGGTGGTCAAGCAGCGCACGGTGGCGCCCGACGATTCCTGCTCGAGCGTGAGGCCGTCGATGGACGGCGAGGGCACGGTGATCGCCTTCCAGAGCGACTGCAATTTCACTGGCCACAACACCGACCGCAGCGAGGAAGTGTTCACCGTGGACATGGCCTTTAACGTGGACCAGGTGAGCAACGCCGGTACGGGAACGGCCTGCGCCAGCGGCGAGCCGCGCATGGCTTCTTCGGGCAAGGCCCTGGTGTACTCGGGCTACTGCCCGACGAACGGCAGCAACGGCGACGGCAGTATCGAGGTGTTCCACTCCGCGGTCGGCGACGCGGCCGGCGGCATCCTGGCGGTGACGAACTCCTCCAACTGCACCAGCGTGGCCGGGGGCCTGTCGGCCGATGGAACCCGCGTGGTTCTCGACAGCGACTGCAATTTGGCCTCGCAGAACGGCGACGGCAGCGTGGAAGTGTTCCGCGCCGGCGCCTGTGCCTGCGGCGCGCCGTCCACGCGCAAGGATCCGCCCCTGGCCAGCGACGCGCTGTTCACGCTGCGCGCCGCGGTGGGAACCAGCGACTGCAACCTCTGCGAGTGCGACACCAACGATGACGGCCAAGTGACGGCCAGCGATGCGCTGCGCGTCCTCAAGGCCGCCGTCGGCCAGGTAGGCGTCGATCTCGACTGCCCGGTTCCCTGATCGCGCCCGCTTTCCGCTAACCGGTCCGCGCCCGTTTTTTCGCTGCGCGTTCGTGCCCGGCGCCGTGTGCCCAAACTCGTTGCCAGCCTGGGCAGGGGCGCATAGCCTCCGCGGCCGTGCCCCCTTCCTCCACCCCGTCTGACGCCCAACCCGAACGCGGCGCCGGGTCCACGATCGCGCGCCTGCTCGCCACCGGGTTCGGAAGCGGACTTTCGCCGGTGGCTCCCGGGACGGCCGGCACCCTGGTCGCGGTGCCGCTGGTCCTGCTCCTCCTTCCGGCCGGTGGTTTCGCCCAGGCCGTCGTCCTCGCCGCCGTCATTGCCGTGTCGATCTGGTCGGCGGGAGTGGCCGCGCCCACCTTCGGCCTGAAGGACCCCGGGCAGATTGTGGTGGACGAGATCGCCGGCTTTTTCGTGACGGTGGCCTTCCTGCCCCTTACCTGGACCACCCTGGTGGCCGGCTTCTTCCTGTTCCGCCTCTTCGACATCACCAAGCCGCCGCCCTGCCGGCAGGCCGAGGCTCTTCCGGGTGGCTTGGGCATCGTGGCGGACGACCTCCTGGCCGGCGTGTACGCCAATCTCGTCATCAGAATCCTGTGCGTTTCCGGGATTCTTTCGCTTTAGTTTCGCGTGAGGCTCGCAATGCCCTGCCGTGTAGCGTAAGAAAGGCGAAAGTCATGTCCGAGCCCCTTCGTACAGCGGCCATCCTGGCGACCGGTGACGAGATCGTCGGAGGGCGCACGGTGGACACCAACTCGGCCTGGCTGGCCGACAAGCTGGCTGCCCTCGGCATCGACGTGGTGGCCTTCCTGGCGGTGAGCGACGACGTAGACCGCATCGCCTGGGCTTGGAGGACCGCCGCCGACCGGGCCGACCTGGTGATTTCGACCGGCGGCCTCGGCCCCACCAGCGACGACCTCACCAGCGAAGCCGTGGCGGTCGTGGCCGGCGTTCCCCTCCAGATGGACGAGGCCCAGGCCGGGCGCATCCGCGAGTTCTTCTCCGCGCGCGGCCGCACCATGCCCGAGAACAACCTCCGCCAAGCGCTGATCCCCCGCGGCGCCGTCGCCATCGACAACCCGGTGGGCACGGCGCCCGGCTACCGTGTGGAAATCCCCCGCAGCGGCGGCGGCATCGCCGTGGGTATGGTCTTCCCCGGCGTGCCCCGCGAGATGAAGCCCATGTTCGAGGGCGAGGCCCTGCCCTGGATCGCAGGGCGCATCGACCCCGGCCGGGTCGTCGTCTCACGAACCTTTTCCACCTTCGGCCTGCCCGAGTCCGTGCTCGACGAGCGCCTTCGCGGCGTGGTCCCCGCCGATCGGGGGCGCCTCGCGTTCCGCGCCAGCTTCCCGAAGATCTCCGTGCGCGTCAGCGTGGCCGGCACGCCCCAGTCGGCCGGCGCCGAGCTGGACGCCCTGGCCTCGGAGGTGCGCTCGCGCATCGCCGAAGTGGTCTATGCCGACGACGATCGCACAATGGAGGAAGTGGTGGGTCAGCTTCTGACCTCGAAAGGGCTCATGCTCACCACAGCTGAGTCCTGCACCGGCGGCATGATCGGCAGCCGCATCACGGATGTGGCGGGAAGCTCGGCTTATTACAGCGGCGGGATTGTGGCCTACAGCAACGATCTGAAACAACGGCTGCTCGGAGTGGACGTGAAGACCCTGGAGAAGTTCGGAGCGGTGAGCGAGGAGACGGCCAGGGAGATGGCCGCCGGCGCCCTACGCGCGGGCGGCGCCGACGTGGCCGTCGCGACCACGGGCATCGCGGGACCCGACGGCGGCACGGAGGCCAAGCCGGTGGGAACCGTGGCCATCGCCATCGCCCGCAAGAGCCCGAGCGGCGCGCATACAACTGCCGGAGGCAATGGAGTCGAAGTGGACTCGCGCCTCTACCGCTTCTGGGGAAATCGCGACTGGGTGAAGATCCTGGCCACGCAGGTGTCCCTGGACTGGGTGCGCCGCAGCCTTGTCGGCCTGCCCGCCCTCGAGCCCGGCATTCTCAGGCCGGCCCCCCGCCGCGGAGCCGCGGCATGAAGACGACCCACGACCCAGGACGCAAGTCCGACGCCCAACGACCGACTCAGCAGGGATGAAGGCGAAATCGTAAATCCGGAACGCGGACCCGGATATCATGACCACGGATCGGCCGCGCGCAGCCCGATCCCCGACGGAAGGAAGGAGAGCACCATGTCGACGGAAGAGAAGAAGAAGGCCCTGGAACTTGCGGTCAGCCAGATCGAGAAACAGTTCGGCAAGGGATCGCTGATGAAGCTCGGCGCGGACGACGTTGCGCGCGACATTCCCGTGGTGCCCACGGGATCCCTGGGCCTCGACGTGGCCCTCGGCGTGGGCGGCCTGCCCTGCGGGCGCGTCATCGAGATCTACGGACCGGAGTCCTCGGGCAAGACCACCCTGGCCCTGGAAGCCATTGCCCAGGCCCATCGCCGCGGCGGCACGGCCGCCTTTATCGACGCCGAGCACGCCCTCGACCTCAACTACGCGCGCAAACTCGGCGTGCGCACCTCCGAGTTGCTGGTCTCCCAGCCCGACAACGGCGAGCAGGCCCTCGAAATCACCGAGACCCTCGTGCGCAGCGGCGCCGTGGACGTCCTGGTGGTGGACTCGGTGGCGGCCCTGGTGCCGCGGGCCGAGATCGAGGGCGACATGGGCGATCCGCAGATGGGACTGCAGGCCCGCCTCATGTCCCAGGCCCTGCGCAAGCTCACCGGCACCATCTCGCGCTCCAACTGCATCGTCATCTTCATCAACCAGATCCGCATGAAGATCGGCGTCATGTTCGGCAACCCGGAGACGACCACCGGCGGCAACGCCCTCAAGTTCTACGCCTCGGTGCGCATGGACATCCGCCGCATCGCCTCGATCAAGCAGGGCGAGCAGGTCATCGGCAACCGCACCCGCGTGCGCGTGGTCAAGAACAAGGTGGCCCCGCCCTTCCGCGAAGTGGAGTTCGACATCCTCTACGGCCAGGGCATCAACAAGGAAGGCGAACTCCTCGACCTCGGCTCCGAGATGAACATCGTCGAGAAGAGCGGCTCCTGGTACTCCTACGGCGGCGAGCGCCTCGGCCAGGGACGCGAGAACGCCTGCGAGTTCCTGCGCGAGCACCGCGACATCGGCGCCCAGATCGAGAACAAGGTGCGCGAGGCCGTGGGCCTGCCTGGCACGGCTCCCGTGCTCAAGGTGGTGGACGGCGGCCTGAGCGACGCCAAGGGCGCCGACAAGGGTTCGGACGACGACGAGGCCAAGGGGCCCAAGGGCCTCAAGGCGGCCAAGGCCACCGGCACCAAGTAGGGCCGGCGTGGCCACGGCCAGGAAACGCGAAGAGCGGCCGAGGGCCGAGAGGTCCGAGCGGGCCGAGCGAGCCAAGAAGCCGGAGAACCGGACGACGGCGGTCGAGTATGCGATCGCCGTCGTCGCGGCTCGGCCGCTACCCGAGAAGAAGCTGCGCGAGAAGATCCGGTCGAAGTACGGCCTGGACGACACCGACGCGGCGATGGCCAGGATGAAAGAGCTTCGCCTCGTGGACGACGAGGCCTGGGCCGAGCGCTATGCGCGCGACCGCTTCGAGCGCCTCGGCAAGGGGCGCCACCGCATCCGCAGCGAGCTGATGTCCAAGGGCATCAGCGCGGCCGCGGCCGAAGCCGCCCTGGCCGCCGCCATCGGCGACGAAACGGAGAAGCGAAGGGCGGCCGACGTCCTGGAGGCGATGCGCCGCCGCCTCAGCCCCCGTCCCGGCGCGGGCTCCGGCGCCGGCTCCCCGACCGGTTGCGGAACCGAAGTTCGGCCCGCGCGCGAGGCCGAAACCCTGAAAAGCCGGCTGTTTCGCCGCATGCTCGCACGGGGATACCCGGCCTCCCTCGTGCGTGACTTGCTGGACGTTTCCTAGTATCCCCTGACCGCTGCATGACCGGTTCCGACGTCCGCAAGTCCTTCCTCGACTTCTTCCGTTCGAAGGGCCACCTCATCGTACCCAGCGCGCCGATCGTCCCCGTGGGCGATCCCACGCTGATGTTCACGAACTCGGGGATGGTCCAGTTCAAGAACGTCTTCCTTGGCCTGGCCGAGCCGCCCGCCTCGCGCGTGGCCGACAGCCAGAAGTGCCTGCGCATCTCGGGCAAGCACAACGACCTCGAGGACGTGGGGCGCGACACCTACCACCACACCCTCTTCGAGATGCTCGGCAACTGGTCCTTTGGCGACTACTACAAGGCCGAGGCCATCGAGTGGGCCTGGGAGCTGCTGACCGGGGTGTGGGGCCTTCCCAAGGACAAGCTCTACGCCACCGTCTACAAGACCGACGACGAGGCCGAGCAGCTCTGGAAGACCATCACCGACATCGGCCACGACCGCATCCTGCGCTTCGCCGAGAAGGACAACTTCTGGGAGATGGGCGACACGGGCCCCTGCGGCCCCTGCTCGGAGATCCACATCGATCGCGGCGAGGGCTCCTGCGACATGCAGCACGTGAAGGGCCACGTCTGCGCCGTCAACATCGGCTGCGCCCGCTACATCGAGCTGTGGAACCTGGTCTTCATCCAGTACCACCGTGACGACGCCGGCAAGCTCCACGAGCTGCCTGCCAAGCACGTGGACACCGGCATGGGCCTCGAGCGCGTGGCCGCGGTGCTGGAGAACGTGGCGGGCAACTACGACGGCACGCTGCTGCGACGCCTCATCGCCACCGCCGAAAATCTCTCGGGCCTGCGCTACGGTGCGGACGTGGACAAGGACATTTCCTTCCGCGTGCTGGCCGACCACAGCCGCGCCATCTCGTTCATGATCACCGACGGAATCGAGCCGTCCAACGAGGGCCGCGGCTACGTGCTGCGCCGCCTGCTGCGCCGCGCCGCGCGCCACGGCAAGAACCTCGGCCTCGGCGAAGCCTTCCTCTACCGCATCTGCGAAACCGTCATCGAGACCATGGGCGATGCCTACGCCGAGCTCGGCCAGGGCCACGCCAAAATCGTGGACACCGTGCGCGGCGAGGAAGACCGCTTCGCCGTCACGCTGGACCGCGGCCTCGTGCACCTGGACACCGAGGTGGCGGGCCTATCCAAGGGCGCGACCAAGCTTCCCGGCGACATCGCCTTCCGCCTCTACGACACCTACGGCTTCCCCGTCGACATGACCGACGACATCCTGAGGTCACGGGGCATGAGCGTGGACCGCGAGGGCTTCGACGCCGCCCTCGAGCAGCAGCGCGAGCGCGGCCGCGGGGCCCAGGCCGCCAAGGGCGGCGCGCGCGACTACACCCTGATCGTCGCTGCGGCCCGCGAGCGCGGCGTGCGCTTTGCCGGCTCGGAAGTCGCGGCAACCGATTCGCGCGTCGTCGCCTTGGCCAAAGGCGGCGAACTCGTCACTGCGCTTCGCCAGGGCGAGGAAGGCGAACTCACCGTCGAGGTGACGCCCTTCTACGGCGAGTCCGGCGGCCAGGTGGGCGACACCGGCACCATCACGCGCGCCGACGGCACGACGCTTCGCGTCCTCGACACCCAGAAGCCCGCTCCCGACGTCATCGTCCACATCGTGAGCGTGGACAAGGGCGAGGTCAGTGTCGGCGACGAGGTCACGCTGCGCATCGACACCGCGCGCAGGCAGGCCATCCGCCTCAACCACTCGGCCACGCACCTCATGCACGCGGCCCTTCGCCACCACCTGGGCGCCGGAGTCCACCAGCAGGGATCCCTCGTGGACGCCTCGCGGCTGCGCTTCGACTTCAACCACGTCGGCCCGGTGGCCGACGAGAAGCTCGCCGACATCGAGTCCGACACCAACGCCGCCATTCGCGCCAACCTGGAAGTCACCGTCACCGAGATGGCCTACGACGACGCCATCGCCGCCGGCGCCATGGCGTTCTTCGGCGACAAGTACGGCGACGTGGTGCGCGTGCTGAAGATGGGCGACTACTCGACCGAGCTGTGCGGCGGCACCCACGTGTCGCGCACTGGCGACATCGGCCTGCTGCGCCTGGCTTCCGAGAGCGGCGTGGCCGCCGGCGTGCGCCGCATCGAGGCGACGACCGGCGCCGAGGCGTTCTCCGTGGTGCGACGCCGCGACGAACTCCTGCGCGAGATCGCCGCCCTTCTGAAGATCCGCGAGGAAGACACCGTCGGCCGCATCGAAAAGCTGCTGGTCGAAAGCCGCGAGCTGGAAAAGAAGCTCGAGAAAGCCGCCCAGGGCCAGTCCCGCGACGTGGTGGCCGAACTGGCCGCCTCGGCCCGTACCGCCGGCGACGGCTCGCGCGTCGTCATCTCGCGCGTGGACGGCATCGACCCCAAGAGCCTGCGCTCGGTCTGCGACCGCCTGCGCGACAAGCTCGGCTCCTCGGTGGTGGTGCTGGCCGCGGCCGACAACGGCTCGGCCAGCGTGCTGGTGGCGGTGACGCCCGATCGTACGGGGACGTGGAACGCCAACGACCTCATCCGCCAGTTCCTGCCCTTCATCGACGGCCGCGGCGGCGGCAAGCCCGACTTCGCGCAGGCCGGCGGCAAGAATCCCGGGGGGATTGCCGCGCTGCTGGAGAAAGCCCACGAAATCGTCGTCTAGCTTCGAATTCGCCGACTCGCAGCGGTTGCACGAACTGTTCGGCAGCCACGACGAGAACGTGCGCACCCTCGAGAAGGCCCTCGACGTCCGCATCGCGATGACCGACGACGGTCTGCGCATCGACGGCGAGGACGACCAGACGGAACTGGCCGCCCGCGTCCTTCGCGAGCTCTACGGCATGGCCTCCGGCGGCCGCACGGTGGCGCCTATCGATGTTACGCGCGCCATTGACATCCTGGCGGCCAGCAAGACGGCCTCTCTCGCCGACATGTACCGGCGCCCCGTCTATGTTTCGCCGCGCGGCAAGGAGATCGCGCCCAAAACCACCAACCAGCGCCTCTACGTGGAGGCCATCCACGGCCACGACCTCACCTTCGGCATCGGCCCGGCCGGCACCGGCAAGACTTACCTCGCCATGGCGATGGCGGTGGCCGACCTGTTCCGGGGCAAGTACTCGCGCATCATCCTTACGCGCCCTGCCGTGGAAGCCGGCGAGAAGCTCGGGTTCCTGCCCGGCGACCTCGCCGAGAAGGTCAATCCTTACCTGCGGCCCCTCTACGACGCCCTCCACGACATGGTGAGCCTGGAGAAGGCCCAGACCATGATCGAGCGCGGCACCATCGAGGTGGCTCCGCTGGCCTTCATGCGCGGCCGCACGCTGAACAACGCCTTCGTGATCCTGGACGAGGCCCAGAACACCACGCGCGAGCAGATGAAGATGTTCCTCACCCGCCTCGGCTTCGAGTCCAAGGCCGTGGTCACAGGCGACATCACGCAAGTGGACCTTCCGACCGCCCAGGTCTCGGGCCTCCACGACGCGTGGAAGATCCTGAACAAGATCCAGGACATCGCCTTCGTCGAGTTCGAGGATCGCGACGTGGTGCGCCACCCCCTCGTCAAACGCATCATCAGCGCTTACGAGAAGAGCACGCCGCCGCGGCGCAAGCCCTCCTGAGCCCCGCGGCCCGCGGCCACCATGTCTGTCCACGTCGTCGATGAAGTCGAAGAAGTCGCCGGAGCGCCGCGCGGCGGCAGCACGCCCGACCCCCACCTCGTAAGCTCCACCCACGGCGCCGAGAGCCTCGCTACCGGCGCCGAGCGCATCGCGCGCGCCATCCTCGCCTGCCTGTCGCGCGACGACGACGAACTGAGCGTCGTGCTGGTCGGCGACGCGCGCATGCGCGAGCTCAACAGCGAATGGCGCTCCAAGGACTCGCCCACCGACGTGCTGTCGTTCTCGCAGCTCGAGGGCGACGAAGTGCCTGCTGCCGGCGGCGCTACCCTGCTCGGCGACGTCGTCGTGTCGGTGGATACTCTGCGGCGCCAGGCCGCCGAGGGCGGCTGGAGGGTGGAGGAAGAACTCGCGCGTCTTCTGCTGCACGGCGTGCTCCACCTGCTCGGCTACGACCACGAACTGGAAGAAGACGCCCACCGCATGCGCGCCGAGGAAGGCCGCCTCGTGCGACTCCTCGAGGCCCACGGCATCGACTGCGCCTGGGAGGAGGACGAGGCGTGAACTCCGCGCGGACGCGCCTCCCGGCCGCCATCGCCAGCGGCGTGATGCTCGGCGTCTGCTTTCCCAGCCTCTACCTCGGCCTGCTCGGCTACGTGGCCTTCGTGCCCCTGCTGCTCGCCATCCGCGGCCTTCGCCCGCGCAGCGCGGCCGGCTACGGCTGGGCCGCGGGCATCGCCTTCTTCATGACGGCCAACTACTGGATCCCCGACACCATCAGCAACTTCACCAGCATCCCGCCGGTGGCGGCCAAGGTGCTGCTCGTGATGATGTCGGCGGTGGGCTGCTACGGGCACGTGGTCTTCGCCGCGGGCCTGGAATGGCTGGCAGCGCGCGGGGTGTCGCGGCTACTTGCCGCGCCGGCCCTGTGGGTGGTGTGCGAGTGGATGCGCACCTTCGTGATCGCCGAGTTCCCCTGGAGCCTGCTGGGCTATTCGCAGATTCCCTACGGGCCACTCGCCCAGGCGGCCGACCTCGGCGGTGTATATCTGCTGTCCGCCGTGCTGATGCTGACGAGCGCGGCCATTGCAGAGGCGACGTTCGCGCGCGGCGGTCGGGCGCTGCGCTACGCCGTGCTCGCCGCGCTGTGCCCCGTGCTGCTCTACGGCTACGGCCACTGGCGCCTGGCCGAGATGCAGCAGATTCCCTACACCGGCAGCATTCGCGTCGCCGCCGTGCAGGGCAACATCGCCCAGGACCAGAAGTGGGACAAGGAGCTGAGCGACCGCATCCTGGAGAAGTACCTTCGCCTCTCCGGCCAGGCCGCCGACGCCGGCGCCAAGCTGGTGGTGTGGCCCGAGGCCGCGCTGCCCTTCTACATGCAGCGCGACCTGCGCTCGATGAAGCTGGTAAAACTGGCCCGCGAGCGCAGCATCGACCTGCTGGTCGGAGCGCCGGGCCTGGAGCAAAGGCCCGGCCGCGGCGTCCAGCCCTACAACCAGGCCTGGCTGATTCGCGCCGACGGCAGGGTGGAAGGGCCCTACGACAAGATCCAGCTCGTGCCCTTCGGGGAGTACATTCCGCTCTACGGGCTCTTCGGCATGGTGGACATCGCGGTGCAGTCGGTGGGGCAGTTCGGGCGCGGCACCGAGCACACCGTGTTCGACACCGTGGACCTTGCGCCCGTGGAACAGGCCGACGGCAGCGCCCCGCCCGCCCTGCGCCCGGCCCGCTTCGGCACGCTGATCTGCTACGAGGGCATCTTCCCCAGCCTCACGCGCAAGTTCGCCGTGGCCGGCGCCGACTTGCTGGTGAACATCAGCAACGACGCCTGGTACGGCGACACCTCGGCTCCCCACCAGCACCTGGGCATGGCCGCGATGCGGGCCATCGAGAACCGGCGCCCCCTGGTCCGCTCCACCAACACCGGCATCTCGGCCTTCGTCACCGACGAGGGCCGCATCGGGCCCACCTCGGTCCTGTTCGAGGAGGAGGTGGTGGTGGAAACGGTGCTGGTGCGCGAGGTGTGGTCGTTCTACCGCGAGTACGGCGACGTCTTCCTCTACGCCTGCCAGGCCCTCGTGGCCCTGCTGGTGTTGATCGCGTTCAACCCCCGTGGAATCTTCCCCGCATCATGGCAAGAGTTGAGCCAGAAATCCGCACGCGAGTAACCGCCCTGCAGGAGAGAGTCGATCTCCTCGGGCGGCGGCTTTGACGTAGATACCCTCCGCAAGCGCTTCGAAGAACTGGACGCCCGCAGCCAGGACCCCTCGCTCTGGGAGAACCGCGAGGCGGCCGGCGCCGTGCTGCGCGAGCGCTCCAGCCTGGACACGCGCATCCAGCACTTCACCAAGCTCCAGCAGGCCAACGCGGACGTCAGCGTCTACCTGGAGATGGCCGACGAGGGCGACGAGGAGGCAGCCGGCGAGCTGATGAGCCACCTCGAGGCCTGCGAGAAGCAGCTCGACGACATCGAGCTCCAGCAGATGCTCTCCGGCGAGTACGACCTCAGCAACGCCATCGTCGAGATCCGCCCCGGCACCGGCGGCACCGAAAGCCAGGACTGGGCCGAGATGCTGCTGCGCATGTACCTGCGCTGGTGCGAGCGGCGCGGCTTCAAGACGACGCTCACGGAGCTGCAGCCCGGCGAGGGCGCCGGCATCAAGTCGGCCTCGCTCATCATCGAGGGCGAGTACGCGTACGGTTACATGCGCGCCGAGGCCGGCATCCACCGCCTGGTTCGCATTTCGCCCTTCGACAACGCCGGCCGCCGTCACACCTCGTTCGCCTCGGTGATGGTGTGGCCCGAGATCGACGACACCATCGAGATCGAGATCCGCCCCGAAGACCTGCGCGTGGACACCTACCGCGCCGGCGGCGCCGGCGGCCAGCACATCAACAAGACCGACTCGGCCGTGCGCCTCACGCACATCCCCTCGGGCCTGGTGGTGGCCTGCCAGAACGAACGCTCGCAACACAAGAACAAGGCCTTCGCGATGAAGCTGCTTGCTTCACGCCTCTACGAGCTCGAGAGGCAGAAGCAGGAGGCGAAGATGGCGGAGCTCGGCACCACGAAGGTGGAGGCGGGGTTCGGGAGCCAGATTCGCAACTACGTGCTGGCGCCTTATCGGATGGTGAAGGATGTTCGGACCGGCTACGAGGTGGGGAACGCGGACGCAGTGCTCGATGGGGACATTGATGCGTTCATCACCGAATACCTGATGCAGTCGTCGCAGGGGCGGCTGGGGGCGGTGAAGGGAGCGGCGGTGCCGCGCTAGAACCTTCGGGCGGAGAGACGGTTCATGTCCAGCATCGACCAACGCCTGAGCGAGCTGTCCCTTGTTCTCCCTCCGCCTCTCCAACTCCCCCCAGGCCTGAAGCTCCCCTTCCCCTGGGTCCGTGTCGTCGGCACACGGGCGATCTTCTCCGGCCACGGTCCCACCAACGCCGACGGCACCATCGCCCAGCCCCTTGGCAAGGTGGGCCGCGAGGTCACGCTGGAGCAGGCTTACACCGCCGCGCGCCTCACCGGGCTCGCCATCCTCGGTAGCCTGCGGCGCGAGCTGGGCAGCCTCGACCG
>JBHEPB010000280.1:0-2076 GCA_046260515.1 Binatia bacterium
GGGGGGGGGGTGGTCAGTCGAGACAGTTCTCGGGACCCTGTAGAGCACGAGGCGTGCCAGATCCCGTCTCCTTTAGCTCGGGCATGAAATTCAATGAAGACAGCATCTTACTGAAGTGCCGTGGGAAACCTCCCGCACCACTGTATCGGGTAGTCGTCTCAGGGGTGTCTCACTGGTGTCCGCTGAGACATGTGTGAGACGTCACGTTTGCCAGTCCGCGAGCGCCGTACCGGCCGCGATCGCCTAGCCTTCGGCCTCGGCGGCTTCTGCGGCATCGGCTGCGGCCGCCAGGCTGGGCAGGCCGAGGACGGTCAAACGCCTATAGAAGGTGGCGCGGCTGACTCCCAACATCTTGGCGGCCAGGGAGCGGTTGCCGCCCGAGCGGTGCAGGGCCTCGAGGACTTCCAGGCGGCTGGCTGCCGGTCCCTGGGGAAGGGCGGCCGCGGCGGTGGCGCCGTCGAGTACCTCCACGGGCAGGTCGTCGGGCAGGATGAGGTCCCCGCGGGCGCGAGCCGCCGCCACGGCGATGGCATTGCGCAGTTCGCGCACGTTGCCCGGCCAGTCGTAGAGGTGGAGCAGGCGCAGGGTGTCGTTAGCCACCCCGCGCACCGGCTTGCCGCTGAGCGCCGACTGGGCCGCCAGGAAGTGGCGGGTCAGCAGCACGATGTCCTCCTTGCGGTCGCGCAGGGGAGGCAGCGTGATGCGGGCGGCGCGCACGCGGTAGTAGAGGTCGGCGCGGAAGCGTCCGGCGCGCACCTCCTCGGCAAGGTCGCGGTTGGTGGCGGCCACGATGCGCACGTCCACCGGCTCTCCCTTGGTCCTTCCCACCGGATACACGACGCGCTCGTCGAGCACGCGCAGCAGGCTGGCCTGGACGCGGGCCGACAACTCGCCGATCTCGTCGAGAAAGAGGGTGCCGCCGTCGGCGGCGCGGAAGAGGCCTTCGTAGTCGCCGACCGCGTCGGTGAAGGAACCGCGGGCATGGCCGAAGAGCTGGCTGGCGGCCAGATCCTCGGTAAGCCCGGCGCAGTTGACCGCCACGAAGGACTGGTCGGCGCGCGCACTGGCCTGGTGGATGGCCCTTGCCACCAGCTCCTTGCCGGAGCCGGTTTCGCCGTCCACGAGCACCGGCACCTCGACGGCGCCGTAGTCGCGGATCAGCAGGAACACCTGCTTCATCACGTCGCTGCCGCCGACGATGTCGCTGAACTTCGAGCGCTCGTCGAGGATGCGCTCGAGCTGCTCGACGCGCGAGACGTCGTAGAGAAAGAACATCCTGCCGCCCGGCGTGCGGGCGTCGTCGCAGACTTCCACCTCCACCGAGGTCGGAACGTCGCCGCCGTGGGGCAGGTGGACCAGCACGGTCCCGAGCTGCCCGGACGGATTGCGGACCGCTTCGTCGAGGCGCTGGCGGTCGACCGAAGTTACGCCGAGGGTCTCCTGCCAGCGGCCGCCGATCACGCGGTCCGCGTCGCCGCCGAGCATGTCCATGGCCGCGCGGCTGGCGAAGGACACGCGCTCTTCGGCGTCGATCAGCAGGGTGCCGTGGCGCTGGGCATCGAGCACGGCTTTCAGGTCGTCGTGGGCCCGCTGCAGGTCGCGGTGGATGCGCCCGCGGCCAAGGGCAGTCTGCACGGTTACTTCGATGTCGCGCTGGTCGAAAGGCTTGACGATGTAGCCGAGGGGCGCCGCCTCGCGGGCCCTCTCCAGTGTGACGGGGTCGGCGTAGGCTGTGAGGAACACCACCGGGATGTCGAAGGACTCGCGCACGCGATGCGCCAGGGTGATGCCGTCTTCGTCGCCTTCGATCTGGATGTCCATCAGCACGAGGTCGGGGCGGTGCTGGCCGCAAAGCTGGAAGGCCGCCTCGCCGGTGCGCGCGGTGCCGACCACGGTGTGGCCGAGGCGGCGAAGGCGCGAGGAGATGTCGAAAGCGACGATGCTTTCGTCTTCGACCACGAGGATGCGCGCCGGGGGCGTGCCTGCGGGAATCGCTTCGTTCATGCCGCTGCCCGGCCTCCCTTTCGCGGCCGGTCGCCGCTTTCCTTGCCTGCCGCGCCCGCCGCGCCCGCCGCT
>JBHEPB010000178.1:0-3808 GCA_046260515.1 Binatia bacterium
TCGGCAGTTCCAGCATCCGAATGTGGTCGTCGCTGGCCCGCGACATGGCGCCGCTCCCGGTCGTGAGCCGCGGCTTCGGCGGAGCGCAGATGGATGCCGTGCTCCACTACGCGCCCCGCGTCGTGGTCCCCTACCGTCCCCGCGCCGTGGTGCTCAACTGCGGGGAGAACGATCTGGAGGCGCATCGCGGCAAGACGCCGGAGCGGGTGATGGCCGACGTGCGCGCCTTCGTCGATCTCGTTGCTGCCGAAGTGCCGGCGGTGAGGTTCTACCTCTTCGCCATCAAGCCTAGCCCGGCCCGGCGCGCCACCTGGCCGGCTGCGCAGCGTTTCAACGAGTTGCTCGCGGGCTTCTGCCGCGAAAGGACCGACTGCACCTTCGTGGATGCCGCCAGGGCGAGCGTGGACGGGCAGGGACGCGTTCGCGAGGAACTCTTCCTCGAAGACGGCCTGCATCTGTCGCCCGTCGGCTACCGCACCTGGACTTCGCTGATGAGGCCCCTGCTGCTGGCGGATGCCGGGATCGACGAAGCCTCGGCAACGGCGCAACACGGAAAGGATCCCGGGCAGGCGAGTTGATGGTCCGCGTCTTCGCCTACGGCTCCAACCTCTGCCTCGAAAGGCTGCTGGCCCGCACGCCGACGGCCCGCGCCCTGGCCACCGTCACTTTGGCCGGCCACGCCCTGCGCTGGCACAAGAGAAGCATCGACGGCTCCGGCAAGTGCGACGCCATCGCCACCGACGCCGGCAGCGACGTGGTGTGGGGCGTGGTCTACGAGCTGACGCCCGCCGACAAGCTCGTCCTCGACGGCTTCGAAGGCCTCGGCCACGACTACTTCGAGAAGGTGGTGCGCGTGCGCACCCGCGACGATGTCGCTCTGGAGGCCGTCGCCTACGTGGCCAATCCCCGCCTCCTCGACGAGACGGTGAAGCCCTGGAACTGGTACAAGGGCTTCGTTGTCACCGGCGCTGCCCAGCACGGGCTGCCGCCGTCCTACCGCGCCGTCCTCGAGGCCATCGAGGCCGTGGACGATCCCGACGCCGGGCGCCACTGCCGCGAGTGGTCGGTGCTCGAGTCGGCGCTGCGCACGCTTCAGGCCGTTTCCACTGGGCGCTGACGAGTCGCTGCGGCCGCCCACGCCATCTGTGGAGTCGCGACGGGTCGTCCATTCCGGGCCCTGCGCCCGCTTCAGAAGAACAACAGTTTCGCGCCGGCGATCACCAGCACCACGGCAAGCAGGCGCTGGATCACCAGCGGCTCCAGGCGGCGGCTTCCCAGGTGGGAGCCGACGCTGCCGCCGACGACGGCGGCGACGGCCGGCACCAGGGCGAAGGCCGGGAAGGTTCCCGTGCTGCTCACGTTGCCCAGCAGTCCGGATATGGAGTTCAGCAGGATGAACACCACCGAGACCGCAGCGGCACCCTTCACCGTCGCCCAGTTCATCAAAAGGAGCACGGGCGTCAGGAAGATGCCGCCGCCGGTGCCGGTGAGGCCCGACAGCAGGCCGACGCCTCCGCCGATGGCGAGGGCCGCCGCGCGCGGCGGGGCCAAGGGTCGGCCACCGGACGGCGAGCCGACGACGAAGCGCGCCGCCGAGTAGAAGAGAATGGCGCCGACCAGCATGCGAAAGGCCTGGTTCGGTAGCGAGACGTAGCCGCCCACCCAGGCCAGGGGAACCGACAGCAGGGCGAAGGGCCAGAACAGCTGCCACGAGAAGTGGCCGGCCCGGAAGAACTGCAAGGCCCCGATACTGGCCACCAGGATGTTGAGGACGAGAGCCGTCGGCTTGATCTCGGCCGGCGCCATCCCGAGCAGCGTCATCACCGCGATGTAGCCGGAGGCTCCGGCGTGCCCAACCGACGAATAGAGGAAGGCGACCACGAAGACGCCGAGGGTGAGGATGGCGAGTTGCTCCGGGCCCATGCGGTTTCCGCTACGCGCGGACCCTCAAGGCTGGGCGGCCGCTTCGCGCAGCATCTTCAGGCGCGCCGCGGTCGGTTCCTGGGCGCCGGCCTTGCGCAGCAGGGCGGCCACCTCGGGCTGCTCGCTGAGGATGGCGAACTCGAGGATGGTGACCTCGCCGTCGAGCTGCACTTCCACCTCGGCGCCGGCTGCGATCAGCAGCGCCACCATGTCGGCGCGGCGCTTGCCCACCGCCAGCGTCAGCGCGTCGATGTCCTCGGGGGCCTTCATCCTGGCGTTCACGTCGGGTTTGGCCACGAGCAGGGCGCGCAGCACCTCGATGTTCTCGGAAGCCACGGCCTGCATCACCGCCGTCTTGCCGTCGTCGGCGCGGGCGTTCACGTCGGCGCCGGCGGCCAGCAGGGCCTTGGTCGCCCCGGGTCCGATTCCGGCGGCGGCCGCGGCCATCAGCGCGGTGTCGCCGTTGCGGGCCTTCATCTCTTCGTCCACGGCGACGAGGCGCGCGTTCACCTTGGCGCCGGCGTCGAGCAACAGCTTCACCGTGTCCACGTCGCCGTTCTCGGCGGCGAGGAAGAGGGGGGCCAGGCCGAAGGTGGTGCGGTTGGGGTCGGCCTTGGCGGCCAGCAGCAGGTGCACCACCTCGGCGTGCTTGCCGGCCACCGCGTAGGACAGGGCGGTGGCGCCCGACGTGCGCGAGGCGTTGGGATCCACGCCTTCGTCGAGCAGTTTCTTCACCTGGCGGGCGTCGCCGGCCTCGCAGGCGACCAGCAGGTCGGCGTTGCGCAGGATGGACTGCACCGCCGACACGTCGGCGGCCGATGGCTGGGGCTGCTTGCCGGCTTGGGCGGGCAGAGCGGGCAGGGCCATCAGGAGGGCGACGGTCAGCGGTCGCAGGAAGAGGCGAAGTGGGGTTCGCGGCATGGCGGCGTTTTCTCAGGAACCCGTGGAAATCGGAAGGCGCGCCGCGCCCGCTCAGATGTCGTCGAGACCGGCGTGGAAGAGGGGCTGCATGCCGTAGCGGGCGATGTCGGCGTCGATCTCGGCGGCGCTCGGGGCCACCGCCGCGGCAGCGGCCGCCTCCAGGATGAGGGGCAGCAGGCGGCCGTCGCTGGAGGAGTTCAGGAAGAAGCCGGGGCGCGACAGGGCGAAGTGGACCCCGCGCCGGATGGCGTCCGCGTCGGTAAGCGGTTCGTACCAGCTGAAGTGGCCGCCGCTGCCGTCCTGCCAGCGCCGCCGGGCGATCGACTTGATGGTCTGCAGGGCGACGCGGCGCCTTTCGCACTCGGCGACGAGGATCTCGAAGTCGGCGGCGTAGGCGGGCTGTCGCATCATCGTTGCATTGTAGGGCAGCAGCACGCTGTCGAAAGGAAAGCGCGCGAGGCTGGCGAGATGGCGGGCGGCCACTGTGTAGCCGTGGCCGGTGACGCCGAGGAAGCGCACCAGTCCTTCGTCGCGGGCATCCACCAGGGCTTCGAGGGCGCCGCCGGGCCCCATGGCCACTTCCCACTCGCGCTCGTCCACGAGGTTGTGGAGCTGGATCAGGTCCACGCTGTCCACGCCCATGCGCTCCAGGGAACGGTGGATGCTTTCGCGAGCGGCGGCCCGCGTGCGGTCGCCGGTCTTGGTGGCGAGGAAGACTTCGCTGCGGTGGTGCTTCAGCCACGGCGCGAGGCGCAGCTCGGAATCGCCGTAGTCGGCGGCCGTGTCGATATGGTTGACGCTGTGCTCGAGCAGGGTTTCGAGAAGTCGATCGGCGCGCTCCTGGCGCATCGAGTAAAGAGCGGCGGCGCCGAAGATCACCCGGCTGGACAGGTGGCCGGTGGCGCCGAAGGGGATTCGCTCGATGGCGGGCGTGGTCATGCCGCGTTGGGTAGCACGCGGGATG
>JBHEPB010000231.1:0-5796 GCA_046260515.1 Binatia bacterium
AGCGCAGGCCATCTGCCAGGGAACGATGTTGGAGTGGTGCTCCATCTCGGTGAGCAGCACCTCGTCGCCTTCGCGCAGCACGTCGCCGCCATGACTCGAGGCCACGAGGTTCAGGGCCTCGGTGGTGCCGCGCACGAAGACGATCTCCGAAGGATCGGCGGCGCCGACGAAGCGCGCCACCTTGGCCCTCGCCCCTTCGTAGGCCATCGTGGCCCTCTCGCTCAGCGTGTGGACGCCGCGATGGACGTTGGCGTTGTCGTGCTCGTAGTAGCCGGTCACCGCGTCGAGGACGGCCCGCGGCTTCTGGGTGCTGGCAGCATTATCCAGGTAGACCAGCGGCTTGTCGCAGATCTTCTCGGCGAGGATGGGAAAATCGGAGCGATACCGGGCAGCGTCGAAACCGCCTGCTGCGTGCGAAACCTTGGCGGCGCTGCTCACGACGCGGCTCCCTTTCCATCGTCCTGGCCGAGGCCGCCGACCCTGGCGGCCACCGTCTCCAGCAGGCCCGCGCGCAGCGCTTCGGGCACCACGCCCTCGACCACTTCGGCGGCAAAGCCCGAGAGCATCAGGCGGCGTGCCTCGTGCGGAGCGATGCCCCGCGACAAAAGATAGAACAGCGCTTCCTCGCGCAGGCGGCCGATGCTGGCGCCGTGGTTGCACGCGACGTCGTCGGCGTAGATCTCGAGCTGGGGCCTCGTCTCGGCCACCGCGCCGCGCCCGAGCAGCAGGCTCGGGTTGCTCTGCGTGGCCTTGATCTTCTGCGATCCGGGTCGCACCACCACGCGGCCCGTGAAGACGCCGCGCGCGGAATCCTCGAGGATGCCCTTGTAGAGCTGGCGGCTGGTGGTGCGCGGGCTGGCGTGGTCCACCATCAGGTGATGGTCCACGTGGCGGGAAGCATCGATGGCATAGAGGCCGTTCAGATCGCAGCCGGCTTCTTCGCCGGCCAGGCGCACGGCGATCTCGGTGCGCGACAGGGCGGCGCCGAAGCCGAAGGCATGGGACACGAAGGTGCTGGCGGCGCCCTGCTCCACCTGGAGCCGGGCCACGTGCCAGGCCGAGCGCGATTCGTCCTGGACGCGAACGTGGCCGAGGACGGCGCCGCGCCCCAGCACGATCTCGCCGACGCTGTTCGTCAGGTAACGCGCGCCGGAAGCGCCCACATAGTGTTCCACCACCATCGCCGAGCTCCCGGCTCCGGCCACGATGACGTGGCGGGGATGCGTGACGAAAGGCCGCTCCCGCGACGTGGACAGGTGCACCACGTGGATGGGATCGCCGATGGCCGCGCCCTCGGCGATCTCGATGACGGCTCCATCGTCGAGGAAGGCCGTGTTGAGAGCCGCGAAACCGTGGACCGAAACCGGCAAGAACTTGCCGAGCCAGGGCTCGAGCTGGCCGGCATCCTGCTGGAGCCGGTCGCGAAGACTCGACACGCGCAGACCGTGCACGCCATCGAGTTTCGAGCGCGAAGCCTGGAAGCAGCCGTCCACGAAGACGGCGAGCTGGCTGGACGCGGCCGCGTCGCCGGCCACGGCCAGCAGGCCGGCGATCGCGCCGTCGCCGGAGCGCACTTCCGAGGGCAGCACGGGGTCCAGGCGGTCGCGCAGGGCCGGGAGAACGCTGGTGTACTTCCAGTCTTCGTCGCGCACGCTCGGGAAGCCGACGTCCGCGAAGGCCGTCATCGCCTCGTCGCGAAGCGCGCCCAGCCAGGCGGAGTCGCTGCCGGGAAGGCCCGGGCGAAGGCGCTCGAAGTCGCTGGTGAAGGATTCCCTGCTGTTGCCGCTCGCTGCCATGCCGCTTGCCTGCTTCTCCCGATGCCTTCTCAGGCGAAAGGCGCCGTGTGCTCCTGGATCCACTTGTAGCCGTGCTCTTCCACTTCGCGGGCCAGTTCCGGGCCTCCCGAGCGGACGATGCGGCCGCCGGACAGCACGTGGGTGTAGTCGGGCACGATGTAGTCGAGGAGACGCTGGTAATGCGTGATCAGCAGGATGGAGCGCTCGGGCGACCTCAGGCTGTTGACACCAGCGGCCACGGTCCTCAGCGCGTCCACGTCGAGGCCCGAGTCGGTCTCGTCGAGGATGGCCAGGCGCGGTTCCAGCATGGCCATCTGGAAGATCTCGTTGCGCTTCTTCTCGCCGCCCGAAAAACCCTCGTTGACCGAGCGGTGCAGCAGCTCCTCCTTGAGGCCGACCACTTTCATCCGGGCCCTGGCCGCAGTGAGGAAGTCCACGGCGTCCAACTCGTCCAGGCCGCGATGGCGGCGCTGGGCGTTGATGGCGGCCTTGAGGAAGTAGGAGTTGGCAATGCCCGGCAGTTCCACCGGGTACTGGAAGGAGAGGAAGACGCCTTCGCGGGCCCTCACGTCGGCGGCCATGGCCAGCAGGTCGCGCCCGTCGTAGAGGACCTGGCCCTGGGTGACGCGATAGGTTTCGCGGCCGGCCAGCACCTGGGCCAGCGTGCTCTTGCCCGAGCCGTTGGGACCCATGATGGCGTGCACTTCGCCGGCGGCCACTTCCAGGTCGAGACCCTTCAGGATCTCCTTGCCGTCGACTTCGGCATGGAGGTTGCGGATCGAAAGCATGGAAGTCGGCTTTTCCTTCGACACGTCGTGGGGCATCGCGCTCATCCTACCGCTCCTTCCAGGGTCACCCCGAGGAGCTTCTGGGCTTCGACGGCGAACTCCATGGGCAGCTCGCGGAACACCTGCTTGCAGAAACCGTTGACGATCAGCGACACGGCGTCCTCGGCCGAAAGACCGCGCTGCTGGCAATAGAAGAGCTGGTCCTCGCCGATCTTCGACGTGGAGGCCTCGTGCTCCACCTGGGCGTCCGGGTTGCGCACGTCGATGTAAGGGAAGGTATGGGCGCCGCAGCGGTCGCCGATCAGCAGCGAATCGCACTGCGAGTAGTTGCGGGCGCCGGTGGCGCCGGGGCCCACCTGCACCAGGCCGCGGTAGCTCTGCTGGCCCTCGCCGGCCGAGATTCCCTTGGAGACGATGGTGCTCGTGGTGTTCTTGCCGATGTGGATCATCTTGGTGCCGGTGTCGGCCTGCTGGCGGTTGTTGGTGACCGCCACCGAGTAGAACTCGCCCACCGAGTGATCGCCCGGGAGGATGCAGCTCGGGTACTTCCAGGTGATGGCCGAGCCGGTCTCCACCTGGGTCCACGAGATCTTGGAATGGGCACCCGCGCACTTGCCGCGCTTGGTCACGAAGTTGTAGATGCCGCCGCGGCCTTCCTTGTCGCCCGGGTACCAGTTCTGGACCGTCGAGTACTTGATCTGGGCTTTCTCGTGGGCCACCAGTTCGACCACCGCCGCGTGCAGCTGGTTTTCGTCGCGCATGGGCGCCGTGCAGCCCTCCAGGTAGCTCACGTAGGAGCCCTCGTCGGCGATGATGAGGGTGCGCTCGAACTGGCCCGTGTTCTGGGCGTTGATGCGGAAGTACGTGGACAACTCCATCGGGCAGCGCACGCCCGGCGGGATGTAACAGAAGCTGCCGTCGGTGAAGACGGCCGAGTTCAGGGCCGCGAAGAAGTTGTCGGTGATGGGCACCACCGAGCCGAGGTACTTCTGCACCAGGTCGGGGTGGTTCAGCACGGCTTCCGAAAAGGGGCAGAAGATCACGCCGGCCTCGGCCAGCTTGGCCTTGAAGGTGGTGGCCACCGAGACGCTGTCGAAGACCGCGTCCACGGCCACGCCGGCCAGCATCATCTGCTCGTCCAGCGGAATGCCGAGCTTGTTGAAGGTGTCGCGCAGCTCCGGGTCCACCTCGTCCATGCTCGCCAGGGCCGGCTTCTTCTTGGGCGCGGCGTAGTAGCTGATGGACTGGTAGTCGATGGGGTTGATCTTCAGCTGGGCCCACTTGGGCTCGCCTTCGGAGGCCGCCATCTTGATCCAGGAGCGGTAGGCCTTGAGCCTCCAGTCGAGCATGAACTGGGGCTCGCCCTTCTTGGTGGACAGCAGGCGGATGGTGTCCTCGCTGAGACCGGGAGGAGCGATGTCGCTCTCGATGTCGGTGACGAAGCCGTACTTGTACTCGCCGCTGCCGACGAGTTCGCGGGCGTCCTGGCCGGCGCTCATCGCAGGGCCTCCCCGCTCCGCCTGGCGGCGGTTGCCGAAGGAAGAGCCACGGCAGGAGCGCCGGGGAAGGAGGCGCGGCGGCCTTCGTCGCCCGCCAGCACCGAACGCAGCAGCCAGGCCCGCGTCGAGCCTTCGTCGCCGGCCAGGTCGGCCAGGGTGATGGCAGACAGGGAGTTCTTCAGGATGCCGTTCAGGTTGCGCCACAGGGCGCGAATCGAGCAGTCGGTGGAATGGGTGCAGTCGCGCTGGCTGCCGGTGTGCGCGTCGCAGAACTTCTCTTCGTAGAGGGGACCGCCGAGGGCTTCGAGCACCTGCCACACGCTGATGTCGCGGGCCGGCCTGGCCAGCAGGGAGCCGCCGGCCGAACCGCGGGTGCTGTCGACGAAACCGCCCTTCTTCAGGGTGCGCATGAGCTTGGCGGCGTACTCGAGGCTGAGGCCCTCGGCCACCGCCACTTCCTGGGTGCGCATGGGATCGCCCGACTGGTGCTTGGCCACGCGAAGGAGGCAGCGCAGCCCGTACTCTTCCTGAGCCGTGATGTGCATGACCCTTCGACTTTCATACCATACAGAAAAGTCAATATTACTTGCCGTAGCCGGATGATCTCGCCATGTGCCTGTTATCGTTCGGAATACTGGCGACCCCCGCCCGGGGTACCGCATCCCTCCCAGCCGCCGGCGAGCGCCTCTCCCAATCTTTGCTCCGAGGGCCGGCCTGCTGTAGCCGGGCCTCTCGAACCCTGTCGATGGAGGAGATGCGATGAACGACGTGGAAGTCTTCCTTTCCTATGCGGCCGCCTTCGAGGTGGCCTACGCGACCGACGACTGGAGCAAGGTGCGCGGCTTTTTCGCCGACGACGCCGTCTACGAAGTGGAGGCCGGCCCTCCCTTCGGCGGCCGCTGGACGGGCCGCGACGCCATCGTCGATCACCTCATCGACTCGGTGAACACCGTCGATCGCAAGTACGACGAGAGGGCGCTGTCCATTCTCGACGGTCCCGCGATCAAGGACGGCGCGGTGTGGGTGCGCTGGGGCGGGGTCTATCGCAAGGCCGGGCAGCCGGACGTCCAGATCGAAGGGGTGGAAGAGGCATGGATCCGGGATGGGAAGATCGTGAAGTTGAAGGACGTGATGGGGTAGCGGCTAGCCGGGCCGTATCTCTCTGATTTATATTGGAATTCGTACCGCTTAGGCTAATTCAAAGTTCAATTTGCAATTAGCCGACCTGCGGCACAGGATACGCCCGTGATCCCGCGTCTCCTTGAGGGTCCCCTTCGCCGGGCGGCGGCCCTCCAGCCCGTCGTGGTCGTCACCGGACCGAGGCAGTCCGGTAAGACGACGCTCTGCCGGAGCGTCTTCGCCGACCGGCCCTACGTTACCCTCGAACCCCTCGACCAGCGCGACTACGTCCGTCGTGATCCGCGAGCCTTCCTCAAGACGATCCCGGACGGCGCCGTCATCGACGAAGTGCAGCGCGTCCCCGAGCTGCTGTCCTACCTGCAGGAGCGCGTCGATGAGGATCCGCGCCCGGGGCGCTTCATCCTGACCGGTTCGCAGAACCTGCTGATGCTCGAGACCGTCTCCCAGACCCTGGCGGGTCGCGCGGCACTCCTCGAACTGCTGCCGCTGTCCTTCGAGGAGCTGGCGGCGGCAGGCCGGACCGACGACGGCCTGTTCTCTGTCCTGGTCGCCGGCGGGTATCCGGCCATCCAC
>JBHEPB010000270.1:0-7385 GCA_046260515.1 Binatia bacterium
TTTCGATGCGGCCACTCAAACACCTGGAATCGGGGAGCTCCCGCCCCAACCGGAAGCATCCGTTGCGGACGGCGGTGCCGGTGTGGAAGGCGGCGTCGAGGGTATTTTGGCCGCCTTCGCCCACGACATCCGCAACCCGATGTCCACCATCAAGACCTTTGCCGGCCTGCAGGCCGCCCGCGCCGGCGACGACGACGCCGAACTCGCCCGCCTGGCCGTCGATGCCTGCGAGCGCGTGGACGAGCACCTGGCCCTGCTTCAGCGCTACGCCGAACTGACAGGCGAAGCGCCGAGCCGCGCGGACGTGGTGGACGTGCTCGGCCAGGCCGCCGATGTCCTCGAAGCCGCCGACGGCGTCGCGCCGCTGGTGATCGCCGCCCGCCGCTCGCTGTGGACCCGCGCCGACGCCGGCCTGCTGCGCCTCGTGGCCGATGCGCTGGCCGCCGAGAGCCGTTCGCGCCGCGGCTCCGGCGAAGCCGCCGTGGCCGACCTTTCGGCCGACGGCCTCGGCCTGGAACTTCAAATTCCGACCGGCACCGCGGCGGTGGACCGCCTCGGCAAGTGGGTGGAAGGAACGAGCCTGCCCTGGCGTCTCGCGCTGGCGGCCCAGGCTGCACGCCGCCTCGGCGGCAGCCTCGATGTGGATGTGGAGGACGGACAGATGCGCCTTGCCTGGCGCCTGCCCGCCGATGGAGAGCCGGCCCGACAGGCGGTCGCCGGCCAGGGGAAAGGGAGCAATGACGACCAAGCCGGTAGTACTGATCGTCGACGACGAAGCCGGAGTTCGTGAGTCGGTAAGGATGGTCCTCAAGGACTCCTGCGAGCCCGTGGTCGCGGAGTCCGGAGAGGTTGCCCTGACCTGGCTCGCCACCAACCGCTGCGACCTCGTCTTCCTCGACGTGTTGATGCCGGGGATCGACGGCCTGGAGACCCTGGAGCGCATCCGTGCCCGCGACACCCGCGTGGCCGTGGTGATGCTGACGGCGACGCGCACCCTGAAGACGGCCGTCACGGCCATGAAGCTCGGCGCCTTCGACTACCTGACCAAGCCCTTCGACATCGAGGAGCTGCGGCTGGTGGCCGAGCGCGCCACCGAGCACTCGCGCCTCAAGCAGGAGGTCGAGGAACTGCGCGAAGCGGTCGGCAAACGCTACCGTTTCGAGAACATCGTCGGCGAGTCGCCGGAGATGCAGGCGGTCTTCAAGACGATCTCGGCGGTGGCCGCCACGCGCTCGACGGTGCTGGTGACGGGCGAATCGGGAACCGGCAAGGAACTGATCGCGCGCTCCATCCACTACCAGAGCCCGCGCGCCACCAAGTCGCTGATCACCCTCAACTGCGCGGCCATCCCCGACAACCTGCTCGAGAGCGAACTGTTCGGCCACGAGCGGGGTTCGTTCACCGACGCGGTCGAAAAGAAGATCGGCCGCTTCGAGGCGGCCGACGGCGGCACCATCTTCCTCGACGAGATCGGCGAGATGAGCCCGGGCCTCCAGGCCAAGCTGCTGCGCGTGCTGGAAGAGGGCGAGATCCAGAGGGTGGGCGCGCCCCGGCCCCAGCACGTGGACGTGCGCGTGGTGGCGGCCACCAACCGCAACCTGCTGGAGGCCATCGGCGAAGGACGTTTCCGCAAGGACCTCTACTACCGCCTGAACGTCGTCTCGGTGGAGCTGCCGCCGCTGAGGGCCCGGCGCGGCGACCTCCCCCACCTGATCCGCCACCTGCTGTCGCGCAAAAGCGAGGAACTCGGCATGAAGCCGAAGGAGCTGGCCCCGGCGCTGGTGGACCGCCTGCTGGAGCACCGCTGGCCGGGCAACGTGCGGGAACTGGAGAATGTGATCGAGCGCCTGCTGGTGCTCTCCGGCGACGTGGCCGTGATCGGCGCCGACCAGCTCCCGGCCGACTTGTCGGCCGGCGCCGTTCCCGAGCCCGGGGGAGGCGCCCGCTCGGCCGTCCTCAGCGGCAGCAAGTCGCTGTCGGACGCGGTGGACGAGTTCGAGCGCGACATCATCGGCGAGGCCCTCGAGCAAACCTACTTCAACCAGACGAGGGCGGCCGACCTGCTGGGAACGACCCGGCGAATTCTCAAGTACCGCATGGACAAACTCGGCATCGACTGTCCGGACATGGCGCGTTGACAACCCCCGGGGGGCTGCGTAAACCCGCGTATCGAACAGGATTTTCCAGTTCGATATAGCGAGAGGGGCCGAGCTTCCCGATGGCCAATCCGGCGGACATTGCACTGGAGAAGGCGGCGCGTCGCGAGCGCCTGGGCGACGACGACGCCTACGCGCTCCTGCAGGTGCCGGCTTCCGATCTCGCCTCCCTCTGCGAAGTCGCAGGCTCCATGCGTGACGCCGTCCACGGACGCACCCTCACCTACTCTCCGAAAGTCTTCCTGCCCGTCACCAATCTCTGCCGCGACCGCTGCACCTATTGCACGTTTCGCCGCGATCCGGGCGATGCCGGCGAGTGGACGATGACGCCGGTGGAGATCGCCGACTGGTCGCGTCGCGGTCGCGAACTCGGCTGCATCGAGGCGCTGATGTGTCTCGGCGACAAACCCGAGATCGCCTTCCGCGGTTTCCGCGACCTGCTGGATTCCTACGGCGCCGGTTCGACGGCCGAGTACGTGGCCCTGGCGTGCAAGGTCTCGCTGGCCGAGGGCCTGCTGCCCCACACCAACGCCGGGCTGCTGTCGAAGAGTGAAATGGACATGCTGAGGCCCCTCAACGTGAGCATGGGCCTCATGCTGGAGAACGTCTCGCCTCGCCTGCGCGACCGCGGCATGCCCCATCACCACGCGCCCGACAAGGATCCTGCCCGCCGCCTGCGCATGATCCGCGACGCGGGCGAACTGGCCATCCCCTTTACGTCGGGCATCCTCGTCGGCATCGGCGAGAACGAAGCCGAGCGCGTCGCCAGCCTGCTGGCCCTGCGCCGCCTCCACGACCGCTACGGCCACATCCAGGAAGTGATCGTGCAGAACTTCCGCGCCAAGGAATGCACGGCCATGGCCGGCGCCCCCGAGATGAGCGACGAGGAGATGGTGCGCACGGTGGCCCTGGCCCGCATCGTCCTCGGCCCGGACATGAACCTGCAGGCGCCGCCCAACCTGAGCCCGGACAACCTGCCCCGCCTGATCCAGGCCGGCATCAACGACTGGGGCGGCATCTCGCCGATCACCCGCGACTACGTGAACCCCGAGGCCGCCTGGCCGGCCGTGGTGAGCCTGGCCGCGCTGTGCCGCGAACAGGGCTTTGCACTGAGGCCGCGCCTGCCGGTCTACGACGAGTACCTGAGCGAGCACTGGATGGTGCCGGCCATGCTGATGGCGTCCGAACACGTGAAGGGCCGCGACGGCCTTCGCGAGGAGTCCCTGCAATGAGCTACCAGACCGAGGCCTGCCCGGATCGCGTCGAGTTCCTGCTGGACGACCAGCGCACGCTGGAGCAGCGCATCGCCGGGGTGGACGCCTACACCGCCGGCATCCTCGAAAGGGCCCTCGAAGGCACCCGCCCCTCGGTGGACGAAGGCGCCCACCTCTTTTCCTTGCGCGGCAACGACCTCTCGGCGCTGGTGGCCGCGGCCGACCGCATCCGCAAGGACGACGTCGGCGACGTGGTGACCTACGTGGTCAACCGCAACGTCAACTGGACCAACATCTGCTTCGTCGGCTGCAAGTTCTGTGCGTTCGCCCACCTGAAGAACAGCCCCCTGGCCTACGACGATTCGACCGAGAGCGTGCTGGCGCGCATCCGCGACGGCGTCGAGCGCGGCGCCACCGAAGTGTGCATGCAGGGCGGCATCAACCCGGAGATGGCCAGCGACGGCTACTTCAAGCTGCTGCGCGCCATCCGCGAGACCTTTCCGACCCTGCACATCCACGCCTACTCGCCGATGGAGATCTTCTACGGCGCGCGCCGCGCCGGCATGGACTACCGCTCCTACATCAGCGAGCTGGTGGCCAGCGGCCTCCACACCATCCCGGGCACGGCGGCCGAGATCCTCGACGACGACGTGCGCGAGATCCTCAGCCACAAGAAGCTCGACACGGCGACGTGGGTGGAGATCATCCGCACCGCGCACTCTCTCGGCGTGCCCACCACGTCCACCATCATGTACGGCCACCTGGAAACGCCGATGCACCTGGCCCGCCACGTGGACCTGCTGCGCAGCATCCAGGCCGACACGGGAGGCTTCACCGAGTTCGTGCCCCTGCGCTTCATCTGGCAGGAGACGCGGCTCTTCGAGGAAGGCCTGGTGAGGCCGATCGCGCAGGGGCAGATGGACCTGGCCATGTACGCCACCAGCCGCCTCATGCTGCGCGGCCTCATCGACAACCTGCAGACTTCCTGGGTGAAGCTCGGCCACGAGCTGGCGACGCTGTCGCTGGCGGCGGGATGCAACGATCTCGGCGGTACGCTGATGGAAGAGAGCATCTCGCGCGAGGCCGGCGCCGATGCCGGCGAGTTCACCTCGGTGGAGGAACTGGAGGCGATGATCCGGCGCATGGGCCGCACGCCGCGCCAGCGCAACACCGTGTACGGCGAGGTGGAAGCCCCGCACGCCGGGGCCGGCGTCGGACTCCCGTTGACCAGTCCATCGGCCATATCGACCGGCCAGACGGGCTTGGCGGCGGTTCACTGAAGTCGGAACTTTCCCGGGCCCTTTGCCTTTGGAGGGCGCCCCGGCCAAGGCAGCCGCGATGATCACGCTTCTGGCCGGTGGAGTGGGCGCAGCCCGCCTGTTGCGCGGCCTGGCCCGTGTGGTCCGCCCCCGCGACCTCACCGTGATCGTCAACACCGGCGACGACGACGAGTTCTACGGCCTCCACGTCTCGCCCGACATCGACACCATCCTGTACACGCTGGCCGGCCTGGCGCCCCTGGAGCGGGGCTGGGGCATCGACGGCGACACCTTCACGGTGCGCGACGAGTTGGACCGCGTGGCCGGCCGCGGCTGGTTCGCCCTCGGCGACCGCGACCTCGCCACCCACATCCAGCGTACCCGCCGCCTTCGCGAAGGCGCCACCCACAGCGAAGTCACCCGCGAAATGACGCGCGCCCGCGGCCTCCAGGTGCGGGTGCTGCCGATGAGCGACGATGCGGTGCGCACGGTAATCGCCACCGACCGCGGCGACCTCGCCTTCCAGGACTACCTGGTGCGTCTTCGCGCCCGGCCGCTGGTGCGCGCCGTGCGCTATCGCGGCGCCCGGGCGGCCCGGCCCGCTCCCGGCGTGCTGGAAGCCATCGCGTCCTCGCGGCTGGTGATCGTGGCCCCGAGCAACCCCTTCGTCAGCATCGGCCCCATCCTGGCCGTGCCCGGGATCCGCCGCGCGCTGGCGGCAGCCCGCGACCGCGTGGTGGCCGTGAGCCCCCTGATCGGCGGCCGCGCGGTCAAGGGCCCCCTGGCCTCCATGCTGAAGTCCATGGGCCGCGGTGCCGACGCCGGGGCCATCGCGAAGCTCTATCGCGACATTGCCTCGATCATGGTCGTGGCGCCGGGCGACGCGCCGCCGCCGGTGAACGATAAAACGGTGAAGGTCCGCGGGCTTCGCGCGTCCAAGACAACGACCTGGCCGGCCGGAATGGAGGTGGTCGAGCACGACATCCTTCTCCTCGACCCCAAGCGGGCCGAGAACCTGGCCAGACATCTGGTGGACCGGAGGCGAAAGGGACGATCGCCGAGGGCCACTCCACCCGAGAAAGAGAAACGGAGAAACCGAGCTTGAAGCCCGTATCCATCATTC
Organism: Binatia bacterium; assembly: GCA_046260515.1. Lineage (GTDB taxonomy): Bacteria > Desulfobacterota > Binatia > UBA1149 > CAITLU01 > DATNBU01. Next base: position 5,753 of record JBHEPB010000270.1, read on the forward strand.
CCCTGTCCGGAATCCCGGCCATCGAGCCGGGTTCCGACCTTGCCCTTCACATCGGCGACGCCATCGCCGCCGAAAGCGGACTTCACGACCGCGACATCGTCGTGGTCTGCCAGAAGGTGGTTTCCAAGGCAGAGGGACGCATCGTCCGTCTCGAGGAAGTGGTGCCCGGCGACAAGGCCCTCGCCTTCGCGAGAAAGTACGAGAAGGAAGCGACCATGGTGGAACTCGCGCTGCGCGAGGCCACCGAAGTGCTGCGCATGAACGACGGCCACCTGATCACCGCCACCGCCAAGGGCTTCGTGGCGGCCAACTCGGGCATCGACCGTTCCAACCAGACCGAAGGCGGCGAGGCCACCCTGCTCCCCCTCGATGCGGACGTTTCGGCAGCGGCCCTGCGCGCGCGCTTTCTCGAGCGTTTCGGCGCCGACGTGGCCGTGGTCATCACCGACACCTTCGGCAGGCCCTGGCGCCTCGGGCAGATCGACTTCGCTATCGGGGCGGCCGGCATGCAGGTGCTCGACGACCACGCCGGGCGCGTCGATTGGACAGGCCGCGTGCTCGAGCACACGGTGATCGCAGTGGCCGACCAGGTGGCGGCGGCCGCAGGGATGGTTATGGCAAAGGACCGCGGCATTCCCGCGGTCCTCGTTCGCGGCTTCCACTACGAAAGCGGGCAGACCGACGCCGGCAACCTCGTCCGGCCGAGGGCCCAGGACCTTTTCCGCTGAGAAACAACTGTTGAAATCGACCCGATTCGAACAACTGCAACGCCTGTTCTGGCGCTCCTTCTTCCGCTTCGTGGTTTTCGCGGGCGCGGTGGCCGAGTGGGCCTGCATCGCCTGGGTGATCGTCGTGATCTGCGGCCTCCCCCTGCCCTGGCAGGCCCACGTGGTTGGCCCTGTCGCCCTCCACGTTCTCCACGGCCGCATTTTCGGGCAGCGCCTCACGCCGGCCGTCATCCGCAGTAGCCCTTGGCTACGCAGCTACGTCGGCGTGGTCTTCACCTCCCTGTTCGGATTCGGCGTGCTGGTGCTCAACGGGGCCCTGTGGGCCGTGGTGGCCGCGGCCCTGGAAGCGGCAGGTCGCCTCGGCGCGCCGGTGGCCGCAGCCGACGTCTTCGGCGCAGCCGGCGTCACCGGGTCGGTCGGCCTCGTGGCCATTTCTTCCCTCATCGCCTGGGGCTACGGGCCCGGACAGAAGCGCGTGCACGTGCTGGAACTCGACGTCGAGCTGCGCAACCTGCCCGCCGCTTTCGACGGCTTCCGCATCGCGCAGCTGAGCGACATCCACCTGGGCGGTTACACCAACGACGAGTTCCTGGCCCGATGCGTGGAGCGGACCAACGCCCTTGGCGCCGACCTGGTGTGCATCACCGGGGACATCACCGACGGCCTCGACCATGCACCCCACACCTTCCCCATCCTCGGCAGGCTGTCGGCTCCGGAGGGCGTGTTCGCCATCCTCGGCAACCACGACGTCTACACGGGCGCCGACGAGGTGACCGAGGCCCTGCGCCGCCTGACGCCCTTCCGCGTGATGCGCGACGAGAGCCATGTGATCGAACGAGGCGGTGCGCGCCTGCATCTTCTCGGCGTGAACGACGCGGGGCTCGACTGGACCCGCGGCGTGCGCG
>JBHEPB010000288.1:0-4271 GCA_046260515.1 Binatia bacterium
GGGATGGCGACCATCCCCGCCGGCGCCTTCGGCAGCGTTCCCGCGGCGGCGGGTGTCCCCAGGCAGCAGCCGGCCGCGATCGCGATCGCGAGCAGGGTCCTGGCGGGGACGTGGCATTGCCGCGAACGCATGGGCTCCCTCCGCCTACTTCGCCGTCGCCCGAACGCGGGCGACTTCGTCGGGCGTGATCATCTCCGCCTCGTTGCCCCAGCTGTTCATCACGAAGGTCAGCACGCTGGCGATCTCGTCGTCGGCGAGGTTCTGAGGGGTCATCACCTGGTTGTACTTCTTGCCGTTCACTTCGATTTCACCCTGCAGGCCCTTGATCACGATGTGAATCGCGCGCTCGCGATCGGCCATCAGGTAGTCGGCCTCGGCCAGGGGCGGGAAGATGGCCGGCAGGCCCTGGCCGTTCGACTGGTGGCAGGCCATGCAGGTGCGGTTGAAGACGCGCTCGCCTTCCGAGATCCGCTCGCCCTTGGTGAGCACGCGCGAAGGCACCTCGGGCTTGCCGACCTGGGTGGGCTGGCCCTCGGGCAGGTAGACCTCGTCGAGCTGCTTGCCCGAGTAGATGGCCGGGGCCGCCTCGCCCTCGACGTTCAGCATGCCGAGCGATCCCTTGTTGAAGGTGCGGAAGATCGAGTGGTCCACGAGGACGTAGGTGCCGGGCACTTCGACGCGGAACTCGACCACGGTGGACCCGCCGGCCGGCACCAGCGTGGTCTGCACCTGGTGGTTGGCCACCGTACCGCCCTCGGTGAAAACGTTGTCGAAGATCTCGCCGATCACATGGAAGGAGGAGACCAGGTTGGGACCGCCGTTTCCGATGTAGAGGCGAACGCTCTCGCCCACGTTGGCGCGCAGGGCCTTGTCGCCCACCAGCGCGCCCACCGAGCCGTTGAAGACCACGTAGTCGGCGTCCTCGCGCAGGGCCTTCTCCATGGAGAAAGGTTGCAGGCCGGCCTCGCCGTAGCGGCCCGTCGTGTAGAACTCGCTCTGCATCACGTAGTACTCGCGGTCCACGGGAGGCAGCCCCTCCTCCGGCTCCACCAGGATGAGGCCGTACATGCCGTTGGCGATGTGCATGCCCACCGGCGCGGTGGCGCAGTGGTACACGTAGAGTCCCGGGTTCTTCACCGTGAACGAGAACTTCGAAGTGTGGCCGGGCGCCGTGAACGAGGCCGCCGCGCCGCCTCCCGGCCCTGTCACCGCGTGCAGGTCGATGTTGTGGGGCAGCTTGTTGTCCGGATGGTTGTGCAGGTTGAACTCGACGAGGTCGCCCTGGCGCACGCGCATGAAGGGGCCGGGGACGCTGCCGCCGAATCCCCAGAAGGTGTACTCGATGTCGTCGGCGAGGCGCGCGGTGTACTCCTTCACTTCCAGGTCGATGACGACCTTGGTCGGGGTCTTGCGCGTGATGGGAGGCGGAACCTGCGGGGCGTGCGTGAGCACGGCCTTTTCCTCACCGACTACTCCCGCGACCGCGCCGAGGGCCTGGCCGACCACTTCCGCCTCGGTAGCCGCGGCCGGCGTGGCCGTGGAGAAAGTGAGCACCAGCCCCGCGAGGCAGACCGTCAGCGACGAAGCGGACGCGCGCGTCGTCGAGGTCGCGCGATTGGGGCTCGTACGGAAGCTGGAACTGTTCATGTGGTCCTCCTGGTCTGGGTTGGCGAGCGGCGGCGTGTCACCGCGGGGGAAATGGTTTCGACAATCGGGTTAGCGGCGTCGGCGCCGGCAAGGTCGGCCAGGGTGGTCCGGCCGAAGATGGACTCGAGGCGGCTGCGCTCTTCCTTCCAGGGAACGTGCAGCGCGCAGGGACTGGCGTCCGAACAGCTCGGCAGCCCGAGCAGGCACTGGCGGAATATACCGTCGCCGCCGACGCTGTCGACGATGTCGCGAAGGGTGATTCCCTCGGCAGGGCGGGCCAGGGCCACTCCGCCCGAGGCACCGCGCTGGGAAAGCAGGATGCCGCTCTGGGTGAGGCCCTGGAGCACCTTGGTGAGGAAAGCGAAGGGCACGCCCAGGTCGTCGGCGATGCGGCGGGTGGAGACAAAGGTCCCCGGCTCGGGTTGGGCAGCAGCGACGTGGAGGGCCGCCCGGATGGCGTAGGTGCAGGTGTGGTTGAGCAGGGCCATTAGCGATTTCGGACTCCGTTATCTGAATATGACCCCAAAGGGGGAGAGTCAAACCCTTCAGGCCGCCGGGTCTGCGGCCTAGGAGAAAAGGGGCACGCCGTAGGTATCGCCGAAGGCGATCTCCTCCACGGGCCGGCGCGGAAGCGACTTGGGAAAGCCCTTTTCGGGGTAACCCAGGGCGACCAGGGCGGCCGTGGCCACGCCGTCGGGAATGCCGAGCAGTTCCTTCACCTTGGGCTCGACGGCGCAGAGCAGGGTCGTCAGCGCCGTGCCCAGGCCCTCGTTGCGGGCCGCGAGCAGCAGGTTCTGCACCGAGGGATAGATGGAGGCCCCGGCCACCACCGAGATGCGCTCGAGGTGGCGGTCGGTGGCCATGAGATCGGCAACCTGTGCGCAAACGACTACGTGCACGGGCACCTCCTCGAGGTGGCGGGCCATGTGGTCGGCATTCTGGAGCAGCTTCGGCAGCGGGGCCCCCGGTTTCGCGACGGCCCGCGACGCGTACTGCTCCCAAAGAGGGAGATAGAGGTCGCGCAGGGCGCGGCGCTTGGCGGCATCCTGGACGAGGAGAAAACGCACGCCCTGGCGATTGCCGCCGGTGGGCGCGAAGCGCGCGGCGTCGAGCACGCGGCGCAGCACCTCGGCGGGAACCGGATCGGGGCGGTAATGGCGGCAGGTGTGGGTGGTGCGGACGGTCTCGAGAAAATCCATGGGTGTCTCCTGCGTGACGGCCCTAGGGCAGACGCGCCGATCAGGCAATCCGCCCCGAAACCCGGGACAGGTACAGGTTTTCCTCCGGAAAACCTGTACCTGTCCCGGGTTTCGCTGCGGCGCGGGTCTTGCTTGTGAGAGGGGTGAACCCCGGAGGACCCGAGATGCCTGAAACGAGTTCCAAGCCTACCCGTCGCGTCCTGGTCGTCGGCGGCGTCGCCGGCGGCGCCTCCTGCGCGGCAAGGCTGCGCCGCCTCGACGAAAACTGCGACATCGTCGTTTTCGACCGCGGCCCCCACGTGTCTTTCGCGAACTGCGGCCTTCCCTACTTCGTGGGAAACGTTATCGCCGATGAGAAAAACCTGCTGGTCGCCTCCCCTGAACTCTTTCGCGACCGCTTCCGTATCGAGATTCGCACCGGCACCGAGGCCGTCGCCATCGACCGGGACCGCCGCGTCCTCACCGTCCGTGAGGTTGCTGACGGCGCCACGCGCGAGGAACACTACGACGCCCTGGTGCTGGCCCCCGGCGCCGCGCCCATCCGCCCTCCCCTGCCCGGCATCGACCTCGAAGGCGTCTTCGCCGTGCGCAGCATTCCCGACACGCGCCGCATCCGCGCCTGGATCGACGATTGGGGAGCCCGCCGCGCCGTCGTGATCGGCGGCGGCTTCATCGGCATGGAAATGGCCGAAAACCTCGCCCATCGCGGCCTCGACGTCACCATCCTCGAGAAGCTCGACCAGGTGATGCCTCCCCTGGACCCCGAGATGGCCGCCCCGGTGGCGCACCACCTTCGCGACCACGGCGTCACGCTCGTCCTCGGCGACGGCCTTGCCCGCATCGATTCGAACGGCCGGGCTCTCTCGGTCGGCAGCGAAAGCGGCCGCAGCCTGGAAGCGGATCTCGTGATCCTCGCCATCGGTGTGCGCCCGGAGACTTCGCTCGCGCGCGACGCCGGCCTCGCCATCGGCCCGCGAGGCGGCATCGTGGTGGACACCGCCATGCGCACCGGGGATCCAGCGATCTGGGCCGTCGGCGACGCCATCGAGGTGCACGATGTCGTCACCGGCCAGGAAGTGGTGCTCCCCCTGGCCGGCCCGGCCAACCGCCAGGGAAGAATCGCCGCCGAGTCGATCGCAGGTCGGGAGACGCGCTTCCGCGGCGTTCAGGCCACGGCCGTCGTCGGCGTGATGGGCATGACAGCCGCCTCCACCGGCGCCAGCGAGAAGGGCCTGCGCCGCGCCGGCGTCACGTCCTTCGACAAGGTCTATCTGCATCCCGGGCACCACGCCGGCTACTATCCCGGTGCGAAGCCCATCCACCTGAAGCTGCTGTTCTCGGTTCCCGACGGTCGCGTGCTCGGCGCCCAGGCCGTCGGCTTCGAGGGCGTGGAGAAGCGCATCGACGTGATCGCCACGGTGCTGC
>JBHEPB010000297.1:0-31010 GCA_046260515.1 Binatia bacterium
CCCACATACACATTCTCTTCCCCGTCTTCGCGAGGCGAGGGGACGACCCGACCCGCCCGACCGGGCGGGCGCCGCGCCGCAACCGCCCCATTCTCCTTGTTCCCTTCGGCCATGTTCTCCGGTAGACGAAAGCCGTGGCGACCGCGGCCCCCCGGCCCAACCGGCGCTCATCCCCCGGAGGTACAAGTGTTCGTGAAGTTCCCAAGGACCCTGACCCCGTCCTGCGGCCGCCCGGCCCAGTACGCTGAAGTTCCCGCCTTGCTCACGGCCGCCCTGGCGGCGATCCTCGCGGTGCCGGCTCCGGCCGCGGCGGCCGAGCCCACGCCCGGCACAGTGATCGAGCGCGGCAACGTGGACCAGTACGCCGACCTGCTCGGCCCGGCCGTCAAGTGGATTGTCGACCGCGGCGCCACCATCAAGGTGGGGCCCTACAAGAAGGTCGCCTTCCCGCCCAAGTTCGCCGAGGCCACCGAGAAGTACTCCGGCCAAGTGGAACTGGCCGAAGACGCCACGCATCTGAAGAACCACACCGCCGGCCTGCCGTTCCCCGCCGTGGATCCGAACGACAAGCACGCCGGCGCCAAGCACATGTTCAACTTCAACGCGGCGATCGCGGTGGACGACCTCGATCTGCGCAACTTCGACTGCGACACCGGAGCCATCGGCAAGAACGGCGATCCCTTCTCGGTGGAACGCCACTTCCTGATCGACCACATCCGCCGTCTCTACTTCCAGGAGCGCACGATCGTCGATCCCAAGCCGAAGATGGTGAGCAAGGACGGCTCCCGCTACAAGGAAGCCCTCTATCCCCTCATCGAGCCCTTTGATCTCAAGGGCACGGGCTTCACGCTCACCCGCTACGCCGACCACACCCGCCAGGACGACACCTGGCTCTACCTTCCCCAGCTGCGTCGAGTGCGGCGCCTGTCGTCGGCCCAACGCTCGGACGCCCTGTTCGGGCAGGACACTGACCAGGACAGCTACGCGGGCTACGCCGGCAATCCCGGCTGGTTTACATGGAGCTACCTCGGCGAGAAGACCATCCTCGGCTCCTTCCACTCCGACGGCATTCCCGTCAAGTGGCAGAAGGCCTCGGGCGACTTCATGCACGACAGCGCCTGGGAGCCGCGCAAGGTGTGGATCGTGGAGGGCAAGGCCAAGTTCCCCCAGTACGCGTACTCGAAGCGCGTGATCTACCTGGACCAGGACAGCTACCGCATCCCCTACACCGACATCTACGATCAGGCGGGCGAGCTCTGGAAGGTGTGGGTCAACAACTTCATGTACGCCACGCATCCCATCGCGGGCGCGAAGTACGGCTTCGACTACGAGGTCAGCTACAACCCCTCGATCACGATGGTCGACATCCAGCTGGAGCACGCCACCTACTGCGCGTTGCCGAGCGCGCGCTTCCCGGGTGAGCAGGGCTGGTACATCAACCTCGGCGATGCCGAAGGCACGCGCGAAGAGTATTTCGATCTGAGTGCGATCATCGCTGCCGGGCGCTAGAACCGGGCAGCGACCGAAGAAGAAAGGGCCGGTGGAAGTGATTCCACCGGCCCTTTTGTTTGGCCCGATGGTGACGTGCGTTAGGGGACCAGGTTCCTTTCGAGGAAGGCGGCCAACTGCTCCGGGATCTGGTTGTCCGGAGTGTCCTCGGCGGTCACCACGTCCACGTGGGCGTAGCCTTCGCTGATGTGGACCTCGTAGCCGCCTGCGACGTTGCCGTAGGTGGGGAAGGCCGGGTTCGGAAGCAGGGTGTCCACCACGCGCGCCGTGCCGTCGCAGCTCGGCGCCGTGCAGGTGCCGATGCTCTGGCCGAAGCCGAGGAAGGACGCGCCGATCGGCGTCAGGCCGTTGCTGCCGCCGAAGCTGATCACCGGGATGTTGATGCTGGGCGCCTGGGTCATGTTGGCGATGTCGGGCCGCGTGGCCGACAGGGCCGAGGAATCCAGGCTGATCGACTGGGAGCAGTCGCTGTTGGTGGCGCAGGCGCCGGCCTTGCCGGCGGTGCAGGTGCCCACGGAGCATAGGCCGCTCACGCTGAGGGTCGAGAGGCCCGAGCCGGCGAAGTACCAGTCGCTGGCGTTCTCGCCGCCGGCGATGAAGGTCTGCACGTTGCGGTCCATGCGAGTGACCTCCACCTCCTGGCCCCACTTTCCGCCGGGCAGGGTGGTCGGCGCGGCGCCGTTGTTGGGCCTGTTCCCGGCGGAGATGAAGCCGTCCCCGTCGATGTCCCTCCAGGCCGCGAAGCCGTTGACGCTGCCACCCGGCTCGCCCAGGGAAGTGGCCAGGGCGGGGCTCAGGAAGTTGGCGTTGGGGCCGTCGTCGTCGAGGAAGATGCCGAAGAGGCCCTCGACCGTGGCGGCGGGAACGAGGGGAGGAGCCAGCGGCGCGAGCCCGGGCACGACCGCGATGGCGTTGTTGCCGGGCCCTCCCTGGTCCACCTGGAGAATGACCTGGCCGAACTCGGGATCCGTCAGGTGCTGCACCGCTCCGACTTCGCCGGCGGCGTAGATCTGGGGCTGGAGGCCGCCGATGCTCGTGTACGACGTGGCCGCCGGCGTGCACTTGGGCGGAAGCTGGCCGATGCAGTCGGCCGCCTCGGTGGCGACGGTGCAGGCCGTGGTGCCGTCCACGCATCTCGGCGCCTGGTCGCGCACCGCGCCGAAGAGCCCGCCGTCGGCCTTGGCGACGATGCGGTCGATGGAGTCGGCGCTGAGGGGAGCCGACGCGGCCGTGGTGCCGCCGCCGCCCTCGAAAAGCACGAGACCCTTCAGCTTGGCGTAGCCGGGGTCGGCCGGGCCCATTCCTGTCAGGTTGAAATCGGTCGAGGCATAACGTGCCGCAAACCCGGTGCCGGCCGAATGCCCGCCCAGGAAGACGTTGGGCGTGACGGCGAGCGCGGCGTCCACCACAACGTCCAGGTCCTGGGAGAAGACCTGGGGCGTGAAGTTGGCCAGGAAGGGAATGTCGTTGGAGGAGTTGTAGAACACCGCCCGGCGATTCGGGCCGGACACGAGCGACGGATGCAGCGCGAGGCCGAGATCGTCGCCGTAGTACCAGTCCTGGGCGATGGCCGCATCCTTCTCGGCGGTGGCGATCAGCACGCCCTCGCGATCCTCGAGAAGATCGTCCCGTCGCGAGAAGCCCCACACTTCCACCAGCAGGCCGTCGTCGGCCAGCATCTTGGGGATGAGGTTCTCGGCCAGGGTGCGCAGGGGATTGACGCCCGAGCCGAAGCCGGGGACGAGGATGAGAATGGCGTCCGGCGTGCCGGCGTAGCCGTCGAGGCTCCAGCGCACGTAGTCCGAGCGGTTCAGGTCGGGACCCGAGGGCGGGAACTGGGTGAGGAGCTTCGGGTTGGTGACGACGACGCCGGGAGAGCCCGGAGTTTCGGCCGGCTCGATGCTGTTCGGGATGGAAACCCTCTGGGTGGCGAGCAACGTGGCGCCGCAGCTCGCGTTCGACGGGACGTCATCGTCGAAACCGTCGCAGACCGAACCGAGCCCGTCCATCACGGCCAGCGCCGAGCAGGCGCGACAGCGGGCGATCGAGAGCACGCAGGAGTTGAAACTGGTGTAGCCCTGGCAGGCCCCGGGCAGCAGATCGTCCACGTCGAGCCCGCTGCAGGTCACGTTCAGGGCGTCCGTGACCTTGGCCTCGGCCTTGGCGAGCTTGCCCTTGGCGTCGGCGGCGACCGTGGCGATGCAGGCGTCGAGTTCGATGGGCGAGTCCAGCGTGGCACCCTTGAAGCCGGCGGACTTGCAGGCGCCGAAGTCCTTGACGATCTGGTCGGCGAGCTTCTGGGCCCTCTGGATCACGCTGGCCTGGCACTTGGCCGCGTCCGCGTCGGTCGCCTGAGTGACCAGGGCAGCCGTCACGTCGCTGCCGAAGAGGTCGGTGGCCAGAGCGACCGTTTCATTCTTGGCCGCGTCGGACACCGTCGTTGCGTCGGAAGGACCGAAGTCGGGAAGCGTTCCGCAGGATTTGTCGAAGGCCGTCGTCACCTTTCCGGTGGCTTTCAGCACCTTCCCCTTGGTGTCGGCGGTCAGGCAGGTGGTCGCGTCGGGCTCGGTGCCCTTGCCGGCGTTCTTCACGCAGCTGACGTCTTCCTTGCCCTGGGTCTTGGCGACTTTGGCCCCGGCCTTGTTGAGGGACGTGATGCACTTCTGCTGGTCGGCATCCTGGACCTGAGCGCCAGCGCTCGTGGCGCCCAGCAACAGGACGATGGCCGCGCCGGCCGTCGCGCGCGAAAGCTTTTTCGATCGAACTTCGGTCATGGTTTCCTCCCTCGGCGTCCGTGCCCGCGGTGCGGGGCGCTGGGGCGCCGCCCTCCTCTTTGGCCGAGGGGGGCGGCTCAAGCAACGTGGAAAACTGCTTCCCGCGAGGTTTTCACGGGGCGAACAAAACTTGCGCAGCGGGAACGGGGAGGGCGCCGCGGTGTGCCGCGGTGCGGCAGGAAGCGCCATCCGCGGTCAGTGTCCGGGCTGCTTCCCGAAGCGCGCGGCCAGGGGGGCCAGCCAGGTGCGCGGCACGAAACCGGTCAGCGCCATCGTGATGCGGTTCTGCAGTCCGGGCACGAGCAGCGCTTCGCCGCGCTCGTAGGCCGCCAGCGTCTCGTTCACCACGTCTTCGGCCGTCTGCCACACGAAGGAGGGCAGGGCGCTGGTGTCGTAGTTGGCCCGTGACTGAAACTCGGTTCGCGTGAAGCCTGGGCACACGACCATGCAGTGCACGCCGTGGCTCTTCGTTTCCTCGTTCAGAGCCAGCGAAAAGTTCACCACGTAGGCCTTCGTGGCGCAGTAGACGGAGATCTGCGGTGTCGGCAGGAAGGCAGCTCCGGAGGCGATGTTGATGATGCCGCCGCGACGCGAGGGTTTCATGGTGGACAGGGCGGCGTGGGAGAGGCGGGTCAGCGCGACGATGTTGCAGGCGATCTGACCGTCGCTCTTTTCGACGGGCAAGTCGGCGAAGTTGCCGGTGACGCCGTAGCCGGCGTTGTTCACCAGCAGCTCGATGCGGGCGTCCTCGTGCAGGTGCTTTTCCACCAGCGCCAGCTCCTCCGGCTTCTCGAGATCGGCGACCAGCACGTGCACGTCGCGGCCGTGGCGGCTGCGCAACTCGGCGGCCAGATCGTCCAGGCGGGCCTGGTTGCGAGCCACCAGCACGAGGTCGCAGCCGCGGGCAGCGAGGGCTTCGGCGAAGGACTTGCCGATGCCCGAGGAGGCACCGGTTACCATGGCGAGGGCGGGAGTGGTCATCGTCGTTCCTCCAGTGGGCGTGGGGGCGCTGCACGCGCAGCGTGTGGCCAGCCGCTACCACTTGCGCGGCGCCGCCGCTACACCCGGCTTCGTGCCAGAGGGTTCCCTCGGAGAAGCGGCGTGAGAAGGGCGGTCCCTGCGGATTTTCCCCAGCTGGCCGAGGTGCTGGTGCAGGCTTTCCGGGCCGATCCTTTCCATGGCTGGCTCTTTCCGGACGACGCCGCGCGCCCTGCTCGCCAGCGCCGCCTCTTCGAGCGCGTCCTCGCCATCTACAGTCGCCACGGCGTCGTGTACACGAACGAAGAGCGCTCCGGGGCCGCGCTTTGGGATCCGCCCCGCGAGGGCGGACCGAGCCTGACCGAACTCCTCGGTTTCGTGCTGAGGGTCCTGCCGGTCTTCGGCTGGCGCGCACTGCTGGTGGCCCAGGGCATGGCGCCGCTGGCGGGCCTGCACCCCCAGCAGCCGCATTGGTATCTCTCCATTCTCGGCACCGATCCCACGCGCCAGCGCGCCGGCGTGGGAGCTTCGCTGCTGAGGCCTGTCCTCGAACGCTGCGACCGCGATGGCGTGGAAGCCTACCTCGAGGCTTCGCGCTCGGAGAACGTTCCCTTCTACGAGCGCTTCGGCTTCGAAGTCGTCGCTCCGCTTGCCATGCCGGCCGGCGGGCCCGTCGTCTACCGCATGAAGCGCCGGCCGCGGGGTGACCGATGAACGACGACTTCCCCTATCTCACGAGGCGCATGCCGGTGCTGGCGGCCAACGTGGTGGCCACTTCCCAGCCCCTGGCCGCGCAGGCGGGCCTGTCCATGCTGGCCCGCGGCGGCAATGCGGTGGATGCGGCGCTGGCTGCCGCGATCACGCTGGTGGTGGTCGAGCCCGTCAACAACGGTCTCGGCAGCGACGCCTTCGCCATCGTTGCCCACGAAGGCAAGCTGCACGGCCTCAACGCTTCGGGCCGCAGTCCGCTTGCCGCCGATCCCGGGCGCCTTGCCGGGCATTCGCGCATGCCGATGCTCGGCTGGGAGGCCGTTACCGTGCCCGGCGCCGTGTCGGCGTGGGTGGAGCTTTCGTCGCGTTTCGGCGCCCTGCCTTTCGAGAGCCTGTTCGAGCCGGCCCTGCGTTATGCAGAGGGCGGCTTCCTGGTGTCTCCGGTCATCGCCGCGCAATGGGAGGCGGTGGCGGGGCTTTACTCGGGCTTCGAGGAGTTTGCCCGCGTGTTCCTTCCCGGGGGCCGCGCGCCGCGCCTTGGCGAGAAGATGCTGCTGCCCGAGCTCGGCGCCAGCTTGCGCAAGGTGGCCGAAAGCCGCGGGGAGGCCCTTTACCGCGGCGAGCTGGCCGAGGCCTTCGTCGCCGCGTCCCGCGACGGCGGCGGCTGCTTTGCGCTCGAAGACCTTGCCGGCCACCGCGCCGATTGGGTGGAGCCGATCTCCGTGGAATTCGCCGGCGTTCGTGTCCACGAGATCCCGCCGAACGGGCAGGGCATCGCGGCGCTGATTGCGCTCGGCATCCTCGCCCACACCGAAGTGCTCGACCTCGACGTGGACGGCGCGGGCAGCCTCCACCTGCAGATCGAGGCCATGAAGCTGGCCTTCGCCGACGTGCACCGTGCGGTGTCCGACCCGGCCACGATGACGGCGCGAATCCCCGACCTGCTGGAGGATGCCTACCTGGCCTCGCGCGCGGCCTCGATCGACCGCAGCCGCGCCGGAGACTTCGCGGCGGGCCCCCCGGCTCGCGGCGACACGGTGTACCTGTGCGCGACTGACGCCGGCGGCACGATGGTCTCCTACATCCAGTCCAACTACTTCTCCTTCGGCTCGGGCATCGTGGTGCCGGGAACGGGGATGAGCCTGCAGAACCGCGGCAACGGCTTCAGCCTGGAAGCGGGCCACCCGAACGTCTTCGGGCCCGGCAAGCGGCCTTTCCATACGATCCTTCCCGGCTTCGTCACCCGCGACGGCGAGCCGTTGCTGGCCTTCGGCGTGATGGGCGGCGCGATGCAGCCCCAGGGCCACCTGCAGATGGTGCTTCGCGTGTTCGGCCACGGCCAGAACCTGCAGGCTGCGGTGGACGCGCCGCGCTGGCAGGTGACGGAGGGCAGGGGGGTGGCAGTGGAGGAAGGAGTTGCGCCCGCAGTGCGCGAGGCCCTTGCCGCCATGGGCCACGAGGTAGCGGTGGCGCCGCCCCTGTTGTTCGGCGGCGCCCAAGGCGCGCTGCGCATCGACGGCGGTTACCTGGCGGCCAGCGAGTCGCGCAAGGATGGGCTGGTGGCGGGGGTTTGAGTCGGTGGAGGCACGAACGGTCGGGACTCGTCCACGATTCGAAGTGGTCCTATTGGGAGAGGCTCAGCAGCACTGGACTGGCATGAAAAGGAACGCCTTTCCGGGGGAGCATCCATGGCGGCTCATCTTGGCGTCCCAGGCGGGAAGGTAGCAGCAACAACGGGAGGAGTTTTCCGGGTGTCAATGGAGAAACACTGGTTCCGTGCACTATGCAGCCTGTTCCTTTTTTTCAGCTTTGTATCGCTGGATATCATCTACGAAGATGCCTTCATCTACTTCCGTCTGGTGGAGCAGTTCGCGGCAGGTTATGGCTACGTGTTCAATCAGCTGGGTGCCAGGGTCGAGTACTGCAGTTCGGTATCGTGGCCGCTCCTGCTCTATCTGGGCAAGCTCCTGACTTCTTGGCCATTGGTCACCGTGGCCAAGCTGCTCGGCATTGCACTGGCGCTGATCAATCTGCATTTGCTGTTCCGGCTCAGTACGCTGTTGCTTGCCGGAGCAGCAACCAGACATTTGCCCGTATTGCTCACTGTTACCTACGTTCCTTTCGTGTTGTGGTCGCAAATGGGGCTGGAGACCGCCCTTTACTCGGTTCTGCTGACGGCGCTATGCATCAGTTTGTTGGAGAAGGAATCCCAGCGTTTTTTCCCGTGGATGGCCGTCGCCTTGATTCTGACGCGCTCGGAAGGGCTCTTCTTCGTCGGGGGATTGCTCGCCCTGTTGGCGGTATGTTGCCCGCAACGACGTCCGATGCTGCCGCGGGCGCTCGTCTGTACCTCGCTTTGCGTGGTGCTTCTCACCGGGTTCCGTTTCTTTTACTTTCACGATTTGTTGCCCACCCCGTTCTATAACAAGATCGGCTCGACCAGGTTCACGCTCCAGCAGCTGCATCAGCAGTTTCTCTGGAGCGGGATCTATCTTCTGTTGCTTCTCGTGCTGCCCGCTCTCGTCAATCGACATTTCTGGGGAACCGCACAGCGCTGTCTGGCTGCCGTCGTCGCCTTGTCCCTGTTCTGGTTCGCCTATGCGCCGGACTACGGCCCGTTCTTTCGGCATGCAACTTACGCCATGCCCCTTCTGTTCGTTTTTGTCGTGACGGCCTTCGAATTTCAGGTCCGCCGCTGGCAGGGGAGTTGGAAGCGGTTGTTCCATACGGGATTCGTTGCGTACTCCGTTTCCGCTGTCAGTGTTCACGCAACAGAGTTCACGTTCGGCGCGAAAGTGGAGAATCCCCTGGCAGAGAATTTGATGAAGTTTTTTCGGCAACCGGTGGGCCGGTCGCAATTTCTGCTCGGCCGGCTTTTCGATCCGGACAACGACGAGCACCTGAACGGAACAGCATCGGGAGTCTATGGCATCGGCAATAATTGCGATGCATTGGTTGGGCGCTTCGTGCGCGACAATTACCCGGCCGGCAGCACGATCGTCTACGATCAAATGGGACAAACACCTTACTTTGCAGGACCTGACCGGAGTTTTCTCGATAGCTGGGGGCTGGTCGACAAGAAGATTTCTCACTACAAGTTTCGCGGCAACAACCGCGAGAGCGCGTTTTACAGGTTCTTCCTGAACACTGCGGAGTATGCCAGCAGCCGCGTTTTCGACGAACAGTGGCCGGCCACGCCGAGCGAGGCGTTGGACTATGTATTTGCGAACAAACCCGACGTCATCATGCTGCACGGTTTGATTTTGGTGAACGGCGCGCTGAAACAGCGACTGCCTTCGTTGATTTTCGATGACCCCAGGCTCGGCGAACGGTACCGCTTGCGGCATACGATCCTTTTCACGCATGTCTATGAGCGCACCGACTCGATTCCATGGACGGATGAAGTGATCATCCCCCGTGGGTTGACGGTGAACAGTACATTTACTCATCAGGATCTGATGAGAATGTACCGTCAGGCCGCCCCTGAATAGGTGCCTTCAGGCAGCGGCACGCTTCGGCTCGTGTGCTCTCTTCAGTCCAGCGGCTCGTTCTGCAGCGTTCGGCGGAAGGACGCACGGTCGAACCCGCGGGCCTCGGCCACGCCAAGGGCGGCCTCGATGGAAGCTTCGTCGAGTTGCGGCGACCTCGACAGGATCCAGCCGTACTCGCGGTTCGGCTCGCCGACCAGTGCCCAGCGATAGTCCGGGTCGAGGGCGAGGATCCAGTAGTCGCCGTAAAAGGGCCGGAAGAAGCTGACGCGGAGTTTCGCGTTGCCGCTGCCTGCGACGACATTGGCGACCCCGACTGCTTCCGCGATTCCGCCGTCGGCTTTGCGGCAGCGGTTGCGCACGCGCAGCACCTCGCGGTCGAGGCTGTAGCGGGCCTGGGTGTCGGCGACGCAGACCTTCTGGAAGCGGTTGGGAATCAGGGCGACCTCGAACCAGGCGCCGAGATAGCGGCCGAGGTTCACCGATTCGACGGTCGGCAGCGGCGTGGTCTTGCGGGGCGCGCAGGCACCGGCGAAGACGACCAGGGCTGCGGCGAGCAGGGCCGCCGCCAAGGGCCTCTCCACCATGGGTACGATGCCGGACCCCGATGCGCGCATGGCGCGAGGGATATCGAGCGCGGTTCGCGGAAAGAAACCTCTCGACGCCCGTTGCGCTCCACCTCCCGCAGAAGGGGGTCGGGTGGTCCCGAGGGCGAGTGTTCGTCGGGGCAACGGAACCGGGATGTGTTCCTGGGTCAACGTTCCTCCCTGCCCGCCGCGATCCGACCTGATGGTTCCCTGCGCGACAAGAAAGTGCTCGAAATCGCCGACGGGCACGGCAGGATCATGGTGGACACCGGGCGCCGCCATTTCCGCCACGGAGCGCACGAGGGATTCGCCATGGATGCGTACATGCAAGCGGCCATCGAGGAGGCCGAACTGGGCGTTGCCGAGGGAGGCATCCCGATCGGTTCGGTGCTGGTGTATCAGGGCCGGATCATCGGCCGGGGCCACAACCGCCGCGTGCAACGCGACAGCGTGGTGCTGCATGGGGAGATGGACGCGCTCGAGAACGCCGGTCGTCAGCCGGCCCGGATCTACCGCGAGTGCACCCTCTATACCACGCTCTCGCCGTGCCCGATGTGCAGCGGGGCCATCCTGCTGTACGGGATCCCGCGGGTCGTGGTCGGCGAGAACCGGAGCTTCCTCGGCGAGGAAGCCCATCTGCGCAGCCGCGGCGTGGACGTCCAGGTGATCGATGATCCGCGCTGCATCGCGTTGATGGCCGAGTTCGTACGGGCTCGGCCGGACCTGTGGAACGAGGACATCGGCGTCTAGAAGAGGCCGGCCCTTGTCGAGTGGGCGGATCGCCGCACGGGTCACCGAGATCTGCGACCGGGAGCCCACGAAGCCCCTCGAGCGCCTCGACGAAGCGGCGACGGGAACCCGCAACCCCGTTGGCCCCGCGGCTTCCCGACCGGACGGGACGAATGGGTCCGTCCCTTGGGAACTGCGCAGAGCGGGACCGTTCGAGCCCCCACGCTTGACGTATTGCAAGGTCTTGCCATTCTCCGCGCCATCTGAATTTCCGGGCGGCGCGCCAAGGGCGCGGCGTCCCCAACCAGGCTGGCCGGACCGGGTCCGGCGGGCCTGACCAGGAGGAACCCTTTCCATGCGTGAAGCCGTCATCGTCGATGCCGTCCGTACTCCCCTCGGCCGCGGCAAAAAGAATGGAGCCCTCGCGGGCTGGCATGCCGTGGACCTCGCGTCCGAACCGCTTCGCGCCATCGTCGAGCGCACGGGCCTCGACCCTGCTCTGATCGAAGACGTGATCATGGGCTGCGTGGGCCAGGTGGGCGAGCAGGGCCTCAACATCGCCCGCAACGCGGCGCTGGCGGCCGGCTACCCGGAAACGGTGTGCGGCACCACGGTGGATCGCCAGTGCGGCTCGAGCCAGCAGGCCCTTCACTTCGCGGCCCAGGGCGTGATGGCCGGCGCTTACGACTGCGTGGTGGCGGCAGGCGTGGAGTCGATGAGCCGCGTCCCCATGGGCACCAGCGCCATGGTCGGCGGCGGCCCCTTCGGCACGCGCATGATCCAGCGCTATGTGGACGCCAACCTCTACGGTCGCGGCGGTCTGGTGAACCAGGGCCTGTCGGCCGAAGAGATCTGCAAGAAGTGGGATCTCAAGCGCGAGCAGCTCGACGCCTTCTCGGCCCAGTCGCACCAGCGCGCGGCGGTCGCCACCGACAACGGCTGGTTCGCGAAGGAGATCGTGCCCGTCGAGCGCACCCACGACGACGGCGGCAAGGAGATGATCTCCGTGGACGAGGGCATCCGCCGCGAGACGACGGCCGAGAAGCTCGGCGCCCTCAAGCCCGCCTTCGAGGAGACCGGCTGCATCACGGCCGGCAACTCCAGCCAGATCACCGACGGCGCCGGCGCCGTGCTCGTGATGGAGAGGAGCCGCGCCGAAGCCCTCGGCCTCAAGCCCCGCGCCCGTTTCCACGCTTTCGCTCTCGGTTCCTGCGATCCCGTCATCATGCTCACGGCGCCGATTCCCGCCACCCACAACGTGCTGAAGCGCGCCGGCATGAAGCTCTCCGACATCGACGCGGTGGAGATCAACGAGGCCTTCGCGCCGGTGGTGCTGGCCTGGGCCAAGGAGTTCGACGCCGACATGTCCAAGGTGAATCCGAACGGCGGCGCCATCGCCCTCGGTCATCCCCTCGGCTGCAGCGGCGTGCGCCTGATGGCGACCCTGCTCGGCCAGCTCGAGCGTACCGGCGGCCGCTTCGGCCTCCAGACCATGTGCGAGGGCGGGGGCATGGCCAACGCCACCATCATTGAACGCTTGGGCTGACGCCCAAGCTGTGGAACGCCGGGGCCTGCGCGGCGGGACTTCGGCGACGACCGGGACCGAGGAGCGTATCTTGGAGGTCGGGGGCCGGGGTGCTCGTGCGGGCGACTCCGCAGCGCAGCGAGGACCAGCCCGCGCGAGCGCCCCGGCCCCCGACCGATCGCTACCGGCGCGAAGGGAAGTACCGAGGCTCGTCATGGAGACGCAACACCGCAGCTTCGGGGCCCAGGCCCTCCACTATTTCGAGCGCTCCCACCAGTCGGTGCCGACGTCCGCGGTGGGCGGCGCGGCGGCCTGGCGGGGTCCGGACGTCGCCTCGCGCACGGACTGGATCATCCTTCTCGGCGACGAGGAGGTCGCCGAGATCCAGGCCGCCGCCCGCGCCTGCCTCGGGAGGCCGCTGGCAGCACTCGGCCGCGGCGACTTTCCCCTCCCGACGCTCGCGCCGCGAGTGAAGCACTGGGCCGCCGAAGTGGGCAGCGGCCGCGGTTTCGTGCTCCTGCGCGGCCTGCCGGTCGAGCGCTGGGGCGCGGAACTTTCCTCGGTGGCGTTCTGGGGCCTCGGCCACCACCTCGGCGTGCCGGGTGGCCAGAATCCCCAGGAAGAACTGCTCGGCCACGTGCGCGATTACGGCGAAGACGCCGCCAATCCCTTTGTCCGAAAGTACCGCACGGCCGACCGCATCGCCTACCACTGCGACCTGGCCGACGTGGTGGGGCTGCTGTGCCTGAGCAAGGCGAAGTCCGGCGGCGCCAGCCGCATCGCCAGTTCGGTGGCCGTCCACGACGAGTTGCTCCTGCGTCGCCCCGACCTTGTCGCCCGTCTCTACGAGCCTTTCCTGCTCGACACGCGCGACGAAGCCCGCGAGGGAAGGATGCCCTGGGTTCCCGTGCAGCCCTGCTGCCACGCCGATGGAAGGCTGCGCACCTTCTACCACAGCGACTACTTCCGCTCGGTCCAGCGCCACGCTGAGGCGCCGCGTTTCACCGCCGCCGAACAGGAACTGCTGGATCTTTACGAGGAGATCGCGGGCTCCCCAGCCTTCCTCCTGGACATGGAGCTGGAGCCCGGCGACGTGCAGCTGATCTCGAACCACACCGTCCTGCACGCCCGGACCGCCTACGAAGACTGGCCCGACCCCGCCCGGCGCCGCGACCTCCTGCGCCTGTGGCTCTCCCTCGAGTAGAGCGGCGTTTGTTCAGAGGAGGTCACCGAGATCGAAACCGCCGGCCGCGCCTGCCTCGGACGCCCCCTCGAAAGCATCGGACGCGAGGACTTCCCCCTTCCGACCCCTCGCCTCGCACAGCGAGGCCTTTCTCGAATATATTCGCGAACGAGCGGGGTAATCTCCGCGGGCCTGATCGGCAGGGCGCACGACTGGGACCTGCCGTGCAGTACTCTTGGCGACGGGAGGCGTCCGCGCTAAGACGGCGAAGTCGATGGGGTCGTCGTCGCAGCGTGCGAGTGTGTCTGCGGTCACGCCAAAGCGAAGAATGGTCCCTCCGGAACCTTGAAGCATCCGGTGCTGGGGTGGTAACGGTTCGTCGCGACGCAGCAAGGAGGCCCGACAGGATGCGCGGAGTTTACAGAGTGGACCTTTTCGGACGTGAATCCCGAGGTCGGGGCCATTGGTATAACCGCTTGGCCCTCCTGCCGACACTTTTGCTGCCCCTTGACCCCGTAGGAGTGGCACAAGCCGCGCAGAACGGGCCAGGTGGGATCGCACTCGGCCAACACGGGATGTCCGCGCATGCCGCAGTTGCGACGTCCGCCACCTATCAAGAGGATCTACCGGGCTTCGTCTATACTAGCTGCGGTGACGGGATAATTCAGATTCCAGAGCAGTGCGACGACGGTGATCCCGTCTACATTCCCGGCGAGCACTGCGCCGCTAGTTGTACGTTTGTGCCATGCGGTCGTCCGACACGCCCTGATGCCTCGATCCCAACCTCAAACGATGCGCTCTTCGTATTCAAGGCGGCGGTTGGGCTGGTTCAGTGCGATCCGCTGGTTTGCGACGTAAATAGCAGCAACTCGATTACGGCGACGGACGCAAGTCTTGTTCTCAGGGCGGCTGTTGGGTCCAACGCTATACTCGATTGCCCGATTCCTAAGCCAGCCGAGCCAACAGCGCCGACCGACCTCTCGGCGATGGCGGTTTCGCCCACGGCGGTAACTCTGGAGTGGGTCGACGGATCTACTGACGAAACTGCTTTTAACATCCAACGCAAGACGGGGCTGGAAGGCGAATTTGCGAGGATCGGAACGGTCGACGCCGAGGTGAACACCTTCGCTGACTTTTCAGCGCTGCCGTCGACTACGTATTTTTATCGCGTCCGAGCAGTGAACGAAGTCGGTCGCTCGACGTTCTCCAATATCGCGAGCGCGACGACGCCAGACTCACAGCCAGATGCGCCCAGCGCTCTGACGGCGAACGCAGTCGCAGCAAACAGGGTGGAGCTTCGTTGGATGGACAATTCGCCCAACGAGATTGAATTCAAGATCGAACGCAGGTCTATCGACGGAGTCTATGCATTGATAGCGAGCGTGCCAGAGGGTGTGAACGAGTATTCCGACAAGACAGCTAGTCCGCTCACCAAATATCTTTACCGAGTAAGGGCTGCGAACTTCGCGGGTGATTCCCCGTACTCGAACGAGGCCGAAGCCGTGACAGGGGCTCTGCCGTGCCCGGCCGTAGGACCAATCACCGATGTGCGTTCCCCTTGCAGCGAATGGTCATATTGGTACTCAGTGTATTCAATCGAGCTGGTCACCCACGGAGTCACGATAGTCGTTCGTGCTTGGCCGTCTGGCAGACGCCTGATCGGCGAGGTCACGGGGCCAACGAAGTTCACGTTCGACACTTTCTGCGATGGGCGTGGAGTTTGTTCTCCCGTCGAGGACGTCAGCATATTTGGGAGTTGGGGTGGCCTGCGAGATTCGGGTCGCACGCTGTGGATTGACTTTCAGGGGTCGTACTCCGAGTACTCCTATCACGCTACTACTAGGCAGTAGGTCAGGCGCTCGGTAAACGGCGAGGAGTGGCAATCCCGATCCCAAGGGTCGTAGCGTGTCGCGGCAGCCAGAAAGCGTCCGCGAGGGAACGTCCGAGACTGGTGACGATCACATCCAGGGCCGTCTGCCGAAGGACAGGAAGTCGTCGAGGGACTTGCTGGATGCGCGGACGGGGTCCGTATCCTCGAGTGACGAGGGCGTGATTCAGCCAAACCGGCCTTCGATGTAGTCGGCGGTGCGCTTGTCGCGCGGCGCGATGAAGAGGTCCTCGGTGCGGCGGTGCTCGACGATCTCGCCGAGCAGCATGTACACGCATTCGTCGCTGACGCGGCGGGCCTGGGCCATGTTGTGGGTGACGATCACGATGGTGAAGGTGCCGGCCAGGGTGCGCATCAGGTCCTCGATGGCTGCCGTCGCGTCGGGATCGAGGGTGGAGCAGGGCTCGTCCATCAGGATCACCGACGGCTTCAGCGGCAGCAGGCGCGCGATGCAGAGCTTCTGCTGCGCTTCGAGCTGGAGGCGGGTGGCCCTCTCCTCGAGCTTGTCCTTCAGGTTGTCCCAGAGGCGGACGGACTTCAGGGCCGACTCGACTTCGGCTTCCTCAGCGGCCCGGCTCCTGTCCCGCGCCGGGGTGTGCAGGCGGTAGCCGTAGAGCACGTTGTCGCGCACCGAGATGGGGAGGGGATTCGGCCTCTGGAAGACCATGCCCACCTGCTTGCGCAGCTCGACCAGGTCCACGCCGGCGTCGTAAATGTTGTGCCCGTGGATCAGCACCTCGCCCGAGGTGGTGACGTAGTCGTGGCGCTCGTTGATGCGGTTGAAGCAGCGCAGCAGCGTGGATTTCCCGCAGCCCGAGGGGCCGATGAGCGCCGTGATGCGCCCCTTCGGGATCTCCAGGTCGATGCCGCGCAGGGCCTCGAACTTGCCGTAGGACAGCCTCAGGCCCCGGGTCGCGATGGTGGACTCGCGGGTGTGGTCCAGGCGCGTCATCATCCGAACAGTCCCTGCACGTACTGGAAGGTGCGGACGTCGGTCGCATTGCGCGAGTAGATGGTCTCGGTGGCGCCCACTTCGATCAGCCGGCCGTCGAGGAAGAGGGCGGTGCGGTCGCCGAGACGGCGGGCCTGCAGCACCAGGTTGGTCACCAGCACCACCGTCATGGTCTTGCGCAGTTCCTTGATGACGCCCTCGATGCGCATCGTGGTCACCGGGTCCACCGCGATCGAGAACTCGTCGAGGCAGAGGATTTCCGGCTCCAGGGACAGGGCGCGGGCGATGGTCAGGCGCTGCTGCTGGCCTCCGGACAGGCGCGTGCCGAGGTCGCCGAGGCGATCCTTCACTTCGTCGAAGAGGGCGGCCTGGGTGAGGCAGCGTTCGACGAGGTCGTCGAGGACGGCGCGGTTGCGGATGCCGGCCATCCGCGGTGCGAAGGCCACGTTGTCGTAGACGGACATGGGCAGGCCCACCGGCAGGGGGAAGACCACGCCGATGCGGCGGCGCAGGGAGGCGACGTCGCGAATCGAGGCCACGTCCTCGCCGTCGATGCGGATGGTACCTTCCACCTTCATGCCCGGGATCAGGTCCGACATGCGGTTGATGCACTGCAAGAGGGTGGTCTTGCCGGCGCCCGCCGGTCCGATGACGGCCAGGATCTCGCCCTCGAGGACGTCCAGCGACACGTCCTGGAGCACCACGCGGTCGCCGTGGCGCACGCGCAGGTCGCGGATCTCGATCTTCGCCTTGGGCTCGCTCACCAGCGCCTCCGCGAGCGCAGGTAGCTGCGCAGCAGGATGGAGGTGAGGTTGACGCTCATCACGAGGCCCACCAGCACGAGTGCCGTGGCGTAGGGCATGGCTTCGGGCACGTTGGGCACCTGGGTGGAGAGTGTGAACAGGTGCATGGACAGGGCCATGCACTGGTCGTGCACGGAGATCGGCAGGAAGGGCAGGTAAAAGGCCGCGCCCGTGAACATGATGGGAGCCGTCTCGCCGGCGGCGCGGGAGACCTGGAGGATGACGCCGGTGAGGATGCCCTGGATGGAGTTGGGCAGCACCACGTGGCGGATGGTCTGCCAGCGCGAGGCGCCGAGCACCCAGCAGGCCTCGCGGAACGACATCGGCACGGCCGCCAGGGCTTCCTTGGTGCTGGCGATGATCACCGGCAGCGTCATCACGGCCAGCGTGAGCGAGGCGGCGAGGATGCTGGTGCCGAGTTTCAGGAAGAGCACGAAGGCGCCGACGCCGAACAGGGCATGCACGATGCTGGGCACGCCGGCCAGGTTGACGATGGCCAGGTGGATGATGCGCGTGGTCCAGTTCTCGGGCGCGTACTCGTTGAGATAGATGGCCGCCAGGATGCCGATGGGCGCCGCGATCAGAAGCGACACGCCGACCAGCCACAGGGTGCCGACGATGGCCGGGAAAATTCCGCCGGCCGTCATGCCGGCGGCAGGCGAGTCGAAGAGAAAGGACAGGCTGAGGGCCGGGGCTCCCTGGACGACGAGGAGGCCGAGAATGGCCGTCAGCGGCAGCACGAGGAGCACCGTCATCAGGGCCAGCAGGGTCCGCGCCACGCCCTCGTTGCGACGGCCCGCAAGCGTGGTCTCCGTGGTCGCGAAAGGGGTGGGCGCACTCACCGGGTGGATCCTTTGCGGCCGCGCACGATGAGGTCGGCGGTCAGGTTGACGACGAAGGTCATCACGAACAGCAGCACGCCGATGGCGAACAGGGCCTGGTAGTGGTCGCTGCCGCGCGCCGTCTCGCCGAGTTCGGAGGCGATGGTGGCGGTGAGGGTGCGCACCGAATCGAGGGGGCTGTGCGGGATCTGCACAGCGTGGCCGGTGGCCATCAGCACCGCGATCGTTTCGCCGATGGCGCGGCCCACCCCGAGCAGCACCGCGGCGAGCAAGCCGTTGCGGGCGGCCGGGATCAGCACCTTGGTGATGGTCTGCCAGCGCGAGGCGCCCATCGCCAGCGAGGCCTCGCGGTACGAATCCGGGACCGCCTTCAGCGCGTCCTCGCCGATGGAGACGATGATGGGCACGCTCATCAGGCCGAGGATGATGCCTCCGTTCAGCACGTTGAGCCCGATGGGCGCGTCGAAGAGGGTGATGATCATGGGGTTGACCATGGCCAGCCCGATGAAGCCCCACACCACCGACGGGATCGCGGCCAGCAACTCGAGGACGACCTTGAGGACCTCCTTGGAGCGGCCGGTGGTGAACTCGGAGACGAAAATCGCGGCTCCCAGCCCGAAGGGGACGGCGATGGCCATCGCCAGGGCCGTGACGCTGACGGTGCCAAGGATGAGGGCCAGGGTGCCGTAGCGCTTCTCGCCCACCGACGTGGGCACCCATTCCGGGCTGAAGAGGAACTGTCCGAAGTCGAGGCGGTGGACGATGAACTCGGCGCCCGAACCCACCACGAAGAGGAAGATCGCGAAGACGAAGAAGATCGCGCTGAAACCGCAGGCGCGGATGAGCGTTTCGATGATCCGCTCGCCCGCGAGGGAGGCGAAACCTCGACCCCTGCGGACCGGCGGGCGCCCTGGCTCCGACGGTGTTGTCATGGCAGGCCGGAGCTCAGCGGATGGGAACGAACCCGTTTTCGGCGACGATCTTCTGGCCGGCGGGCGAAAGGATCCAGGCGAGGTAATCCTTCACGTCGCCCTGGGGCTCGCCGAGGGTGTACATATAGAGGCTGCGCGACAGGGGGTATTCGCCGCTTTTGGCCGTCTCCGCGGTGGGCGCGACACAGGGGGTGGAGGAGTCCTTGGCGATGCAGACCTGGTGGACGTTTTCGGTGCCGTAGCCCATGCCGCTGTAGCCGATCGCGCAGGGGGTCTTGGAGACCAGGTCCACCACGTCTTTGCTGCCCTGCATGTCGCGCGAGCCGAGCTTGAAGTCCGTCGTCTTGCCGAGCACCGCTTCGCGGAAGTACTCGTAGGTTCCAGAGTTCGACTGGCGGCTGACGCGGATGATCTTCTGGTCGGCGCAGCCGGGGACTTCGACGCCCACGGAGGTCCAGGTGTCGCAGGTTCCCTTCTCGCCGTAGACGCAGGCGAGCTGTTCCATCGTCAGGGTCTTGGCCGGGTTGCTCGCGTGCACGAAGACGACGATCGCGTCGCGGGCGACCTGGTGCTCGACGGCTTCCTTTCCGGTGTGGCTCTTCACCTGGCCCTTCTCGTCGTCGTGGATGTCACGGCTCGAGTTGGCGATGTCCACGGTGCCGTTGATGAGGGCGGCGATGCCGGTGCCGCTGCCGCCGCCGCTCACGGCGATGGCCACCGAGGGCTTCACGGTGCGGTAGGTCTCGGCCCAGGCCTGGGCCACGTTGACGAGGGTGTCGGAGCCCTTGTTCTGGAGCAGCACCCGGCCCGAGCCCGCGTTCGAGCAGCCGGACAGAACGGCGAGCGCGGTGGCAAACATTGCTGCCGAAGTCGTCGGTTTCATCTCAGCCTCCGCTTTCCAGCCTGGTCACGGTGCCGTGCAGGCTCTGGACGAGTTGGGTGATGCGCTCGAGCAGTTCGTCGAATAGGGCGTTCAGGGCCTCGGGACCCGGGTCCTCGAGGGCGTCGGTGAGATCCCAGTCGGCCACCACGGTACGGAAGCCGAGGGTCTGGTTGGCCAGGGCCCGGGACGCCTCGTGGTCCACCGCCACCACGATGCGGAAGCTGCCGAGCGAGCCCATCTCCGCCAGGGGGGAGGCCACCCGTCCGGACAGGTTGATGCCGCGCTTGGCGAGGAACTCGAGCAGGGGGCCATGAGGCGTGCCCGGCACGGTCGTGGCGGCCGCGAACATGAACTGGTTGCCGGCCACCGTGCTGGCGATGGCCTCGGCCACCGAAGCCAGCGAGGAGGTTCCCGAGGAGAGGAAGAGGATGCTCGCCGAGCCCTTGGACTGGTGCTTCACGCTCTCCGCCGTGAGCATGTAGTACACCTCTTCGCAGATGTTCACGGCCTGGTCGGCCACCCTCTCGTAGCGGTTAGCCACCGACAGCAGGGAGAACAGCCGCGACAGTTCGTCGGAGCCCACCGGGATTTCGGTGACGAGCTCGTGGTAGATCTCGTGGTGCAGCCCGTTGGCCCGGGACTCCAGGGCGATGGTGCGATTGGCCAGGTCCAGGTCTTCGTCGAGGAAGGACCGGATGGCCTGGCGCATCATGTCGACCGCTACTCCAGCAATTTTTTCGAACTTATCGAATTGGTTGGGTTTTTCCGTACGGCTAAGGAGGATGGCCTGGCGGTTGATGCTCTCCGCGTAGTCGCCGACCCTCTCCAGCTCGGAGACGATCTTGGCCACCGAATGGACGAAGCGCAGGTGGGTGGCCACCGGGATGTGGCGCACGATGAACTCCACGCACATGCCGTCGATGAGGCTCTCGAGGTCGTCCACCCGAGAGTCCCGGAGAATGGCGGCGTAGGCCAGCTTGGTGTCGCCCGTGGTCAGCGCGCGCACCGAGTCCTCCAGGCCGCGAAGGGCGAGGTCGGCCATCTCCCGAACGCGGTCGCGGATCCGGTGGATGTCGTTCTGGAGTTTCTCTTCGAGGTGCGAGGTCACGCCTCGGGTCCTTCGACTCGGTGCCTGTTTGCGCGGCAAACGCCGCGGGCGCCGGACGAGGCGGGTCTAACGCCCTGCTAACATGAAAGCAACCGGGCGGATTGCGCGGGCGAAGGCAACGGACGGGCAGGGGCCGGCCGATTTGTGGCGGGACATCGCGGACCCTGGCGGACCGTGGCGAACAGGTCCGATTCATTGCAGTTGCGGGCTTTGGCAGAGCGTTGTGCTCCGTGTAGAACGCGTTCCACTCGGGGCGAAAACAGGCCCCGGCCCGCGGTGTTCCGCGGACAACAGAAGGAACTGAGCACCCATGAGCCAGGACAAGTTGAGGCACTATGAAGGGGTCCTCTCGGCGGTCCACGCCCTGGAGTACCCTTACACACGGTCGGTGGGGAAGGTCCTCGGGACCTTCCTTGCGGGACTGCGCGACCGCCGCATCCTTGGGATCCGCACGGCTGCCGGGGAGGTCCTCGTGCCGCCGAGCGAGTTCGACCCCGTCACCTGCGAGACCCTCCAGGACATGTGCGATGTCGCCGACGCGGGCACCGTCACCACCTGGTCCTGGGTGGCCGAGCCCCGCGACAAGCACCCCCTGAAGAAGCCCTTCGCCTGGGCCCTCGTGCGCCTGGACGGCACCGCCAACGCCCTGCTCCACGCCGTCGATGCCGACGACGAGAAGAGCATGAAGACGGGGATGCGCGTGAAAGCGCGCTGGGCCGCCGAACGCAAGGGAATGATCACCGACATCGAGTGCTTCGAGCCGGAGGAGAGGAAGCCGTGAGCGAGCAGACCCCGCGGGAGCTTCCCGAGCCCCTCAAGATGATCACCACTCCAATGCGTCTCGACTACGTCATCACGCCGGGCGAGGCGCCGACGCGCTTCCTCAAGGGCATGATGGAAGGGCGCATCCTCGGCGAGCGCTGCCCCCGCTGCCGCAAGGTCTACATGCCGCCGCGGGGCTCCTGCGCCACCTGCGCGATCCCCACGGAGGAACAGGTGGAGCTTTCCAACAAGGGCACGGTGACGACCTTCTGCGTGGTCAACCTGCCGTTCTACGGGCAGGCCGTGGAGATTCCCTACGTCTGCGCCTCGGTGGTGCTCGACGGCGCTGACCTTCCCTTCTTCTGCCTTCTCGCCGAATGCGCGGTCGAGGACGTGCGCATGGGCATGAGGGTCGAGGCGGTGTGGTGCGAGCCCTCCGAGCGCAAACCCTCCCTGGAGAACATCCGCTACATGAGGCCGACCGGAGAGCCCGACATGCCCTACGAGTCCTTCAAGGAGCACCTGTGATGCGCGAGATCGCGGTGATTTCCTTCGCGCAGGCCCATTCGGTGCGGCGCGACATCATCCACAACGAAGTCGAGATCCTGATGCCGGTGGTCGCCGAGGCGGTCTCCGCGTCGGGCCTGACCCGCGACCGTATCGGCTTCACCGTCTCCGGCAGCTGCGATTACCTGGCCGGCGCTCCCTTTTCCTTCGTGATGGCCCTCGACGGCGTCGGTGCCTGGCCGCCCATCGAGGAATCCCACGTCGAGATGGACGGGGCCTGGGCCCTCGCCGAGGCCTGGACGCGGCTCCAGCACGGGGACCTCGACACGGCCCTGGTCTTCGGCTTCGGCAAGTCGTCAGTGGGCGAGCTTCCGGACGTGCTCACCCTGCAACTGGATCCCTACCTCGTCGCGCCGCTGTGGCCCGACTCGATCAGCGTGGCCGCCCTCCAGGCCAGGGCCATGCTCGATGCCGGCCTCTGCACGGAGGAGGACATGGCCGAAGTCGCGGTGAGGAGCCGCCGCGATGCGAAGTCGAACCCCTTCGCGCAGCTCGCCGGCGACTTCTCGGTGGACGAACTGCTGAAGCAGCCCTGCATCTCCTCACCGCTGCGCCGCCACGACTGCGCGCCGATCTCTGACGGCGCTTCGGCGGTGATCCTGGCTGCCGGGGACGTGGCTCGGGCGCTTTGCGAGAAGACCGGCCGCACGCCGGCCTGGATCCGGGGCCTCGACCACCGCGTGGACGCCCAGAACCTCGGCGGCCGCGACCTCACCACCTGCCCGTCGGCCCGCCTCGCCTCGGAGAAGGCCGGCGCCTTCGGGACGCCGATCGACGTGGCCGAGATCTACGCGCCGTTTACGCACCAGGAGATCCTGTTGCGCCGTGAACTCGGCCTCGGCGCGAGCACGAAGATCAATCCGTCGGGCGGCGTCCTCGCGGCCAACCCCATGATGGCGGCCGGCCTCATCCGCATCGGTGAGGCGGCCTCGCGCATCCATCGCGGTGAAGCCCGGAGGGTCCTGGCCCACGCGACCTCGGGGCCGTGCCTGCAACAGAACCTGGTCTGTGTCCTGGAGGGAGAGTGATGGGACGTTCCTGTGCCGTCATCGGTGTCGGTCAAACCCGCCACGCTGCCAAGCGCGGCGACCTGTCGATGGTGGGCCTCGTGCGCGAAGCCGCGCTGGCGGCCCTGCAGGACGCGGGGCTGGACTGGAAGGACGTCGAGGCCCTCGTCATCGGCAAGGCCCCCGACATGTTCGAAGGGGTGATGCAGCCGGAGTTGTACCTGGCTGACGCGCTGGGCGCCGCCGGCAAGCCGATGATCCGCGTCCACACCGCGGGCAGCGTCGGCGGCTCGACGGCCATCGTGGCGGCGCACCTGGTGCAGTCCGGGCAGTGCTCGCGCGTGCTGACGGTGGCCTTCGAGAAGCAGTCGGAGAGCGAGGCCACCTGGGCCATCACGCCCAAGATTCCCTTCCAGCCGCCGCTGGTGGCGGGTGCGGGCGGCTACTTCGCTCCCATCATCCGCGCCTACATCGACCGTTCGAAGGCACCCGCCGACATCGGGCTTCGCGTGGCCGTGAAGGATCGCCAGAACGCGATGCGCAATCCCTTCGCGCACCTGCACCTGCCGGACATCGACATGGAGACGGTGGCCAACTCGCCGCTGCTGTGGGATCCGCTCCACTATCTGGAGTGCTGCCCGTCCTCGGACGGAGCGTGCGCCATGGTGCTGTCCGACGATGCGGCGGCGAAGAAGGCGCCGAACAAGCCCGCCTGGGTGCTGGGCACGGCCATGCGCAGCGAGCCGACGATGTTTCCCGGACGCAACCAGATCAATCCCCGCGCCGGCCGCGAGTGCGCGGCGGCCGTGTACCGCCAGGCCGGCGTCAGTAATCCCCGCAAGGACATCGACGCGGCCGAGATCTACGTGCCGTTCAGCTGGTACGAACCGATGTGGATGGAGAACCTCGGTTTCGCCGCCGAGAACGAAGGCTGGAAGATGACGCTGGAAGGAGCGACGGCCTTCGACGGCGACATGCCCATCAACCCATCGGGCGGCGTGCTGTCGTCCAACCCGATCGGCGCCTCCGGCATGCTGCGTTTCGCGGAGGCCGCCCTCCAGGTGCGCGGCTCCGCCGGCGAGCACCAGGTGGACGGCGCGAAGCTGGCCATGGGCCATGCCTACGGCGGGGGCTCCCAGTTCTTCGCGATGTGGATGGTCGGCGCCGAGAAGCGCTGAGGCCCTGAGGAAGCACCCGATGGAACTGAACATCGCCGATCTCTTCGAGATGGTGGTCGATGCCGTGCCCGCGCGTGAGGCCCTGGTCTGCGGCGAGGGCCGTTTCACCTACGAAGCCCTGGACCGCGAGGCCAACCGCCTGGCGCACTTCCTCGAGGAAAAGGGAGTGAAGCCCGGCGAGCACGTCGGCATGTACCTCTACAACGGCGCCGAGTACCTGGTGGCCGTGCTGGCCGCGTTCAAGATCCGCGCGGTGCCCGTCAACGTGAACTACCGCTACGTGGAGGACGAGCTGGCCTACCTGCTGGCGGACAGCGACCTGGTGGCCCTGTTCTACCAGAAGGAACTCGGCTCGCGGGTGGCGGCGTTGAAGGACCGCATCCCGAAGGTGAGGGTGCTCGTCGAGGTGGACGACCCGAGCGAGGCCGCGCCCGCCAACCCGCAGGCCGTTCCCTACGCGGAGGCCGTGGCGGCCGGTTCCCCCGAGCGCGGGTTTGGGCCGCGATCGGGCAAGGACATCTACATCATCTATACGGGCGGCACGACGGGCATGCCCAAGGGCGTGATGTGGCGGCACGAGGACGTCTTCTACGCCGGACTCCAGGGCGGTAACCCCGGCGGCCCGCCGATCGCGAAAGGCGAGGATCTCGTCGAGATCGTGAAGGGCGGCATGGGACTGACCGTGCTTCCCGCAGCGCCGTTCATTCACGGCGCGGCCCAGTGGGCTTCGCTGATCGGCTTCTTCGGCGGCGGCAAGGTGGTGGTGCAGGGCGGCAAGAGCTTCGATCCGAAGAGGGTGGCCCGCCTGATCCGCGACGAAAAGATCAACACGCTGACTCTCGTGGGCGACGCCATGGCGCGGCCCCTCGGCGAGGCCCTCGCGGCCATGGGCGAGGAAGCCGACACGTCTTCGGTGTTCGTCGTCGGCTCGGCCGGCGCGGTGCTCTCCGAAGCGGTGAAAGAACAACTCCGCGGTGCGATGCCCTCGGCCATGATCGTGGACAGCTTCGGAGCCACCGAGACCGGCCACCAGGGTTCCATGATGTCGGGCAGCGGCCACGGTTCGGGCCAGGGCCCGCTCTTCTTCATGAACGAGACCAACTGCGTCTTCGACGACGAGATGAAGCCGGTGGCGCCGGGCTCGGGCGTGATGGGCCGGCTCGCCAGGCGCGGCCACATCCCGGTGGGCTACTACAACGACCCCGAGAAGACGGCCAAGACGTTCTTCGAGATCGACGGCGTGCGCTGGGTGATGCCCGGCGACATGGCCACCGTGGAGAGCGACGGCAGCATTCGCGTCTTCGGCCGCGGGTCGGTCTGCATCAACAGCGGCGGCGAAAAGATCTTCCCCGAGGAAGTGGAAGCGGCCCTCAAGGCTCACCCGGACGTGCTCGACGCGGTGGTGGTGGGCATCCCGGACGAGCGCTGGGGGCAGCGCGTCGCTGCCCTGGTTCAGCCCCGCCCCGGAACCGCGCCGGGCTTGGAGGACCTGGATCGTCACTGCCGCACCAAGGTCGCCGGCTACAAGGTGCCGCGCTTCGTCCATTTCGTGGAACAGGTGGCGCGGCAGCCGAGCGGCAAGCCCGACTACCGCTGGGCGGCCACCCGCGCCGGCGAAGAAGCGGCCAAGGCGTCGAAAGCCTAGAGCAGGAGTGGGTATCGTGTCGGATTCAGCAGCTCTTCTCGTCGAACGCGACGGCCACGTCGTCACCCTCACCATGAACCGGCCCGAGGCGCGCAACGCCCTCAATCCGGAGATGATCTGCCGCATGGCGGATGCCTGGGACATGATCGACGAGGACGACGAGGTTCGCGTCGCCATTCTCACGGGATCGGGCGGGCACTTCTGCGCCGGGGCCGACCTGGACAAGCTCGTGACCCGCTCGCTGAAAGGCCTGCCGCCGGAGAGCGACTGGGAACAGAGGATTCGCGACAACTACCAGGTGATCTTCCGCGGCCTGCTGCGCACCAAGCGCACGATCAAGCCCCTCATCGCCGCCATCGAGGGATCCTGCATCGCCGGCGGCGTGGAGATCCTCCAGGCGACGGACATCCGCGTGGCGGCCGAAGGTTCCAAGCTCGGTGTTTCCGAAGTGCGCTGGGGCCTTTTCCCGCAGGGCGGTTCCACGACGCGGCTGCCGCGCCAGATCCCTTTCACGCGCGCCATGGAAGTGCTGCTGACGGGCGACCATTACAGCGCCCGCGAAGCCCTGGAGATGGGGCTCATCGGGCGCGTGGTCCCCGACGGCAAGGCCCTGGAGACGGCGCGTTCGATCGCGGAGCGCATCGCCGAGAACGGCCCGGTGGCAGTGCGCAACATCAAGCGCGCGGTGCTGGAAGTGGAGGGCATGACCGAGGACGATGCCCGCGAGGTGGAGATGCGCCTGGGCATGGAGGTGTTCTCGACCGAGGACGCCAAGGAAGGCCCGCGGGCCTTCAAGGAAAAGCGCAAGCCCGACTTCAAGGGGCGCTGAGCGCCCGCTGGCCCGGGGGAGCAGCCCCGGCCGGGGAGGGCGCGGGCGGGTTCGTGACGCCGGTGTCAACTTGAGTTGACGCAGGCGTCAACTTTTGCGAGAACCCCGCCCGTGGACGGAGCAGGGGCCCCGCCGCCTCCGGGCGGCAAGCGCGAGCGCACCAAGGCGGAGAACCGCCGGGCCATCCTTGCGGCGGCCCGCCGCGTCTTCGCCGACCTCGGCTACGAGGCCACCACCGTCCGCGACGTGATCCGCGAGACCGAACTGGCCGCGGGCACCTTCTACAACTACTTCCGCGACAAGGAGTCGGTGCTGAGGGCCCTTCTCGACGAGAAGATGGCCGAGATGCAGGCCCGCGCGAAGGAAGCGCGCCGAGACGCTCACACGGTCGAAGACATCGTGCGCCGTACCCTCGGCGTTTCCTTCGCGATGCTCCTGGAGGACCGTGCCGTCTTCGACCTGCTGCGTCGCAATGCCGGCGCCATCCGCGCCATTCTCGACGACCCGAGCTTCGTCGCCAACCGCGACGAGTTGCGCCGTGACCTCGAGCGCGCCCTGAGACGCGGCGGAGTGAAGGGCGTGGACGCAGAGTATCTGACGGCAGCCATCAGCGGCCTGTCCTTCGAGGTCGCGGCCGCGGCCGCCGACCGGCCCCCCGACAAGATGACGGCTGCGGCCGAGTTTGCGGTGCGCTTGATCGTGGGCGGTCTTCCCGGCCTCGGGATCGCGACGGCACGCGAGCAGGCGCCCGACGCCCGACGTGTCGCGGGGCCGCGCGGATCCGCCGCCCGTCAAGGCATTCCCCTCGCATCGACCGTCTCCCTTCCACGGCGCTCCCGCGCCAAGACCCGGCCCGCCGAAGGCGCGGCCGGCAAAGCCGTCCGGCCGCGAGCGGCGGCGAAAAGCAGGACACCACGATGAGCATGACCGACGCCGAACGACTCGAACTGGGCAGCATCTTCGTCGATCCCAAGGCTTACGCCGACGAGAAGCGCTGGCACGCCGCCGCCGCCAGGCTGCGGCGCGAGGACCCCGTGCACCTGGTCGAAGTGCCGGGCTTCGATCCGTTCTGGGCCGTGATGCGCCACGAGCACGTGGCCGAGATCGAGCGCCAGCACGAGAAGTTCTGGAACACGGTGGAGTCGGTGCTGATGCCCGCTGCCGCCCAGGAACAGCGGGATGCCATCGGCGTGCCGATCAAGACCCTCGTGCACATGGACGGGGCCGAGCACCGCGCCTATCGCTCCGTCACCCACGACTGGTTCAAGCCGGGCAACCTCAAACGCCTCGTCGGCGAGCGCGTCGAACAGCTCGCGCGCGAATACGTGGACAAGATGGAATCCATGGGCGGCCGCTGCGACTTCGCCCGCGACATCTCCTTTCTCTACCCGATCAAGGTCATCATGGAGATCCTCGGGGTGCCCCACACCGACGAGCCGCGCATGCTGCAGCTGACCCAGCAGATGTTCGGCAACGAGGACGGCGAGTTCTCCGGCACCGACGACCGCATCAAGGCCATCCTCGACTCGATCATGGATTTCGCGATGTACTTCTCGGCGATGACGGCCGACCGCCGCGCGAACCCCAAGAGCGACCTCGCCAGCACCATCGCCAACGGCAAGATCCACGGCGAGCCCATGGGCGACATCGAGACGGCCAGCTACTACACGATCGCCGCGACCGCGGGTCACGACACCACGTCGAACTCGCTGGCCGCCGGCATGGAGCTGTTCGCGCGCAACCCCGACCAGCTTCGCGCGGTGCAGGAGGACATGTCGCTGATCGAGAACGCGGTGGACGAGATCATCCGCTTCGCCACGCCGGTGCGGCACTTCCTGCGCCACGCCCAGGAGGACTACGAGCTGGGCGGCAAGAAGATCAAGAAGGGCGACCGCCTCTACATGGCCTACCTGTCGGCCAACCGCGACGAGACCGTGTTCGAGGACCCCTTCCGTTTCGACGTGAAGAGGAAGAACGCCGACGAGCACCTGGCCTTCGGCATCGGCGTGCATTTCTGCGTGGGATCCCACCTGGCCCGCATGGAGCTGAGGGCCTTCTTCCGCGAACTGCTGCCCCGCCTCGAGTCGGTGGAACTGGATGGCACGCCCCAGTACATGCTGGCGACCTTCGTCGGCGGGCCGAAGAACGTGCCGATCCGCTACCGGATGCGGCCGGCCGAGGAGACGCGCAAGAGCGCTTGAGCGAGGGGAGGAGGAAGGGGGAAGTCTCGGGCCAGGCCCGGGATCTCCCGTCCGGCGAGTGGCCGGGTCAGTCCTCGGTGATGGAGATGGCCTGGCGCGGGCAGAGGCGCACGGCCTCCTTCAGCTTGGCCCTCATCGACTCCGGAGGGGACTCGATGAGGACGTTCAGGCTGTCCTGGTCATCGACCTGGAACACCTCGGGGAGGATGCGCATGCACACGGCGTTGGCTTCGCACAGATCGTAGTCGACGACGACTTTCATGGTGCCCCGACTCTAGCTGCTCCGGCCTTCGCAGTTAAGCGCTGGCGACCTGGGCCTGGTGGAAAGGGCACCCGCCGGCGGCTGCGGCCTCGTCCGTGCGCTGGGTCGGGGTGAAGCGCACCGGCATCTCCTTGATGCCGTGGATGAAGTTGGATCGCAGGAAGCGGATGGGTCCGGCCAGTTCCATGTCGGGCACCCGGGTGATGAGCTCGGTGAAGATCGACCGGAGCTGGGCCCGCGCGAAGCTGGCCCCCAGGCAGTAGTGCTCGCCGATGCCGAGGCCGAGGTGCTCTGGGATGTTGCGGGTCACGTCGAAGCGGTCGGGGTCGGCGAAGACGTCCTCATCGCGATTGGCCGACGGGTACCACATCACGACCTTGTCGCCCTTCTTCAGCGTCTTGCCCCTCAGCTCGAAGTCCTGGGTGAGCGTGCGGCGGAAATGCATCACCGCCGGGTTGTAGCGCAGGAACTCCTCGACGGCGTTGGGAATGAGGGAAGGATCTTCCACGAGCTTGCGGCGCTCGTCGGGGTTCTCCAGCAGCAGGCGCATCCCGTGGGCGGTCAGCGTGCGGGTGGTCTCGTTGCCGGCCACCATGAGCATGAGAAAGAAGTAATTGTACTGGAAGGGGTCGAGGGACTCGCCGTCCACCTTGCCGTGGTAGAGGTGGCTGGCGAGGTTGTTCATCGGGCATTCGCTGACAATCTCGCGCAGCTTCTGGCCGTACATGGCCACCTGGGCGGCTGCCATGCGGCCTTCGTCGAAGGATCCCTGCACTTCCGGATCGTCGAAGCCTACCAGCTGGTTGCTCAGGTCGAAGAGGTGCTTCTGGTCCTCCTCGGGGACGCCGACGATCTCCATGATGGTCTTCATCGGCAGTTGGGCAGCCACGTCGCTCACGAAATCGCAGTTTCCCTTCTCGACGATGTTGTCGATGATCTCGCGGGCGAGGTCGCGGATGTGCGGTTCGAGCTTCTCGATCATGCGCGGCGTGAAGTTGTGGGCGACGAGGCGGCGGTACTTGACGTGGGTGGGGGGATCCATGTTGAGCATCATGGAGCGCGAGCCGTCGAGGTCGTCCCCCTTGAGCTCGAAGATGTTGGTGCCGCCTTGCCACGACGAGAAGATCAGGGGATTGCGCGACATCATCTTGACGTCTTCGTACTTGGTGATGTCCCAGAAGCCGTGGCCGTTGCGCTCGACCTCGAAGTGCGTCTCGTTCCAGTGCACGGGATCCTCGCGGCGGAGCGCGCGGAAGTAGTCGTGGGGAAAGCCGCCCGCGAAGGAATCGGGATCGGAGAGGTCAAGGTCGGTGAAGGTCATGGGCTCTCCCTGCTTGGTCTTGGTCACGTTGTCGTCCTAGACTCCGCGGCCAGCCGCGGATGGACGACGACCGTGGCCGTGGACTTGCGAGCGGATATGGACGAAAGGACAAAGCATGAACGAACGTTCGTTGGGTACCAGTTTTCCCACCTTCCGGCAAGGGGGAACAAGGCTCGCGTCCGGCGCCCCGAGCGTGTGACCGAATGACGACGCATCCGACAGAGCCCGGCTCCGCCCCCCGCCCCACCCGGGAGCGCATCCTCGATGCCGCCGAGCAGGTCTTCGCGGAAAAGGGCCTCGGTGCCGCGCCCGTACGGGACATCGCGGCCCGGGTCGGCCTCAATCC
>JBHEPB010000364.1:0-24090 GCA_046260515.1 Binatia bacterium
CGGATCGCGCGGACCCTCGCCCTCTCGTCGAGGATCGGCCGGACCGGTGTCCGCCAAGGACAGCGATCCGGCAACGGAGGGCCGCGGATAGCGACCCCACCAAAAACGCCATGGAGTGCAGGAAATGAAAAAGGTCGAAGCAATCATCAAGCCCTTCAAGCTCGACGAGGTGAAAGAAGCCCTGAGCGGTGTCGGAGTCCAGGGCATCACCGTCAGCGAGGTCAAGGGGTTCGGCCGCCAGCGCGGCCACACCGAACTCTACCGGGGAGCCGAGTACGTGGTGGACTTCCTGCCCAAGGTGAAGCTCGAGGTCATCGTCAACGACAACCAGGTGGAGCCCGTGGTCGAGGCGATCACCGCCGCGGCCCGCACCGGCCGCATCGGCGATGGCAAGATTTTCGTCACGACGGTAGACGAGGTCGTCCGCATCCGCACCGGGGAGACCGGCGAGGCGGCGCTGTAACCAGCGGCGCCCTTCGTTCCCGACCGCATCCGTTCCAACACATCAGAAGATCCAGGAGGACCAGGCAGCAATGACAGTGAAAGACGCAATGAAGCTCGCCAAAGACAACAAAGTCGAGATGGTGGACTTCAAGTTTTCCGACATGCTCGGCACGTGGCAGCACTTCACCACGCCCGTCAGCGAGTTTGAGGAGGCCATCTTCGAGGAGGGCCTCGGGTTCGACGGCTCGTCGATCCGCGGGTGGAAGGCCATCAATGCGTCCGACATGCTCGTGGTGCCGGACGCCTCCACGGCCCGCATGGACCCGTTCATGGACCGGCCCACGCTGTCGTTGATCTGCGACATCGAGGATCCCCTCACCCGCGAGCGCTATGACCGTGACCCCCGGAACATCGCCCGCAAGGGCGTCGAGTTCCTCAAGTCCACGGGCATCGCCGACACCTGCTACTTCGGACCCGAGCCCGAGTTCTTCATCTTCGACTCGGCCCGCTTCATCACCCGCCAGAACATGGGCTACTACGAGGTCGACTCGTGCGAAGCCGTCTGGAACACGGACGAGGACGGCGGCCAGAACCTCGGCTACAAGGTTCGCTCGAAGGAAGGCTACATTCCCTGCGCGCCCACCGACCAGTTCCAGGACATCCGTACCGAGATGTGCCAGGTGATGGAGAGCGTGGGCATGCGCATCGAGCGCCAGCACCACGAGGTGGCCACGGCTGGCCAGTCCGAGATCGCGATGCGCTTCGCGCCTCTGGTCGAGAAGGCCGACCACCTGATGTGGTACAAATACATCGTCAAGAACGTGGCGCGCCGCCACGGCCGCACCGCCACCTTCATGCCGAAGCCCCTGTTCGGCGACAACGGCTCGGGCATGCACTGCCACCAGTCGCTGTGGAAGGACGACAAGCCCCTGTTCGCCGGCGACAAATACGGCGGCCTGTCGCAGCTCGCGCTGCACTACATCGCCGGCATCCTGCACCACGCCCCGGCGATCTGCGCCATCACCAACCCGACCATGAACTCCTACCACCGCCTGGTGCCGGGCTTCGAGGCTCCGGTGAACCTGGCGTACTCGAGCCGCAACCGCTCCGCTTCGGTGCGCATCCCGACGTACTCGCCTTCCCCGAAGGCGAAGCGCATCGAGGTCCGCTTCCCGGATCCGGCCGCCAGCGGCTACCTGGCGTTCACGGTGATGATGATGGCCGGCCTCGACGGCATCGAGCGCAAGCTCGATCCGGGCGCTCCCCTGGACAAGGACATCTACTCCCTGTCCAAGGCCGACCTGAAGGACGTGCCGAGCGTGCCGGGCTCCCTCGCCGAAGCGCTCGACGCCCTGGAGAAGGACCACGACTTCCTCCTGAAGGGCGACGTCTTCACCGAGGAGTTCATCGAGACCTGGGTGGACATGAAGCGCAGCAAGGACGTGGACGGCATCCGCCTGCGCCCGCATCCCCACGAGTTCGAACTCTACTACGACTGCTGAGTCCGGGTTCCGGCCCAACCGGACCGGAGGTTCGAAACGAGACGGCCCGCTCCCTGCAAAGGGGGCGGGCCGTTGTTCGTTGCGGGGCGCGGGAGTGAAGCGGGACAGGGCACGGTCGCACCTGCTGCCGACAACAGCCGGCAGATCGGCCTCAGCTCCCGCCCGAGTTGAACGGATCCCGGCTTCCCCCAACCTGTTGCGCGACGCATTCCGGGCAGATGCCGTGGCTCAGCTCGCTGCCCGTGCGCTGCTCGAGCACCCTCTCCATCGATTCCCAACGGTCGTCGTCGCTGCGGATGCGGTGGCAGTAGGCGCAGATCGGAAGCAGGCTCTGCAACTGGCGCACCTGCCTTTGCAGGCCGAGGATGCGCTCGGCTACGCGCACGCGGACGGCGAGGCGCTCCAGATCCACCGGCTTGGTGAGGAAGTCGTCCACGCCCGAATC
Source organism: Binatia bacterium (assembly GCA_046260515.1). Lineage (GTDB taxonomy): Bacteria > Desulfobacterota > Binatia > UBA1149 > CAITLU01 > DATNBU01. The sequence goes on from JBHEPB010000364.1 coordinate 2,392, forward strand.
CATCGCTTCGAGAAACTCGGCGCGGCCGTGCACTCCGGTCAGCACGATGATGTAGGTGTACTTCTCGTGCCCGGCGGCGCGGACGCGGCGGCAGAGTTCCAGGCCGTCGATGCCCGGCATCCTCCAGTCGGTCACGATCACCGGGAAGCGCACGGCTTCGCAGAGCGACCAGGCCTGTTCGCCGTCGATCGCAGCCACGACGTCGTGCCCCAGCTTCTGGAGCCCGGTCGTGAGGAACTGGCGCGTGAGCGCTTCGTCGTCGGCGATGAGGATCTGCAAGGGAACGTCGTCTCCGGCCTGGGGGCCGATCACCGGATCATGTGCCCTTAACGGCTGTGCGGCAAGACGGTGACGAGTTCTTCCCTCAACTTGGTGGCCGCCGCGTCGCAGAGCGCGGCGACACGGCGGGAAAGGAATTTGAATGTGTTCTCAACGCGGAATCCGCGCGGAGGAACTCGCGCGCTTCGGCCTCAGTATCCGTAAGGCGGCGGGCCCTGCGGATAGCCCATCGGAGGTCCCTGAGGAGGATATCCGCCGGAGGGATATCCGCCGGAGGGAGGATACGATCCGGGCGGCCCGTAGCCCGGCTGCGGAGCATAGCCTTGCTGGGGCGCGTAAACCGGCTGGGGCTGAACACCCTGCGCGGCTTCGCTGAGGATCACGACTTCGACGCGGCGGTTCTGCGCCCGGCCTTGGGGGTTGTCGCTGCCGTCGCGCAACTGGTTGGCCGCAACCGGATAGGCCTCGCCGAGACCCTGGGTGGAGATCCTGTTCGTCTGGACTCCGAGACCCACGAGGGAGTCGGCCACCGCGATGGCTCTCTTCTCCGAGAGAACCTGATTGGCCTGCTCGCCGCCGATCGCATCGGTGTGCCCTTCGACCGAGATGTTGCGCCACGCCGCCTCGGGGCCGTTGACGACCCTCGCGATGTTGGACACCTTGCGACGTGCGTTGGGCGACAGTTCGGCGCGGCCGAACTGAAAGAGAACGTCGGGAAGGCTCACGACCACGCCGCGTTCGCTCTGGCGGGCGTCGAGGTCCTGGCTGCGAAGCTGCTCGGCCAGGGCGCGGTCGCGCGCGGCCCTCTGCTGGCGGGCCTCCACACTGTCGCCGATGATGGCCCCGGCAACGGCGCCGACGGCGCCCCCGATCAGCGCTCCCTCCAAGGTGTTGCCGCTGGCGCTCCCGATCAGGGCGCCGGAGCCCGCGCCGATGGCGCCGCCGGCAACGGCCCCGTGCTCGCGCCTCGTCATGGGCCCGGACGCGCATCCGGATACGAAGACGGAGAGGACAAGAAAGGCAGCGGTAAGGTTTCGCGGAAATGTTCCCATGGAACACCCCTACTCCATTCCAAGCTGCCTGCCAGTCCCCCCCAGGCCGATTTCCCCAACCGGGTAATTGGGGGGATCAGGGATCGATTCCGGTGCAGGTGGCATTGCAGAAACCGCTGCCCGAACCGTTGAGGCCGCCCTGGTCGCAGGCCTCCGGGCCGCCGCCGCCGCTCGTGCAGGACGGGTCGCTGCAGGTGAGGCCGTCGCCGCAAGTGGCGGTCTGGCAGGTGCCCGTGCAGGGCAGCGTGTTGCCGTTGGTGCCGTCGTCGCACTGTTCGCCCGCCGTCGTGTTGATCGTCGAGTCGCCGCAGGAGACCGCCGAGCAGTCCGCGTCGCAGGTCGCCGACTCGCCGCCGTCATCGCAGGTCTCGCCTGCCGTCACATTGATCTGCGAGTCGCCGCAGGTGGCGGTGGAGCAATCCGTGTCGCAGCCGACGGTTTCGCCCGCGCCGTCGCACTGCTCGGGATTGCCGCTGGGGCCGCTCGTGCAGGTGGGGTGGGAACAGGTGAGGCCGTCTCCGCAGAAGGCGTCCTGGCAGGTGCCCGTGCAGGGCAGCGTGTTGCCGTTGGTGCCGTCGTCGCACTGTTCGCCCGCCGTCGTGTTGATCGTCGAGTCGCCGCAGGAGACCAAAGTGCAGTCCACGTCGCAGGTCGGCGTTTCCATTCCGCCGTCGCACTGCTCGCCGGCGGCCGCGTTGAAGGTGCCGTCCTGGCAGAAGGCCGCGGTACAGTTGGCATCGCAACTGGCGGTGTTGACGCCACCGTCGTCGCACTGCTCGGGAGTGCTGCCAGGCCCCGTGGTGCAGGTGACATCCGAGCAGAGCACCGAATCGCCGCAGGTGGCCACGGCGCAGTTGTTGAGGCAGGGGTCCTGGTTGTTGCCGTCGGCGTCGTCGCACTGCTCGGGCGCGCCGCCGGGGCCGGTGTTGCAGGTGCCGTGGCTGCAGGTGAGGCCGTCGCCGCAGAAGGCGTCCTGGCACCCCAGGGTGCAGAGGCGCGTGTTCGCGTTGGCGCCGCCCTGGTCACACTGCTCGCCCGCCGTGGGGTTCACGTTGCTGTCACCACATACCGCCGTCGTGCAGTCGTCGTCGCAGGTGGCCGACTCGGAAGATCCGAGGGTGCCGTCGCCGTCGTCGCAGGCTTCGGGGGAAGAACAGCCGCCGCCCGTGCACTGGAATCCGTCTCCGCAGAAGGCGTCCTGGCAGTCCGAGCCCGGAACCGTCGAGCTGCTCGGGCAGTCATCCGAGTCGGAGAAGTTGGAGTCGTCGCACTGCTCGCCGCGCACCGGGTTGACGTCGCCGTCGCCGCAGGAGGCCAGCGTGCAGTTGGTGTCGCAGCCCATGGAGAAGCCGCCGTCGTCGCACTCCTCGCCGGAGCCCGGCGCGGGCGCGGTGACGTTCTGGGGATTCCAGTAGCCGTCGGGGCAGCCGGGGGCGGAACAGTCGCCGTCACAGGTGGGCGTGTCCTGGGCGAGTTCCAGGGGCAAGCCCGTGCCCTCGTCGCAGGTCTCTCCGGCCGCCGCGTTGACGTACTGGTCACCGCAGGTCGCCAGAGAGCAGTCGTCGTCGCAGCCGGCCGACTCGCCGCCGGTGTCGCAGTCCTCGTCGTAACCGGGGTTCACCACCGAGTTGCCGCAAAGCTCCGAAACGCAGGCCGCCGAACAGCCGTCGCCACTGAAGGCGTTGCCGTCGTCGCACTCTTCGGGCGCGCAGACGGCGCCGTTGCCGCAGGCCGGCACCGTGCAGTCGCGGTCGCAGCCGTCGCAGCTGTAGTTGTTGCCGTCGTCGCACTGCTCGTCGGGATCCTGGGTGCCGTCGCCGCAGAAGCCTTCGGCCTGGGTGGCGTCGAAGAGGCCTTCGCTGCCGGTGTCGCCGAACACGACCAGGTGCGTGGTCTCCTGGAAAAGGTCGTTCAGGTGAGCTCCGACGTCGTCCAGGGTGATGCGACTGGCGAAGCGGCCGCCGGTGACGTCGGGCGTGATGAGGTCGAAGCCGACATCTTCCAGCGGGATGTCGCAGTCGAGCCTCAGGGCCTCGTCCACCCTGGGGAAGGTCCGCACCAGGTTGGTGTCCGCGCGCTCGAGGAGGGTGGTCTGCACCGTGCCGAAGGGCATGATCGTGGCCCCGCACTCGAAGGTGCCGGGGACGCGCTCGTCGTCCTCGTGGAAACAAAGGGAGCGGTAGCGCGACATGGTGCCGAGGGTGCGACGCGACTGGGAGAGCACCGAGTCCATGCAGGCGGTGGCCGCCAGCCCGATCGGCCCCGGTCCCGGCAGCTCGAGGCCTTCCAGCATCAGCAGCGCGGCCTGCATGCCGCGGTCCACGAGGCAGGGGCCCACGTCGGCCCACTCGTCGGAAGCCGGCGAACAGATGTCGTCGAGGAGCACATCGCTCGGAAGCACGTCCTTCTCCGGATTGGTGCTGCGGCAGCGGCTCTCCAGCACGTCGCCGGCCCGGACGCGGCTGAGGGCCAGCTTGGCCAGGCGGCGGTCCGCGCCGAGGTCCCCGGTGCCGGTTCCGCCGAGTTCCTCGGGATCGGCCGAGCAGTCGATGGTGGGGTCGTAGCTGCCGACCACGTGCTGGCGCACGCAGTTGATCCGCACCTTGAAGGCCCGGGCCATGGCGCCGCGGGCGATGCGCGCGGCCCCGTCGCGGCATTTCAGCTCCGCAGCGGTGAGCGCCAGGGAATCACCGGCGGTGCACAGAAGAGCGAGGGCTGCGGCCAGGATCGTGGAAGTGCTGCGCGTGAATCGCATGGTCATGCTCCTGTCCGCTACTCGACCTGGCAGCCGGCATCGCAGCCGTCGCCGTTCATCATGTCGCCGTCGTCGCACTGCTCACCGGCGCTCACGTTGAGGGTGCCGTCGCCGCAGGCCGCGGCAGTACAATTGGTGTCGCAGGTGGCGGTCTCGCCGCCGGTGCCGGCGCCGTTGCCGTCGTAGGTCTCGCCGGCCGTGATCACGCCGTTGCCGCAGGCCGTCACCGTGCAGGTGTCGAGGGCGCCGTCGTCGCAGCCGTCGCCGTTGGTGTCGTTGCCGTCGTCGCAGACTTCGCCGGGGGTGACGATGCCGTTGCCGCAGCGGGTCACGGCGCAGTTGCCGTCGCAGCCGTCGCCGCTTACCAGGTTGCCGTCGTCGCACTCCTCGCCCGTGGGGCGGGAAGGAGGCGTCACGTTGAGGGCGTTCAGGGTTCCGTCCCCGCAGGCCGCGGTGGTGCAATCGCCGTCGCAGGTGGCGGTGACGGCGCCGTCGTCGCAGGTCTCGGGACCGCCGAAGACGCCGCTGGTGCAGGTGGCGACGTCGGTGCAGGCGAAGCCGTCGCCGCAGGTAGCGGTGAGGCACCAGGGAGACCCGGCGGCGTTGCTGCTCGGACAGGAATCGGCGTCCGAGCCGTTACCGTCGTCGCAAGTCTCGCCGCGGGTGGGGTTGAGGTCGCCGTCGCCGCAAGTGGCCGTCGTGCAATTGAGGTCGCAGCCCACCGTTTCGCCGGCGGCGTCGCACTGCTCACCCGTGTCGACGATGCCATCCTGGCAGGCCGGCAGCTCGCAGGCCCCGCGCAGGCCCGGACCCATGCCGTCGCCGCAAGTGTCGGGAGCGTTGTCGTTGGCTCCGCCGGAGTCGCACTCTTCCCCGGCGGTCATGTTGAGGTAACCGTCGCCGCAGTCCTGGATGGTGCAGTCGAGGTCGCAATCGTCCGATTCGCCTCCGTCGTCGCACTCTTCGGCCCAGCCCTCGTTGAGGACTCCGTTGCCGCAGCGCTCGACTTCGCAGGCGGCCGAGCAGCCGTCGCCGTCAGCGGTATTGCCGTCGTCGCACTCCTCGGGCGACGAGGACCCGTCGATGGCGCCGTTGGGGCAGGAAGGCAGGGTGCAGTCGCGGTCGCAACCGTCGTCACTGGTGTTGTTGCCGTCGTCGCATTCCTCGCCCGCGTCCACGCTTCCGTCGCCGCACCAGCCGCCGACGGGGAAGAGCTCGGCCATCAGGCTGCTCACCTCGGTGACGACCGTGTCGTTGATCGAGTCGTAGACGTCGTCCAGGGTCAGGCGCGAGGCAAAGTCTCCCCCGCTGTGGTCGGGGGTCACCAGGTCGAGGCCGATCTCCTCCAGATTCCTGTCGCACTCCTCGTAGAGGACGACGCCGATGGTCTCCATGGGGAACTCCAGGCGCTTGTCGGCCTTGAGCCAGCCCGTCGTGTTGTACGAACCCGGCGGTGCGATGTTGGCATCGCACTCGTAGAGGCCGCCGCCGTCCATCAGCGTGTCGTCGGTGCGGAAGCACTTGGCCCGCCAGATGTTCAGGCGGAACAGGCCGCGCTGCACGGCCCCGGACAGGCTGCCGAGGCACTGGAGGCTGTCGTCGGCCAGAGGAGTGAAGAAGGGCCACGCGTCGAGGCGGGCATGGACGGCGTCGGCGGCCTGCTTGCCGAGGTCCACCGCGCAATCCGCGGCGGCGTACCAGCCGGCCGAGGCGCCGCAGGCCGAAGCCGGATCGAGGACGTCGGCGGGAAAGACGGTGGGCACGGAGGTCTGCGAGACGCAGAAGTTCTCGAGGGCGCGGCCGCGCACCTCCATCTCCTCGGCCACGCGGGCCAGCTTCTTGTCGATGCGGTCGTCGCCGGTGCCGATGCCGCCGAGTTCGGGGGGATCGGCGGCGCAGTCGGTGAAGTAGTCGATGGACCCGCTGGCCCGTCGACGCACGCATTCCATTCGGGCCTTGAGCGTGAGGGCAGCGCCGTAACGCGCGGCCGCCGCCAGCTTGTCGCGGCAGCGAATCTCGTACTGGTTGAGCGCCTGGCCGTCGGTGGGCAAGAGCAGCGCAGCGGCGACGATGCCTGCCACGAAGGTGCGCGCGGCGAGCGGTCGCGCCGGCAAGAGCGAGCGATGGATCCCCATGGTAACCCCCTGTTCCTCGGGCCCCGCCGGCCTTGGCTTGCGCGAACCCGCCTCCGGGGAGAACACGATGTCCGCCGGAAGCCCCGCTTTCGTACCAGAAAGCCGCGGCTGAAGAGAGCATTTTCTCGAATGATTTCGATAGCGGGAGCTTCGGATCGAAGTTCCACCCCATCGGGGTCAGGTGTTACCCGGGCGCCGACCCGGGCTGGTCGCTATCCCCCTGCGGGCTTCGCAGGGAGGCGAGCACCAGCAGGATGACCCCGCAGGTGATGAAGCTGTCCGCCACGTTGAACGCCGGCCAGTGCCAGTCGCGGACGTAGACGTCGAGAAAATCGACGACTTCGCCGTAGCGCACCCGGTCCCAGAGGTTGCCGATCGCTCCGCCGATGACGGCGGTCAGGGCCAGGCGCTGGGCCACGTCCTCGCGCGGCGACGTGCGCAGCATCCACACCAGGGCCGCCAGCGTGGCCAGGGCGAAGACGACGAAGAACGACACGCGCCATGCCTCGGGCAGGTCCGCGAACAGGCCGAACGCGGCGCCGCGGTTACGAAGGTAAGTGAGCGAGAAGAAGCCGGGAACCACTTCCGTGGATTCCCCGAGCTGCCAGCCCTGGACGACCAGATGCTTGGTCCAGCGGTCGAAGAGGAAAATCAGGGCGACCAGGGCCGCCGACGCACGGCCGCTCACAACGCGGCCACCACCTCGTGGCATCGATCGCAGAGTTCGGCGTGGCCGGCCACGGTCCCGACGGCCTCGGAGAAGTTCCAGCAGCGGGCGCACTTGCCGCCGCGGGCCTTCTCGATCGTGACCACCGTTTCGCCCTCGCCGGCGACGAGATCGACCTGGGAGACGATGAACATCTCGCAAAGACCGCGCTCGCCTACCGCGCCGAGGATCGTGGCGTCGCGGCCCGAGGCGGCAATGGCCACGCGCGCCTCCAGGGACTGGCCGAGGCGCCCGTCGCGGCGGTGTTCCTCGATGGCCTTGGTCACCAGGCCGCGGATCTCCCAGAGCCTCTCCCAGCGCCCGAGCAGTTCGTCGTTCTTCCAGGCCGGGTCGGCCATGGGGAAGTCGGTGAGGAAAACGCTGTCCTGGCCGCCGGTTTCGCGGCGCTGGGCCGCCGGCATCGCGCGCCAGACTTCGTCGGCGGTGAAGCACAGCACCGGCGCGATCACGCGGACCAGCGCGAGCAGGATCTCGTGCATGGTGGCCTGGGCGCTGCGACGCGCCGCCGAGTCGCGGCCGCTGGTGTAGAGGCGGTCCTTGACGACGTCGAAGTAGAGGGCACTCAGGTCCACGCTGCAGAAGTTGTTGAGGGCGTGGTAGACGACGTGGAATTCGTACAGGTCGTAGGCCCGGCGGCAGCGCGTGAGGAAGTCGTCGAGGCGCCCGAGGATCCACTTGTCCAGCTCGCGGCGCTCGGCGTAGGGAACGTCGCTGGTCGCCGGGTCGAAGTCGGCGAGGTTGGCCAGCAGGTTGCGCGCCGTGTTGCGGATGCGGCGGTAGGAGTCGGCCAGGCGCTTGAGGATCTCCTCGGAGATGCGCACGTCGTCGCTGTAGTCCTCCGAGGCCACCCACAGGCGCAGGATGTCGGCGCCGTAGGTCTTCAGGATGTCCTGGGGAGCCACGGTGTTGCCGAGCGACTTGGACTGCTTGCGGCCCTCGCCGTCGAGCACGAAACCGTGGGTGAGCACGGCGCGGTAGGGAGCGCGGTCGCGCGTGGCCACCGAGGTGAGCAGGGCCGAGTGGAACCAGCCGCGGTGCTGGTCGCTGCCCTCGAGGTAGAGGTCGGCGATGGCGTCGGGGCCGAACTCGCGCTCGACCACCGCGGCGAAGCTGACGCCCGAGTCGAACCACACGTCGAGGATGTCGGTCTCACGCTCGAAGTCCTTGCCGCCGCAGGAAGCGCAGGCATGGCCCGAGGGCAGGAAGTCGGTGACGGGGCGCGCGAACCAGGCGTCGGCCCCTTCCTTCTGGAAGATGTCGGCGGCGCGGCGCGCCAACTCGCCCGTGGCCTCCACGTTGCCGCAGCCGCGGCAGTGCACCGCAACGATGGGCACGCCCCAGGCCCTCTGCCTGGACAGGCACCAGTCGGGACGGCCGGAGATCATGCCGTGGATGCGCTCGCGCCCCCAGGCCGGGATCCAGCGCACCCCGTCGATGGCCGCCAGCGCACGGCGCCGCAGGTCCTTGTCCTCCATCGACAGGAACCACTGGTCGGTGGCGCGGAAAAGAATCGCCTTCTTGCAGCGCCAGCAGTGGGGATAGCTGTGCTCGATGGCCTCTTCGGCCAGCAGCACGCCGCGTGCGGTGAGCAGGTCGAGGACGCCCTTGTCGGCTGCGAACACGAACTGGCCCTGGAACTCGGGCACCTCGCTGGTGAAGCAGCCGCCGGCATCGACCGGGGCGTAGGCCTCCAGGCCGTACTTGCGGCCGATCACGTAGTCGTCGTGGCCGTGGCCGGGAGCCGTGTGGACGCAGCCGGTGCCGGTGTCGAGGGACACGTGGTCACCGAGGATCACCACCGAATCGCGCTCGATCCACGGATGACGGGCCTTGAGCCCCTCGAGTTCCTTCCCGGCAAACGTCGCCAGCGTGGCGCCGATGGGGAAGAGCTTCGACAACGCTTCGACCAGCTCCGTGGCGACCACCAGCGTGCGGTCCCCGGACTCGACCAGCGAATAGGAGAACTCCGGCCCGACGGCCACCGCGAGGTTGGCGGGAAGGGTCCAGGGCGTGGTGGTCCAAATGGCGATGAAGGGACGGCGGTCGGCGAAGGCCGCGAGCGGTCCCTTCGCCTCGATGGGAAAAGCCACGAAGATCGACGTGGACTGCTTGGTGTCGTAATCGACTTCGGCCTCGGCCAGCGCCGTGCGGCAGGAGGCGCACCAGTGCACCGGCTTGCGGCTGCGGTAGATGCCGCCGCTGTCCAGGATGGTGGCCAGCTCGCGCACTTCGCGGGCCTCGTAGGCGAAATCCTTGGTGAGGTAGGGACGATCCCAGTCGCCGAAGACGCCGAGGCGGCGGAAATCGCTGCGCTGCACGTCCACGAACTTGTCCGCGTATTCGCGACAGAGCTTGCGGACCTCCACCAGGCTCATCTCGGCCCTGGCCTTGCGTCCGACCTTCTTCTCCACCTCCAGCTCGATGGGCAGCCCGTGCGTGTCCCAGCCCGGCCGGTAGGGCGCGCGGAAACCCGCGAGCGTCTTGTACTTGACGATGATGTCCTTGAGGATCTTGTTGAGGGCATGCCCGATGTGGATGTTGCCGTTGGCGTAGGGCGGCCCGTCGTGGAGCAGGAACATCGGCGCATCGGCGCGGGCCGACAGCATGGCCTCGTAGATATTCTCGTTCTGCCAGGTTTCGAGCATCGCGGGCTCCCGCGCGGGCAGGTTGGCCCGCATCGGGAAGTCCGTGGAAGGAAGTTGCAGTGTGTGTTTGTAGTCCATGGCAGTTGGCGAAGGGGCGGTAGTTATCAACAGAACGGGAGACGGGCAACCGCGCGGACGGCAACGGAAAGGCGCGGGATCGGCCGGCTGCGTGGTGCAGCCTCCGGGGTCGCCGGCCCTTCGTTGGAATCCCGCGCCGTCCCGCGCTACACGAAGCGCACCATGGCCAAGCGACTCCAGGTGAACTTCCACCAGCCCGGCCCCACGCTCGTTTCCGAGGAAGGCCAGCCCCGGCCCTGCGCCAGGGGCGTCGGCTGGGTCAACGCCGACACCCTCCAGACCCTCGAGAAGGTCCAGGTGCCGCGCACCGACGCCAAGGGCCGCCCTCTCCCCGAGAGCGTCCAGCGCGCTTAGACAGCGCCTCGTCAGGCTGCGCAAAAAGGTCCAGATGCTAGGCGCCGGGGAAAGCCGAGAGCGGAGGCGTACTTCCTGTACGTCGTAGCTCTCGGCTTTCTCCGGCAACGACGCAGATGGGCCTTTTTCCGCAGACTGCCGGGTTCAGCGGGAGGCGACGCGGCGGCGGGAGCCGGGGCCGCTGCGCACGCGCTGCATGCGGTCCCAGTCGAACGACATTTCGCGCTTCACTCCCATGAAGTAGCAGCACATGTCGTGGTCGAGGTCGTTGTTGAAGGTGCGCTGGTGCCCGTCCTCGAACAGGACGCGCACCAGGCAGGTGCCGCCGACGACGATGGACGTCATCTCCTCGACGACGGCGCCCGTTCCCCACTCCTCGTGGGAATCCGAGTAAACGCGATCGCCAAGGCGCAAGTAGAGGCGCTTTTCCTCCACGGAACCGAAACATACACGGACTTCACCCGGCTGGCCAGAGTTTTTTGAAGAGCGCCGACACGGCCCGCAACGCCCCCGGGCCCACCGCCGTCGCGAGCGCGCAGCGCCCGCGACGATGCGTTCTTCACGCGGCCAGGCGAAGCTTCGGAAAGTGCCGCCGGTAGAATCCGTCGTCGCGCGTGAGCAGGGTCCCCCCGACTGCCGTGGCATGCGCGGCGATGAGGAAGTCCGGAAGGATGCGATCCCGCTTTCCACCGGCGCGCCGGTAGCGAAGCAGGGCGTGTCCCGCCAGATGAACGGCCTGACGCGGGAAGGCCACGTGCCGAACCTGGGCCCGTGCCAACGTGGACCAGAGATCGCGCTCCTCCGTGAACAGCGGCGCGAGTTCCGCCGCGATCACGTCGTTGACGACGACCGGCCCTGACCCCAACGCCGCGGCCAGGCGTCTCGCTGACGCGTCCCCGTGGGCCGAACCGGAGACGAGGACGTCCAGGAGAACGCTGGTGTCCACGATCGTCATCGGCGTCCGCGGGTCCCGAGGAGATAGTCGTCGACGTCCTTGCCGAAGGGCAGGCGCTTCACGCTTCCGCGGATGGCGCCCACCGCGGATTCGGGCGCCGCCTTCACGAGCAGCAGTTTCCCACCCTCCACGCGGAACTCGAGATCCGTGTCCGTCGTGATCCCGAAACGGTCCCGCAAGGCCTTCGGGACGGTGATCTGCCCCTTGCTGGTAATACGCATAGAGTAAGTATTCACGGGCAATACCGACGGAGCAACCCTCGGCTCCGTGGGAGACCGTACGGCGAATGTCCGCCGCCGGGCAATGCCACCGATGGAATGGCCGCGCCCGGCCGCCGCGCGGCCAACGACACCGCCGGCGCTCAGAACTCGGTGCCGCCCTCCGGCGCGATCTCGACACGGGCGCCGTCCACCAGCACCGGCACGATGCGCCGCCGTCGCGTCAGCTTGACCAGTTCGGGAATGCATTCGGGCCGTTCGCCCACATCGATTTCGGTGAAGCCGGCGCCGCGTTCGCGAAGTCGTTCGCGCAGGGCGCGACTGTGGGGGCAGGCGGCCAGACTGTAGAGGGTGATGGCCAACGGCGGCTGCCTTATCCGAGGAACACCGAGCGGCGCTCGCGCAGCCCGCGCTCGACGAGAACCGACACGCTGCGCCTCAGCCTTTCGGTCATCGCCTCGAAGTCCAGTGTTTCCAGGAAGCGCCGCTCGCGGTGCAGCGCAATGCGGTGGCCGAAGGTGATGCTCCAGCGCGTCGGCAAGGGCAGGGCGCCCACCGGACCGAGCACGGGAAAGAAGGGCGTGATCGGAAGATAGGGCGCGCCGAGAGCCGCGCCTCCGTCCTCGCTGCGGCCGACGAGGGGATAGGCTTCCTCGGCTCCCACGATGGCGAAGGGGACGATGGGGATGCGGTGCTTCCACGCCAGGCGCGCGGCCGAGGTGGAGAAGCGCTGCAGGCGGTAGCGCTCGTCGAACAGCTTGGCGACGCCGCCCACGCCTTCGGGAAAGATCACCACCGCCTCGCCCCGCGCGAGCATCGCATCGGCCACCGCGAAACGGGCGGGCACGCCGCCGGCGCGCCTGTACACGTCGGCGATGGCCGGCATGCCGTCGACGAAACGGTCGTAGAGCACGCGAGCCACCCGGCGCGGGCTCGCTTCGTTGTCGGCATCGTCCAGAGCGTAGGCCAGCATGGCGGCATCGACGGGAATGGCGCCGGAGTGGTTTCCGACCAGCAGCACGGGCCCCTCGGCGGGAACGTTGTCGAGTCCGCGCACGGCCACGCGCCACCAGCGGCGGAACAGGAAGCGCGCCGCCGGCCTCAGTTTCTCTCGGAGGTCGAAATCGACGGGGAAACGGCCCGGCGCGGCGCCCGGTTCCTTCTTGTTCTTCTCAGCAGCCGCGGTCATCGTCGGAAATCCGTGGCGGGCTCAGCCCGGCTCGGCGGCAGCCGTTCCGGCTTCGCCGCCTTCTCCGCCCTCGGTGGTGGCGCCCCGGCGACGGCGACGGCGGCGGCGTTTGCGCTTCGGGGCAGCGTCGCCGGAATCGCTCGCGGGGGATTCCTCCGCGAGCGATTCCGCTGCCTTGACGGTTTCTCCGGTCGCGGCCGGCTGCGCGGGGGTCGCGGCGCCGTCGTGTCGTGAACGCGACCTCCCCTTGCCCGGTCCGCCGGCGTCCACCTCCGGGGCCGCTTCCACGCGCGGGGCCCGCGGCTGGGGCCTCGGCATCTTCACGAGTTCGGCTTCGGGGAAAGAGTGCGGCACCGGCATGCCGATGAACTCCTCGATGGCCTCCAGCGAGTACACGTGGTGCTCGCAGGCCAGCGAAAACGCCTTGCCCGAGGCGCCGGCGCGCGCGGTGCGGCCGATGCGGTGGACGTAGTCCTCCGGGTCCTGGGGCAAGTCGTAGTTGAAGACATGGGAGACGGCCTCGATGTGCAGCCCCCGCGACGCGACGTCGGTGGCCACGAGGATGCTGATGGCGCCCTCCTTGAACTCGCGCAGGGTGCGGATGCGTTTTTTCTGGTCCACGTCGCCCACCAGCACGCCCGCGCGGTGGCCGTGCCGTTCCAGTCGTTCGGCCACGAAGTGCACGCCGCGGCGAGTGTTGACGAAGACCAGGGCTCGCGTGGGCTGCTCGCGCGCCAGCACGTTGAGCAACACCGGCAGCTTCTCCTCGACACCCACGTGGTAGACGAGCTGCTCGACGCGCTCGGCCGTCACCTGCTCCTCGTCGATGGCCACGCGGTGGACGTCGTGCATGTACTCGTAGGCCAGCTCCAGCACGCGGTAGGAGAGGGTGGCCGAGTACATGAAAGCCACGCGTTCAGTGGCCGGCGGCATCTTCGTCACCAGGTAGCGAAGGTCGTCCACGAATCCCATGTCGAACATGCGGTCGGCCTCGTCCACGATGAGGACCTCGGTGTCCTTCAGCGTGAAAACCCCCTGTTTGAAGTAGTCGATGAGCCGGCCCGGCGTCCCGATCAGGATGTCCACGCCCTCGGCCAGGCGGTCGAGCTGCTTCACGTAGTCCACGCCGCCGTAGACGGCGTGCAACACAAGGCCCGTGTGCTTCCCGAGCAGCTTGCCCTCTTCAAAGATCTGCATCGCCAGTTCGCGGGTGGGCGCGATGATGAGCACGCGGGGGCAGGAGCCGCCGCCCTGGTGGCGCCGCGGCCGGGTGAGCAGCAGCGTGAAGGCAGCGATGAGAAAGGCCGCCGTCTTGCCGGTGCCGGTCTGGGCCTGTCCGGCGATGTCGCGTCCGGTGATGGCCGTGGGCAGGGTCTCGGCCTGGATGGGCGTGCACCAGGTGAAGCCCGCGTCCTCGATGCCGCGGCGCACGGGCCCCGGCAGGTCGAGGTCGGCGAAGGCGAGGGTGGCTCCGGAGTTCTTGACGGCAGGTTCGACGGAAGACATCGGCAGGAATCCGCTAGGCGCGCGCGGGCGCGCCGCTCTGGCGGCTGCGTTCCGACGGCCCGCGACTTCTGCCCAGCAACTCGGCAAAGTCGTCGGGGGGAATGTAGCCGAAGCGTCGCCCGCTCTCCTTCCCGTCGGGTCCGAACAGGATCAGGGTGGGGGCGCCGCTGACTCGGAAGCTCTTCTTCACGAGATCCACGTAGGCGTCGGACGTGGTCATGTCCACGCGAAAGAAACGGATGCCGGCCGCGGCTTCCACGACGGCCGGATCACGAAAGGTCTTGGCGTGCATTTCCTTGCAGGGAGCGCACCAGTCGGCTTCGAAGTAGAGGCCTACCGGCGAGCCCTTGCCGCGGGCGGCCAGGAAGGCCTTGTCGTTGAACGGAGCGAGTTCGAGGGCGGCGGCGGGCGGCGAGTCCGACCCGTCTTCTGCTGTCGCGAGTAGCGCGGTGGCCGGCGTGACCAGCAGCAGGGCGAGGGCGCACGAGGCCAGCCGGCCTCGAAGGGAAGTGGAGGAGGATGCGGGGTCGCGTCGATGAGGTGCGGATCGTGTCACCAGGAACCCGAGCCGACCCCAGCCTCGCCGGCAGGAGTCGGCGCACGGTAACCGAGCAGGCAGGGATTTGCGAGTCGGCGGACGCACCGCTAAGCACGCGGGCTCCGAGATCCCAGCCTGCCGCCCGGCGCGACCTTTTCCGGCTCCCGGCAGGACCCGTCGCTCTGGAAGGCCCCTTCCCGGAGGAATGTTCCATGCACCCGATGTCTCCCCGAGCCGTGCTCCACCACCAGGGCCGAAAGCTCCTGCTGGGCCTCGTCGCCGTCGCCGCCCTGCTCGCGTCGCCGGGCACCTCCGCCGCCGACCTGCTCGGCCACGGCCCCTCGCTGTGGCTGGGGTACTCCCCCGACGAGGACGCCTCCGGAACCTCCCAGGACCTCGTGCTGTCCGGCCTCGGCTGGCGCTGGCGCTGGGACGGCGCCGACTGCATCGACGACTTCCTGGCCAAGGGCAGCATCGACTTCTCCTGGGCCGTCGAACCGATGATCGGAGGCATGTTCGGCGATGCCGAAGCCTTCGAGGCTTCCGCCGTTCCCTACGTGCACTTGAGGCCGCTGGGCTGGGAAGGCGTGGTGCCCTGGCTCGAGTTCGGCATCGGCGTGGCCTACACGGGCCTTCGCAACTACGGCCTGGGCTCGAGTTTTCACTTCAGCGACAACGCCGGCTTCGGCGTTGCCTTCGAAGGAGCCGGCCGCCGCTGGTCGGTGGGCTACCGCTTCCGCCACCTTTCCCACCTCGGCATCCTCAGCGAGCACAACGACGGGCTGAACGCCCATTTCCTGACCCTTTCCGTCGAATAGCCGGAAGCGAGCAGCAATGGCCAATTCAGGCGCCAACAGTCCCACCGGCGAAGCCACCAGCCAGCGGCCCAAGCAGCTGCGGCGCATCAGCATCCTGCTGTCGGCAGCCGTCGTGTTCGGCGGCCTCTGGGCTGAGCTGACGGAACCCTGGTTCGTCGGCGACATCCACAACGCTGTCTTCGACGCCTACCAGCGTTCGCTGCCGCGCCCCTACCAGCCGGCTCCCGTGCGCATCGTGGACATCGACGAAGCCAGCCTGGCCAAGCTGGGTCAGTGGCCCTGGCCCCGCACCAAGGTTGCCGAGCTCGTCTCCGACCTGCGCGACCTCGGCGCCTCCGCCATCGCCTCCGATTTCATCTTCGCCGAACCCGACCGCACGTCGCCGGCCTGGCTGGCCGCCGAATGGAAGGAAGAGCCCGATGTCGCCACCATCCTGAGTCGCCTGCCCGACCACGACGCGGTGCTGGCAGCCGAGTTCCGCCGTGGCAACGTGGTGGCCGCATTCGCCCTCACCGAGGAAACCGGCGGCGCGCCGGTGGTGCAGAAGGGGCGCTACGTGCGCGTGGGAGCCCAGGGCCCCATCGTCGTCAGCCGCTACCATGGTTCCGTGGCTTCCCTCGGTCCCCTCCAGGAGGCCGCAACCGGCAACGGCGCCGTCAATTTCAGCCCCGACCGCGACGGCGTGGTGCGCCGCGTTCCCCTCCTCGTCGAGAAGGACGGCGTCATGTACCCCGGCCTCGTCGCCGAGGCGCTGCGCGTGTCGGCCGGGACGCCGAACTACACGCTGATCGCCAACGACTCGGGCTCCAACGGCGAGAAAGCCGCCCTCCACACCGTGCGCATCGGCCGCTACGAGCTGCCCACCGACACCTTCGGACGCACCCTGGTGTACCTCACCGAGCCCGTGCCGGAGCGCTACGTTCCGGCCTGGAAGGTGATGGCCGGCGAGGCGGCCGACCTCGTCCCGAAGGGAAGCATCGTTTACCTCGGATCCTCGGCCACAGGCCTCCAGGATCTTCGTTTCGGCACCCTCGGCAAGATCATCCCCGGGGTGGAGATCCACGCCCAGCTCACGGAGCAGGCGCTGCTCGGTGTTTTCGCGACGCGGCCGCTGTGGGTTCAGGGTCTCGAGACCCTCGTGATCGTGCTGGCGTGGCTGGTGATGCTGGCCTTCGGCTCGCGGCGCCGGGTGCTGCCGGCCGCGCTCGCCACCGGCGGCGGCATCCTCGTGATCACCGCCGCCGCGATCTACGCGTGGCGCTTCATGTCGGTGCTGGCCGACCCCCTCTATCCGAGCGTGGTGCTGCTGGCGACGTTCGTGGCCTACACGGTGCCGCGCCAGCTGGCCACCGAGAGCGAGGGCCAGTGGATCCGCGAGGTGTTCTCCAACTACCTGTCGCCGAACCTGGTGGAGCACCTCATCCAGAATCCCGGCGACCTGCGCCTGGGCGGCGAGCGCCGCGAATGCTCCTTCGTGCTGACCGACGTCGCCGGCTTCACCTCCATGGTGGAAGGCATGGAGGACCCGGAGGAGCTCACCGAGATCATCAACAACTATCTCGAGGGCATGGTGAGCATCGCCTTCGAGCACGACGCCACCCTGGACCGCATCGTCGGCGACGCCATCGCCGTGCTGTTCTCGGCTCCCGTCACCCAGCTCGACCACCCCGAGCGCGCCGTGCGCTGCGCCCTGGCGATGGACCGCTTCGCGCGCGAGTACTCCGAGCTGCACATGGCGCGCAACATCCCCTTCGGTCTCACCCGCATCGGCGTCCACACGGGCGAAGTGGTGGTGGGCAACTTCGGCGGAAGCTCGCACTTCGATTACCGTCCCCTCGGCGACCCCATCAACACTTCGGCCCGCCTCGAGACGGCCAACCGCCAGCTCGGAACGCGGATCTGTGTAAGCGGCGACACGGTGGGACGCTGTGAGAACTTCTTCGGCCGGCCGGCCGGGACGCTATTGCTCAAGGGCAAGGCCCACGGGGTGGAAGTGTTCGAAGCCCTGGCGCCGTACGACGCGGAACTTCTCGACGTCGAGGGTTACCGCAGGGCCTACGACCTGCTGGCCGCCGAGGATCCGGCGGCGCTGGCGGCTTTCGAGGAGTTGGTGGCGGCCAATCCGAAGGACGGCCTGGCAGGATTCCAGCTCGCGCGGCTGCGGCGCGGCGAAACCGGGATCCGCGTCGTGTTCACCGAAAAATGAGGACGGCGCCGTCGCGTCAGCGGACGGTGACTTCGACGCGCCGGTTGCGGACCTCGGGCACGTCGTCCGGCGTGGGGATGGCCGGGAGGCTCTCCCCGTACGAGTCGATTTCTACGCGTTCAATGGGGACGCCCGCCCTCACCAACGCGTTGCGGATGTAGTAGGCGCGGACCAGCGAGAGGTACTCGTTGCGCGCATCCGAGTCGGTGCGGTCGGCGTGGCCGGCCACGGTGGCGTCAATGCCGGGACGCTTGCGGACCTCGGCCAGCAGAGCCCTCATCCTGGGTTCGGATTCCGGCTCGAGTTCCACGCCGCCGCTCTTGAAGTACAGCGTGTACTTGACGAAGCGGCCCGGCCGGGCGCCGAAGGCCCTGGCGAAGGTTTCGCGGATCTTGTCGATCTCCAGCTTCCAGGGGGAACTGGGAGCCTTGGAGGCCCGGTCGAAAGTGGTCGCCGAACCCGACTGGTCGAGTTGCTGGCGGCCCTTCTCAGTGGAAACGATGACTTTCCCGGAGCCCCCGCCGGGGTCATCCAGGAGAACGACGTAGTTCTTGGGCCCGCAGGCGGAAGCGGCCAGGGCCAAAAGGAACAGCAGCGCAACGCGCTTCATCGACGATCCAGCCTTTGGTCCCGGCCCAGTCCAGCTTGATACAGAATCAGCCCTTCTTCGCGCGGTTGCTGCCCTTCTCGTCCGCGAACTTCTGTCCGGGAGCGACGCGAACGACGAAGTGGGTGCCGCGCATGCCGATGACGCCGGTCGGCGTTTCGATGGCCACCGACTCCGGAGCGAGCTTGCCGAGCATGCCCGACACGAAGTCGAGGGTGCCCTGGCTGACTCGCGCCACGAAGCCGAGCTGCTGGCGCGAGGGAACGTACGCGTACTTGTCGAGGAGGATCTCGGTCTCGGGACCGGCGGACAGCGTGGTGCCGTCCTTCATCGTCACGCCGAGGCTCGACTCCTCGCCGGTCTTCAGGGTGTCGTCCTCGAAGAGCGGGGCGCCGACGGCGGCGCTGCGTTCGAGACCGTCGCGAACGATGGTCGCCTTGCCGGAGACCGTCTTCACGTAGCCGATGGTCTCCGCGGCCGATGCGCCCTGGGCGACGGCGAACGTCAGGAACAGTGCGGCGAGGGTGAACTTTCTCATGCGGGCCTCCTGATCACGGGCGGGGACACGTCCCGGCTCCGACACCATGTTTACCATGCGTAGGTAACCGAAAGCCCGCGTCATAGCTAGGGCCTGATGGTTTTTCCGACAGGCCGGGTGACGCAGGCCACGATGCCGGCGGAGGCCGCGGAACGAGGGACCAGCGGCCCCCGGCCTTCAGACTCCGACCACCTCGACGACCTCGAGGCCGTAGCCGGCCAGGTTGGGCAGGCGGAACGGGGAATTCGTCAGCAGTCTCAGCCGCCGTACCCCGAGGTCCCTCAGGATCTGGGCGCCGATCCCGTAGTCCTTGAAGCTGGCCAGGCGGGCCGTCGGGTTGGTGGTGGCCGGGCCCCCGCCGCCCTCGCCCAGCATCTCGGCCCCGCGGCGATGGCGGCGCACGTAGAGAAGGACCCCGGAGCCCTCCGCGGCGATGCGGGTCATGGCCCGATGCAGGACTTCGCCGGTGTTGCGCTGGGCCGAGGCGAACACGTCGCCCGGCAGGTACTCGGCGTGGGCCCGGACCAGCACCGGCCGGTCAGGGTCGATGGTCCCCTTGACCAGGACGATGTGCTCCCCGTCCTCCACGCTCGACTGGTACACGTGGGCCGTGAACTCGCCGCCGTACCTGGTGGGCAGGCGGGCGCTGGCCACCCGCCGGACCAGGGATTCGTTCTGGAGGCGGTACTGGATGAGGTCGGCCACCGTCGAGATCTTGAGGCCGTGGGTGTGGGCGAAGCGGACGAGGTCGGGCAGGCGCGACATCGTGCCGTCTTCGTTGAGGATTTCGCAGATGACCCCGGCCGGCTGGAGCCCCGCCAGACGGCACAGGTCCACCGAGCCCTCGGTCTGGCCGGTGCGCACGAGCACCCCGCCGTCCCTGGCTCGCAGGGGAAAGATGTGGCCGGGGATCACGAAGTCGCCCGCCACCGAAGCGGGATCGGCGGCCATGCGGATGGTCCGGCAGCGGTCGGCAGCGGTGACGCCGCCGCCCGTGCAGGAGCGGGCGTCGATGGACACCGTAAAGCCGGTGCCGAGGGGCGCCGTATTCTCCGGCACCATCATGCGAAGCCCCAGTTCCTGCATTCGCCCCTCGGTGATGGGCATGCAGATGAGGCCCCGCGCGTGGCGGATCATGAAGTTGACCTGCTCGACCGTGACCTTCTCGGCGGCCACGACGATGTCGCCCTCGTTCTCCCTGTCCTCGTCGTCCATCAGGACGACCATGCGGCCGAGGCGGATCTCGTCGATCACCTCGGCGACCGGCGAGATCGGCGAAACGATGGCCGGAACTTCCTGTTCAGGGGACTTGGCGAACACCGGGCGGGACTATATCCGCCTTCGTGGACTTGCCAAACGGGGTTCCCGCGGCCCGCGACAGCCTTTTGCGCGGGCCTCTACTGGAGGTAACCGAGGGAACGCAGGTGCTCGGCTTCCTCGGGCGTCAGCGCGGCCTCGCCGCCCTTGCGGAACTGAGAAGCGGTGCGCCGGGCCTCGGCCTTCCACGCGGCGATCTCCTCTTCCAGGTCGCGGACAAGGTCGGGGTGGGACGCGGCCACGTCGGTCTTCTCGCCGGGATCGCGGCGCACGTCGTAGAGTTCGCGGCGGTCCAGCTCGGCGGAGACCACCAGCTTGTGATCTCCCCGGCGCACCCCCTCCCAGCTTTGGGTCCGGGTAGGCACGGCAGGCGGGGAGCCTCCCGAAGTGACGAAGTTCCAGAACGTCGCCAGGCCCGACAGGAAGGAGGGCAGCCCTGATTCCGTGTCCTTCCCGTCGGTCACCCTCCAGACAGAAAGGAGCTCGTAGAAGATCGACCGCCCGGCGCCGGGATCCTTCTCGAGGAGGCTGCGCCCGTCCAGGGCGCCGCTTGCCGGCGCACCCGCCAACTCGAGGGCCGTCGGCACCACGTCCACCAGGCTCACCAGGCGCCGGTCGCGGCCCACGGCGCCGCCCCTGGCGTATTTGACGAGGAGCGGAACGTGCACCGACTCCGCGTAGACGTTGTGGTAGTGGCCCTTCTCGCCGTGGTCGAAGAACTCCTCGCCGTGGTCGGCGGTGACGATGACGACGGTGTCGTCCCACAGACCCTTCGCCCGCAGGAAGTCGAAGAACTCCCCGAGGTGGTGGTCCGTCCAACGGATCTCCCCTTCGTACTGCGAGAACACGTACGAGAGCTGGCCGGGCCGAATGCCGGGATGCACCGTCTCGGTGGTTTCGTAGTTGCGGACGTTGATCGGCTCGCAGTCCCCGCCCTGGAACATCGCTTCATAGGAGCCGGGCGGCAGGTAGTCGTAGTGGGGGTCCCAGAGGTAGGCGAACAAGAGGAAGGGACGTGAGGGATCGAGCTCCGCGTCAATCGTCCGGCGCATGGCCTCGAACACGCGCGGGTTGGTCGTGTCGCCGTGGGAACTGGCCATCGACTCCGAGGCGATCTCGTCGTGATAGTGCACGAAACCCTGGTGAAGGTTGTGGGTCTTGCGCAGGTAGGGCCCGCTGACCACGCCGGCCGTGTCGTAGCCCCGCTCGCGGAGCCTCTCCGCGAGCGTCAGGTAGGAAGCGTCCAGCAGGTCCGTTGACCTTCTCGTCTGGTGGGCGCTCGGGTAGAGGCCGGTGAAGAGGCTGGCGTGGGAGGCCAGGGTCCAGCTCGTCACCGAGTGGGCATCCTCGTAGACGACGGCTTCGGTGGCCAGGGCGTCGAGGACCGGCGTCAGCCGCACCTCGGGCCGCGAACGGCTCTTCCCTCCATAGACCCCCACGCGATCGGGACGCAGGGACTCCACGGTGACCAGGATGATGTTGGGAACGGAGCCGCGAGCCAGTGCGGGAGGCTCCGGGGCGACGGGAGCCTCTTCTCCGGCGCCGCGGCAGGACGCCAAGAAGGAAGCGAAGCAGAGCAAGGCTGCCGCGGCGGCCGGCGCCGACACGCGAATCTGCTTTCTTCCGGCGTTGGTCATCATTCCCCCCGGCCTCGATCGCCTCGGTCCAATTGCACGCGCTGATAGGCCGTTCAAGACCGCCCCGAACGAGGACGCGCGACGAATCGTCGCAGGCAGTCGCGACCGGAAGGAGTAAGGTGGCCGCGATGCACGCCTGGAACCC
>JBHEPB010000023.1:0-7544 GCA_046260515.1 Binatia bacterium
GTCATCGGCAGCGCCCTCGCCGCCTGGTGGCGCCGCTGAAAACCCGGGACAGGTACAGGTTTCGCTTCGCGAAACCTGTACCTGTCCCGGGTTTTCAGCCCCCGAGTTTTTTGGCGACGGTTTCGAGGACGCGGACGCGGGCCCAGTTCTTGTCGTCGGCTTCCACGAGGGTCCAGGGGGAGGCCGCGCTGCTCGTCCTCTCGATCATCTCGCAGGCGGCGGCCTCGTAGGCGTCCCACCTCTTGCGGTTGCGCCAGTCGTCCTCGGTGAGCTTGTACTGTTTGTAGGCCGTGGCGTGGCGATCCTGGAAGCGCCGCAGTTGCTCCTCCGGCGACATCCACAGCCAGAACTTCACCAGGACCACGCCGAAGTCGGCCAGTTCCCTTTCGAAGTCGTTGATCTCCGCGTAGGCACGGCGCCAGTCCTCTTCGGGGCAAAGGCCCTCGACACGCTCGACGAGGACGCGGCCGTACCAGGAGCGGTCGAAGATCGCCACGCGTCCCTGGCTCGGGACGTTGCGCCAGAAACGCCAGAGGTAGGGCCGAGCGGCCTCCTCGTCGGTGGGGGCCGAGAAGGGTGTCACCCGGTAACGGCGCGCATCGACGGCCCGCGTCAGGCGCCGGATCGCGCCGCCCTTGCCGGCGGCGTCGGGTCCTTCGAAGACGAGAAGGAGAGACCGCTTCTCCTCGTCCAGGCGGCGGGTCTGCCGCGCCACTTCGCCCATGTAGCGCAGCAGGCGACGGTCGGCCGTCTTGTCGTCGAGCTTCTTCGTCAGGTCGAGGGCGCGCAGGACGCTGATGGACTTCGGAACCGACAGGTCCGGCTTCAGCACGGGCGCGGGCGCAGCGTCGATGCGGTCGAGGCGCTCGCGCAGGGCCTCCATCACGATGGTGCCGACCGTGAGTTCGCGGTGCCTGCGGTCGGTGGCCTCGATGACGTGCCAGGGTGCCTCCGCGGTGCTGGTGCGGGCGAGGGCATGCTCGCTCACGCCGCGGAATCGCTTGTAGTGCTTGAAGTAGCGCCAATCGAGCTTGGTCACGCGCCAGCTCTGTTCGGGATCCGTCGCGAGTTTCTCCAGGCGGCGGCCCTGGGTTTTCTCCTCGATGTGGAGCCAGAGCTTGATGAGCACGGTGTCTTCGTTGACGAGCATGCGTTCGAACTCGAGGATGCGGTCGAGGTGCTCGTCGAGGTCGGCGCGGTTCTCGTCGCCGAGCGCGGACGCGAGGATGGGGCCCGTGTACCAGGAGCCCAGGAAGATGCCGAGGTGCCCCTTGGCGGGCAGCACACGCCAGAAGCGCCACATGGGCGGCCGCGCCCTCTCCTCGTCGGTGGCAGGGAGGACGGCGTGGCTTTCCAGCCCGCGCGTGTCCATCCACTCGTGAAGAAGATTCAGGGTCTCGCTCTTGCCGGCGCCCTCGACGCCGCCGATCACCACGATGGCCGACAGCGGCGCGTTGGCGAGGCGGCGCTGTTGGGCCAGGAGCTGCTCCCTCAGCACGGGAACCCTCTCGGCGTACGTCTTCTTCTCGACCTTGCTGCCGATCTCGGCGGACTCGAACATGGTCACCTCCGCGGGTGCGTCCCGATCCTAGGCCAGCGCCCCCCGCAGGAAAACCCGGGACAGGTACGGGTTTCCGCTCCGCGAAAACCCGTACCTGTCCCGGGTTTCACGAGAGAGCGAGGGCGACGAGGCCGGCGGCGAGGATGGCGGCGGCCACGGGCAGCAGGCGCAGCCGCAGGCGTTTGCTGCCGAGGGCGGCGACCAGGCCGTATTTGGAGACGGTGTTGGCCAGGGCCGCTACCAGGATGGCCTTCACGGCGATGCCCGCGTTCGCCCCGTCCAGGGCCTGGCGCGCCATCGTCAGCGTGATCGCATCCACGTCGGAAAGTCCGGCCAGGGCCGCCACCACGTAGAGGCCCTCGGCCGCGAAGCGCAGGTACACGATCTTCACCACCAGCAGCACCACGGCGAAGAGGGCGCAGAACTTGATCGCCTCCCAGATGCTGAAGGGGTTGGCCAGGGGGACTTCCACGGCGCCGGCGGCCTCGCCGCCGCGGGTGGAAGCCCCGCGCGCGAAGAAGAGGGCGCCCGCCGCCGACACGGCCGCCATCGCCACGCAGGGCCCCGCCACGCTCGCGACGAGTCCGGCGTGGACGATGGCCACGGCCACGATGATGCGCACGAACATCACGCTCCAGGCCAGCAGGATGCCGGCGGCCTGGGCATAGCCCGACGCCTCGTCGTCCTCGATACGGCTCTCGCGGGCGAAGGCCACGCTGACGGCGGTGGACGAGGCCAGGCCGCCGGCCAGTCCCGTCATCAGCGCCCCGCGCGTGCGCCCCAGCCAGCGCTCGGCAACGTAGCCGACCAGCGAGAGGGCCGAGATCACGATCACCAGCAGCCAAAGTTCGTGGGGGTTGATCGCGCCCCAGGGGTCGACCGTCGTGCGCGGCACCAAGGGCAGCACGATGAAGGTAGCGATCAGGAGCTTCAGCGCGGCCTGGATGTCGTCCATCCCCAGCCACGCGACGGCGCCGTGCAAGGGCTGCTTGAAGGCCAGCACCGAGGCCGTGACGATGCCCAGCACGAGCGCGACCTCGGCGTAGCCGAACATCACCGCGCCGCCGAGGAGGCAGACGGTGATGGAGGCCATCTCGGTCGTCAGCCCCAACGAATCCGGCTGGACGCGGCTCTCGAGGAAATAGCCGACGACCACCACCACCGAGACAATGGCGACGGTGAGGACGAAGAGCCAGGGCATCGCCAGCTCGACCGACAACCAGGCCGAGACGGCGCCGGCCTGGGCGAAGAGGATGAAGGTACGTAGCCCTCCGAAGGCGATCTCGTGCTTCGCCGCCTTGCGCTTCTCCCTTTCGACGCCCACCAGGGCGCCGATCAGCAGCGCAATGAAGAAGTTGCGCAGAACGAGAAGCTCGGGCGAGAGTTCCATCAAGACGTCGCTCTCCTGTCAGGCGGGCGCCGTGCCGCGCCGGGGCCGCTCAGCCCTCCAGCTCCAGGGAGCGCCGGATCCAGCGCGTTGTTAGCTTCTCCGACAACGAATTCTGGCCCAGGCGATCGCGCAGCCCCGTGAAGTCCACGTGGTCGAGGTCCTGGTCCTGGTTGAAGCAGGAGAACACGTAGGTGGTCTTGCCCGTCGCCGGGTCGCGGTGGGGCTGGAGGCACTGGGCGCAGATCTCCTTCATCATGCACTGCATCGGCGAGTTGATGGAGCCGATGCCGCAGTGGCCGGGCTTCAGGTGCGGCGCCAGGATGGTGTGCCGCGACTCGGCCACCGCCGACATCATGCGGTCGGAGCCGATGGCGATGATGCGGTTGCCGTCCGACATGGGAATGGGCGCGTCGCCGAGCTTGCCCGTCGCGTAGGCCAGCATCGCCTGCACCACGTTGCCGACGAAAGTCTTGTCGCCCTCGCGCGTGGGCGTGAATCCCGGCTCCTCGTCCGAGCACCACACCACGAGGTCGGCCGCGTCCTCGATCTCTTCCACCTTGTAGCGGTCGCCCACCTTCTTGTAGGCCGCGAAGTAGAGGACCTTCGAGCCGGCACGGCGAAGCGCCTGGCCGATGGAAAAGAGCACGGCGTTGCCGAGGCCGCCTCCGGCCAGGATCACCGTTTCGGATTTCGTGATGTGGGTGGGCATGCCGGTGGGGCCCATCAGCACCACGGGCTCGCCCTCGCGCAGCAGCGAGCAGAGGCTCGACGAACCGCCCATCTCCAGGGTGATGGTCGAAACCAGGCCCTTGTCCGGGTCCACCCAGGCGCCCGTCAGCGCGAGCCCCTCCATCTGCAGCTTGGTGCCGCCCACCGAAGGAGCCAGGGTCTCGAAGTTCTGCAGCCGGTAGAACTGCCCGGGTCGGAAGCGGCGCGCTGCGGCGGGGGCGCGCACCATCACCTCGATGATGGTCGGCGTCAGGCGATCAACGCGCTCGACCGTGGGGCGGAACTCCCAGGACAGACGGGCGAAGAAGCCGCGCGGGGTCTCCCGCGAGGACGGCGCGCGCCGGGCGAGCACGCGGCTCACCACCGGGTAGCCCTGCTTGGCCGAACCGAGGGCCTTCACCACGTTGCCGAAGAAGGAAGGGTGCACGTCGCCGAAGAAGCTGACGAAGCGGCCGTCGTCGTAGCGGCTGAGCAGCACGTCCACCTTCTCGGGCTTGCTCATGGAGAACTGGGGCCTCGTCGGGTTGCCTTCCTCGTCGCAGGCGCGGAAATACTTTCCGTCGAGCGCGAAGTGCTCTTCATCCTCCCGCGCGAGCACGGTGTTGGGCTGGGTGCCGGCCGCCACCATCACGGTGCGGGCCGGCAGGCACACTTCCCCGGCCGAAGTCCACTTGCCGTCTTCGCCGAGCACTTGCTTCGTGAAACGCATGGCCTCGACCGACCGGTTGGCGTCGATGTCGATGGCCAGGGGCGAGAGGCATTCGGAAAAGATCGCGCCCTCTTCGAGGGCCTTCTCCACTTCCTCGTGGTTGAGCGTGTAGGACGGGCTGTCCACCAGGCGGCGGCGGTAGGCGATGGTGGCGCCTCCCCAGCTTTGGAGGAGCCCGATCAGCTTCGGCTCTTCGCCGGCAGCGGCCGCGCGCTCGCGCTCGGCGCGAATGGCCGCGGCGTGGGCGAGAAACTCCTCGGCCACTTCCACGTCGGCGGCGTCCCACCATTCGCGCACCGACTTCTCGCCGTAGTCCTTCACCAGCGTTTCATAGCGGTAGGCGAACTTCTCCACCTGGGCCACGTAGTAGGCCAGCGACTCGGTGGCGGTGTCCACGGCCGTCAGGCCTCCGCCCACCACCACCACCGGCAGGCGAAGCTGCATGTTGGCGATGGACTCGGGGCGCGCCGCACCCGTGAGCTGCAGGGCCATGAGGAAGTCGGAGGCGATGCGCACGCCGCGGGCCAGGCCGTTGGGGATGTCGAGCACCGTCGGCTTGCCGGCGCCCACGCAAATGGCCACGTGGTCGAAGCCGAAGGTCATCGCCTCGTCCAGGTCCAGCGTGCTGCCGAAACGCACGCCGCCGATCATGGAGAAGGTCGAGCGCCTCTCCAGCAGCAGGCGGATGACCTTCAGGAAGTTCTTGTCCCAGCGCACCGTGATGCCGTACTCGGCCACACCGCCGAAGCCGGCCATCACGCGGTCGCCGAGGTTCTCGAACAGGCCCTTCACATCGCGGATCGGCGCAAAGGGCGCGCGCGTGCCGTCGGGGCGCACGCCGCAGATGTCTTCGGGAAGGGGCTCGATCTTGAGGCCGTCGATGGCGGCCACCGTGTGTCCGTCCTGCACGAGGTGATGCGAAAGCCCGAAACCGGCGGGGCCGAGACCGACGACGAGAACCTTGCGGCCGCTGTCGGGCCTGGGGAACGGCCGCGCCAGATTCAGCGGATTCCAGCGCGTCAGCAGAGAGTAGATCTCGAAGCCCCACGGCAGGCCGAGCACGTCCTTCAGCGTGCGCGTCTCGGCCTGGGGAATGTCCACCGGCTCCTGCTTCTGGTAAACGCAGGACTTCATGCAGTCGTTGCAGATGCGGTGACCGGTGGCGGCCACCGTCGGGTTGTCCACGACGATGATGGCCAGGGCGCCGATCGCGTGCCCTTCGACCTTGGCCGTGTGGAACTCGGAAATCTTTTCGGAAAGCGGACAACCGGCCAGGTTGACGCCGAAGGGCGACTTCTTGAAGACGCCGACGCTTCCATCCGCCGCCGACTTCTCGCGCAGGCCCTTCGAGCAGGAGTCCTTGCCCTGGTTGTGGCACCAGATGCAGTAGTTGGCCTGGTCGAGGGCGCCGACCAGGTCCGTGCCCGGGTCGGTGAGGTTGAAGCCTTCGCGATAGCGCTGGTGGTCGGGGTCGATGGCAAAAGACACGACGCCGTCCTGCTCCGAGCGCACGCTGTGCTGGAGGAGGCTCATCGGATCGGTCTTCTTCGGAACCCTGAACAGGACACCTTCCTCGTGGCGCAGGCGTCCTTTGCGCGAGTGCAGGGCCCAGGCGGCGTAGCGCGTGGCCAGTTCCACGTTGGGCTTCATCTCGTCGCCGGCGCTCAGCCAGCGGGCCACAGCGCCCGCAAACGCGATCTCGAAAGCCTCGACGTCGGGGTCGGGAGCGATGCCGAGCACGGCTGTCATGGCCTTCGTGAGGGCCTCGCCGTCGAAGGCCGCGGCCTCGGCCGCCGGCACGCCGCTGACGGGCCTTCGCTGCACGAACTGGCGCTTGATCTCGAACAGGGGAGCGAGGTCGCGGTGACGCTGCTCGAGGGCGGCCAGGTCTTTCTGGATCCCGAAGAGTTCGCCGACGAAGGCGTCGAGGTGGGGCGTCAGATCCAGCAGGAGCGTGGACTCTTCCTTGGGCGCGAGGGCGGTGGGGTTGTCACGCGCGGCCGCGAGGCGGGCCGCAAGGGCCCCGTCGCGGGCGTCAAGACGCTGGAGAAAGGCGGCATCCAGCCTCACGAGGCCGTCGCGCTCGTAGAGGTCCTCGAAGGAGAGTCCAAAGGCGGGTCGCAGCGTGTGGATCATGGTCGGCGTCCTGCCCGCGGCGGGGGCGGAACAAGCGCCGCGGGTCGGCTGCGCATACGGCGGAACGGCGACGGAGGGAAGCGTGGGCGGCGGGGGTCTACTCGCCGTACATCTCGGCGATCACCCGGCGCAGGGCCGCGGCTTCGTCGTCATCGAGGGTGCCCAGCCTGGCACCGAGCCGGGTCTTGCTGAGCGTGCGGATCTGGTCCACGGCAATGTCGGCTGCGCGGCCGTCGCACCGGACCGTCACACGCGAGCGCCAGGCCGGTCGAAGCTGGCTGGTCAGCGGGCAAACGGTCACCGTCTGCAGACGCCGATTCAGGACGTCGAGGCTGACGATCACCGCCGGTCGGGTCTTTGCGATCTCGGCGCCCCTCGCGGGATCCAAGTTCACCCAGCGAATCTCGTAACGCGTCATCACCTGCGCCTACTTGGTCTTCGGTCCGCGGGAGCTTCTTTTCGAAGCCTTTGGCGGGGAGGCATCGACCTCTTCCCAGGGAGTCTCCTCGAGGCCTTCCGACGCCGTGGCCTCCCAGTCGCTCCAATCCTCGCCGCTTGCTGCCATCTCGGCAGCGGTCTCCTCCCAGGACAGCTTCTCGACCGCAGGGGCAGCCGGACGCAGCAGAATGCCCTCGCTTCGTTCCTCCATGAGCACCGTCTCCCCGAAGCGGTAGCGCTTGATCACAGCCGCCGGCAGCCGCACGCCCCGCGAGTTGCCGATCCTTGCCATTTTCAGGGTCGTCGTGGCCATGTAACCACTGTAATAACATTGCGGCGGCGGCCGCAAGCACCGAAAAGGACGCTGCCTCGGGAAATCGGGCGGAGGGGATCGCCCTGGACAGGGCGCTCCCGACCCGGCGCCCCCCGCCTAGCGGACGACGACGCGCATCACCGGTGCGGGAACCAGGTTCTCGCCGTCGGTGCCGGTGGCGTCGAGGATTTCGATGGAGAAGTCCCGCGCGGCGGGAGCGATGCCTTCGTTGAAGTGGAAGGTGC
The DNA here is from genome assembly GCA_046260515.1 of Binatia bacterium. Lineage (GTDB taxonomy): Bacteria > Desulfobacterota > Binatia > UBA1149 > CAITLU01 > DATNBU01. The sequence goes on from JBHEPB010000023.1 coordinate 7,522, forward strand.
AGGCCACCACCTCGGCGGGACCC